>DASUGC010000228.1:0-8693 GCA_036274235.1 Vicinamibacterales bacterium
CATCGAGAACAATCTTGAGATTGATCTAACGCGAAGACTGTCTGGGATTCGAACCACTTGAGACAGCCCAAACTGTTGCAGCTGAAGGGGTTGGATCAACGCGGATGTGCTGGCTGGGAGGCAGGGATTCGAACCCCGATAAGCAGAGTCAGAGTCTGCTGTCCTACCGTTGAACGACCTCCCAACAGGTCACAACGCGGCGGTTAGAACCCTACAAAACTAACAGTACTCGCCCGGACCGGCAAGCACCCGCCCTGACGGGCTACGATGAACTGCCCTGAACAGTCGGCCCATGCGATCCAGCACCAGCATCCCCAGCGCGTTTCAGCAGTTCTTCAGGACCGAGGCCGCGGCCAGCATCCTGCTCGTGGGGTGCGCGGCTGTCGCTCTGATCGTCGCGAATTCCGGATGGGGGCACCAGTACCGGGCGCTCTGGGAAACACGGCTGACCGTTGGCGCCGGCGGCCACCAGCTGGCGCTCACGCTCCATCAATGGATCAACGACGCGCTGATGGCCGTGTTCTTTCTGCTGGTGGGCCTCGAGATCAAACGTGAAGTCCTGGCCGGCGAGCTCGCGTCCCCGCGTCAGGCGGCACTGCCGATTGCGGGCGCCCTCGGCGGCATGCTCGTGCCGGCGCTGCTCTACGTGCTGGTCAGCGGGGGCGGATCGGCGTCGCGCGGCTGGGCCATTCCCATGGCCACCGACATCGCGTTCGCGCTTGGCGCACTCGCCCTGGCGGCACCCCGCGCGCCCGGCGGTCTCAAAGTCTTTCTCGCCGCCCTCGCCATCGTCGATGACATCGGCGCGGTGCTCGTCATCGCGTTCTTTTACACGGGCGGCCTCGTCTGGCACGCCGTCGCGATGGCCGGCGCGTGCCTCGTCGCGCTCATGGGCCTGAACCTCCTGCGCGTGCGCGCGCTGATGCCGTACCTGCTGATCGGCGCGGTGCTCTGGTTCTTCGTCCATGAGTCCGGCGTGCACGCGACGATCGCGGGCGTGCTCCTGGCGTTCACGATCCCGGTGCGCACGCGAATCAGCGCCGCTGAATATGCCGATCGCACGCGCCGTCTCCTCGATCAGTTCGAACGGACCGAGACGGGCGACTTCCGCGTGATGACGAGCAAGGGCCAGCAGGAAGCGATTTTTGCCGTCGGCAAGGCGAATCTGGAAGCGCTTGCGCCGCTGCTGAGGCTGGAACATGCGCTGCACGGCCTCTCGGCATTCGTCGTGATGCCGCTGTTCGCGCTCTCCAACGCCGGCGTGTCGCTGACAGGCTTCTCCGCCGATGCCGTCACCCTTGCCGTGGTGGTGGGCCTGGTCGTGGGCAAGCCGATCGGGATCATGGCCGCCGCGTTCCTCTCGGTGCGCCTGAAGGCCGCGGCGCTGCCCGACCGCGTGAGCTGGACGATGTTGTCCGGCTGCGCGTGTCTGGGAGGAATCGGCTTCACGATGTCGCTGTTCATCGCGATGCTGGCCTTCGACGGCACGGCGCAGCTCGACTCAGCCAAAGTCGGCATCCTGGCGGCGTCGGCGTGCGCGGCCGTTGCCGGCGCCGTCGTGATGCGCCGGACGATCCGATCGAACTCAGCTTGACGGCGCGGGAAACCGTTCCTGCGTCCACGCGTCCCACAGCGGCGTCTCACGCGCGACAGTGCCGGCAGCCCGATCGCCGTACAAATAGAAACTCAGCGTGACGAGCACGGCGCCGCCGTGGCTGACGGCGCCGAATGCGGCCACGCCGGGCCCGGGCTTGTCCAGCCGCACCAGAATGTTGCGGGGCTTCTCGCTGACGTGTTCGACGATCCCGCCAACCGATGGCACGCCCGCCGGCGCGTCCACCCGCTGGCCAACGCCGAGTCCCTTCAGGCCGAGCGCGGACGTCAAGGCGTCCCACGCTTCCGCCTGTGTTCCCGCGGCCGGCGCGATCCATTGCATCATCGCGGATCGCTGGCCGCGGAAGTGCGTGAGATAGATCCGCAGAATGCGGAAGAACGCCGGCCAGCCGGATTCGGTGCCTTCCAGTTGATTGTCCCAGTCGTCCGTGTCCGCGAAGAGACTGTGCATCACCCGCACGACACAGACGCCACCGCCGCGCGCCTCGACGGTCCACTCATCCGCCATCGGCGGCGACCCGCCCCAGCCCTCGCCTTGTGCGACGAGTTTGCGGGGCGGATCCCAGGTCGTCACGACCGATCGCGCTTCCGTGCCGGGACCGAAGTTCAACTTCACGGCCACGGGCTTGCCGTCACGCTCTTCGAACTCCGTCGGGACAAACCACGAGGAAATGCCCGGGCCAGTGGCAATGGCCTGCCAGACTTCTTCCGGCGTGCCGGGGACCTCCACCTCCACCTGTACCCAACGACGTCCGGACGGATCTTTCTTCACGCTCATGAGGGCTCCTTCGGATCGGATTTGCGTGGCAGCGGGTGCGCCACGATCACCAGACGATGCGCGCGGCCGCCGGGTGCGGATGCATCGTGGTATCTGGCGACAAGGGTGGTGATGGCGTCGGTCAGTTCGCTGCTGAACGCGGCTCTCTCGGCCGCCGATCGAAAGCGAATCTCGGTGTCCACGGCAAGCGTCGCCAGACGCTTGCCGGTGTCGGTCGCCCGGCGGGCCAGGTCGCCAATCTCCCGCACGATCCGCGCGCCAAGCGCCACGAGATAGCTCGACGACAGCCGATCGACGGCGCGATTGCGATCCGCGGCAACAGGACCCAGCGCGCCCGGCGAGACGACATACGACGCCGCCGTCGCGACGAGGAGCCGTTCGGTCAGGCCTCCCCATTTGCGCTTCTCAGCGAGCTTGACGAGTCCGTGCGATTCCAGCGCGCGGAGGTGGTAGTTGACCTTCTGCCGGGCCAGACCGACGCGCGATGCCAGGCTGGCCGCCGACGCGGGCACGGCGAGTTCCGACAAGAGCCGGCTCCTCGTGGGCTCGAGCGCCACCGTCGCCGCCGCCGGATCGTCCAGAACCTGGATGTCGAGCACGGCGCGAATGGTAGTCTTGACAACTTTTTTTGTCAATGGCGGGTCACTCGTGCCTCTTCGGCGCGATCCCGCCGGACTCACAACCGCCCGTGACTGGGCGAACCAGATCCCCAGCAGGTCGTGGCGCAACCAACTCCCGCGCGGCGGCATCCGTGAATTTTGATCCGGCACAAGGGTTGCTCTCGTCCAACGGGCCATGACACCACCTGCCGCAGCCGCCAAGGACGGGGATCACAACGCCGGTCCCGCCATCGCCGCCAGGCGATTCCTGGCACGCGAGGAAGGCCTCGTCGCCCAGCTCCTGACGCCGCGGCAGCGCCAACAGCTCCTGGACATCGCCACCATCGTCAAACTGGGAAAGGGACAGTTCTTCTATCGCGAAGGCCAGGAAGCGAAGGCCATCTTCATTGGCCGCAGCGGCGCTGTGAAGACGTATCGCGAGCTGCCGAGCGGCGCCAAGCGCATCAAGTCATTCCTGTTCGCGCGCGATTTGTTCGGGCTCGCCGAGAACGGACATTACGTCAACACGGCCCGCGCGCTGACACCGGCCTCCGCCTACAGGATTGAGCTGGAGGATCTGGTTCCGCTGCTCCAGCGCGACGCGGCGCTCGAATTTCAGTTCCTCATCAAGCTGACGCATGAAATCCGCGAGTCCCAGCGCCGGGTCATCATGCTGGCGCGCCAGGACGCCATCGGCCGGCTCGCGATGTTCCTCGTCATGATGCGTGACCGGAATGTTGAGGCGAAGTCGCGCGATGTCGTCCCGCTGCCGATGAGCCGCTCGGACGTCGCGGACTTTGTCGGACACTCCCTGGAGACCGTCAGCCGGGCCACCACCAAGCTCGTGAAGCAGGGCTTAATCGCGTTCGACGGGCGGCATCAGGTGCGCATTCTCGATAACGTTCAGTTGGAACGCATCGCGGCGAACGTTTGATCTGGGGGCTTTGCCTTCTGGTATTAGCCCGGGACTTCGTCCCCGGACCCCTCACACGCGCGCGCGGCTCGCTCTAGCCTTCCCGCAATATGTTCCCTGGATCAATCCACGCGGCTCGCCGCGCGGGGACCAGGCTTGCAACGATGGCGCTGAGGCCCAGTATCGCGGCGACGCCGGCGATCGTCAGGGGATCGAGCACCTTGACGCCGAAGAGCAGGCTCTGGATCATGCGCGCCAGCGCGACCGTCCCGGCGATGCCCAGGACAATGCCGGCGCCGGCCAGCATCGCGGCGCGGCCGACGATGGCGCCGACGACCCGGCTGCGGCGGGCGCCCAGCGCCATGCGGATGCCGATCTCGCGGCTGCGCTGCGCCACGGAATAACTCATCACGCCGAAGATACCTGTGGCGGCCAGCACCAGCGCCGCGGCGGCGAAGAGCGCGAGCAACGACGTATAGAAACGCGGCCGCGCCACGGAGTCATCAATGAGCTTCGCGAACGGGACAAAGGCCGTGATCGCGACGCCCGGATCGATCTCATGAAGGGCTGCCCGCACCGTCGATTCCCGCAGCGTGCCATCCTGCGACATCCGGACGACAAAGCGCGGTGTGCGAGACGGCCGCTGCGCGTACGCTTCATATAACTGAGGCGACGAGGGCAGGCTCAGGTCTCGCTGATGACGGATGTCCGCGACGACGCCGACGATCTGCTCCCGCTGGCCGCCGGCAATCACAAACTTGCCGGTCGGATCCTGGCCGCCGAACCAGCGCTTGACGCCGGTTTCATTGATCACCGCCACTCGCGGTGTCGCGGCCGTGTCCTGATCGGTCAGCGCGCGCCCCAGTTTGATGGGAGCGCCGACGGCCTTGAAGTAGTCGGGCGTGACGCTGCCGACGGCGATCTCAGGATTCACATTGGACGGCGGAGGCGGCGCGTCAACGACCGCAAAATCGAACATGCCGCCGCGGACGGCAAGGGGAACCACGGTGGACGCCGCGGCCGAGGACACGCCGGGCAGGGATTTCAAGCGCGCTTCGAGTTCCTGGACGCGGCTGATGATCTGCGCGGCGGTCTGGTACGCCGGTCCTTGCAGCAGCACATTGAACGTCACACCCCGATCGGATTCGAAACCCCTCGGCACGCGCGTGAGTTCAACGAAGCTCCGGATCAGCAGCCCGGCGCCCATGAGCAGCATCACCGCCAGCGCCATTTCGGCGACGACGAGGATGGCGCGCGCGCGATGACCGCCGCGGCCGGCGCCGACCCCGCGGCCGCCCTCGCGCATCGATGCGGTCAGTGACCGCCCCGTCGCTTGAAACGCCGGGAACAGCCCGAACAGCAGGCCGGTGAGCGCGGCGACTCCCAGCGTAAAGAACACGACCGGCATGTCCACGCCGATTTGATCGAGGCGCGGAATGTCGGCCGGGCGCGCCGCCACGAGCGCGCGAGTGCCCGCCATCGCGATCAGCAGGCCCGCCGCCGCCCCCGAGACCGCCAGCACAACCGACTCCGTGACGAGTTGACGCAACAGGCGCGCATGGCCCGCGCCGAGCGCCGCGCGCACCGCCATTTCCTGACGTCGCGCCGAGGCCCTGGCCAGCAGCAGGCTGGCGACATTCGCGCACGCGACGAGCAGTACGAGCCCGACCGCCGCCATCAACATGACCAGCGGGCGTTGCACGTCGCCGACCATCAAGCGGCGCAACGACGTCGCGGTAAAGGTCAGGGCCGCGTTCGTTTGTGGAAAGGCCTCCTGCATGCTCCTGCCCATGCGCGACAGATCGGCTTCCACCGCCACGGCGTCCATGCCCGGCCTGGCGCGGCCGATCAGGGCCAGCGATTCACTCCGGCGCGCCGGCTGGGCCGTCGGTTGGTACGTCGCGTCGTACTGAATCGGCACGTACAGGTCTACAGGCGTGAGTGGCTGGGCATCAGGCGCCAGCACGCCGGCGATTTCGTACGGCCGGCCGCCGAGCGTCAGGGTTCGCCCGATTGCCGACTTGTCGCCGCCGAATTCGCGGACCCAGAAGCCGTGATCGAGTACCACCACATTTCCCTGGCCCGGCTGAAAGTGGTCGGGACTGAAGCCGTGACCGTCAGACATGCGGAACCCGAGCAGGTCGAACAGACCGTCGCTGACGCGCATGCCGGTCACTTCGCGCGGCTCGCCCATACCCGCCATGCCGAAGGAGGCGAGGCCGTACGCCTCGATGCGATGGAACGCCCGCGTATCCAGGCGCAGGCTCGCAAAATCCGGCGGCGATACGGAGTACGCCGTGCCATCCGGATAGAGCGTCCGCACCCGGTACAGCTGATCCGGATTGGGATACGGCAGGGATTCGAGCAGGACGCCATGAACGACGCTGAAGATGGCGCTGTTGGCGCCGATGCCCAGAGCCAGGGTCAGCAGCGCGACAGCCGTGAAGCCGGGACTGCGCCTGTACATCCGGAAGGCGTAGGCGAGATCCTGAAGAAACTCAGTCCAATACTGCGTCCGGCGCATGTGTTGCCTCCGTCGGTCATCGATGTCCACGCATTCCTGCCGTGATTCGTCGTAGTTGCCGAAACGCCGCTGGGCTTGGATCCGCGCCTCGGCGGCGGTCATGCCCCGGTCCATCAACTCGCGCGCACGCATCTCGAGATGGAAGGACAACTCGCGATCGATGGCGGCGCGCTCTTCCGATCGCCACAGCCGTCTGAGGCGGGACCACGCGCTCATGTCACTTGCGCGGCTTGGCGGGCGCCGGCGCGCCGAGGGCCGTGAACATGGCTTCGGCGTAGCGATGCCAGTTGCTCGTCTCACGCCGCAACTGCGCCCGGCCGGCGCGGGTCAGGGAGTAGAACCGGGCCTGCCGGTTGTTTTCCGACGTCCCCCAGCGGGAGGACACCCACCGCCGCTCCTCGAGCCGATGCAGCGCCGGATACAGGGTGCCTTCATTGAGCGCGAGTGCGTCGCCGGTGGCGGACTCGACCCACTTCGCCACCGTGTAGCCGTGCGCCGGCCCCCAGCTCAGCGCGCGAAGAATCAGCAGATCCAGCGTGCCGCGCAGGATGTCCGTGGCGTTCGTCTCTCCCATAGGATACAAAGGGGAAGATAGCAGGCGGCGGCGTCTGCCACAAGGGCTTTCTGCTCGCGGCTACTCCCGCGTCACCGCTCTGGCGCGCTTGTCCTCGCGCAGCCCCACGAATCGCGCGTGCCGCAGATGGTTGTCCGCCGTCCACTCGAGAAACTCGAGCTGCGCAACCAGCACCGGCTTCAGCCAGCGGCACTCGGCCATCTTCTCCGCCGTGAGCCCCTGGCCCCAGCGTCCACTCCGGGCTTCCGGCAGATTCGCGAATGGACAGCTCGAGATCTCCAATCCACGAAAACGCTGCTTCAGGGCGGCGCGCGTGGCGGGCGTAAAACCATTGCGTGTCCGCGCCGCGTACAGCAATCGATCGCCCTCGTAGTAGCCGACCACGATCGCATCGAATGGCGATGCGCCCGCGGTGTAACCGCCAATGACAAACTCCTGGCCGCGATCGATGCGCATCTTGCGCCAGGCTCCCGATCGCAGCCCCGGTTCGTATTTGCTGTCGCGCCGCTTGGCCACGAGCCCCTCGAATGCCTGTTCCCGGACTGCCGCCGTCAGCGCAGCGAGCGGGCCCGAAAGGACCTGGCTCAACAGCGCAGGCTCAGCCAGCTTTGGCGCGATCTTCCGTTCCAGAATGGCCCGGCGCGCGTCGAGCGATTCCTGTCGCAGACTGACGCCACCGATCATCATGACGTCGAACACGAAGTACACGACCGGCGTGGCCGGGCCCGACTGCTGCAGCGCCCCAAACGACGGCCTCCCTTCGTCGTCGAGCGCCACCACTTCGCCGTCGATGACGGTATCCTCCGGCAGCCCTGCGAGCGCGCGCACGATCGACGGGTACTTGCCGTTGAAGTCGTTGTTGTTGCGCGATCGCAGAAACACTGTGCCCGCGGACTTGATCGCAACCGCGCGGTATCCATCGAACTTGAGCTCGTACTGCCACCGCGACGGGTCGTCAGGCAGCGCGTCCTGCCTGAGCAGTTGCATTGGTTCGATAAACCCGGCCGTGGCGCGCGAGCGCATCGCGCGTCAGCTCGCGAACAGGTCGCCGCTCAGGTACTTGAGCCCGGTATCCACGGCCACCGTCGTGACCGTTTTTCCGGCGCCGAGCTCGCGCGCCACGTCGATCGCCGCGGCGATATTGAGCGCGCTCGATGTGCCGGCCAGCAGACCTTCCTCCTGCGCCAGCCTTCGGGCCATCGCACGCGCGTCCTCTTCTCGAATCGCGCGTGCCTCGTCGTAGGGCTTGTCCTGCATATGGTGTGGCACCCGGCCGGTCGCGATGCCCTCCACCCGGTGCGGTCCGCCGCGTCCTTCGGTGAGGGCCGGCGAGCTGGCGGGCTCGAGCGCGACAATCTTCGCTCGACTGCCGCCCGCGCGTAACGCGTGCGCCACACCAGCCAGCATGCCGCCCGTGCCGACCGCGCCGCAAAACACATCCAGGCGGCCGCCGATCTGGTCCAGCAACTCGCGCCCAATGCCGGCATACCCTTCGAGGGCGTCTGCGTTGTTGAACTGATCCGTCCAGTACGTCTCCGGCTCGGAGCGGAGTTCATCGACCTGGGCTCGCATCCGCACGAACAGGTCCGGCGTCACGCGGCCGCCTTCGCTGGGCACCACCCGCACCTCCGCGCCGAACGCACGCATCGTTCTCAACTTCTCTTCCGCGAACGCATCCGAAGACACCAGGA
>DASUGC010000229.1:0-12416 GCA_036274235.1 Vicinamibacterales bacterium
GCCTGGGCCTGAGGCCCACGTCGAATCATCGAACGCGGCCGTCGTCCAATCCGCCGCTGGAGCGTTGGTCGTGTAGCGCCAGGTGGCCGGCTGGTCGCGTGATGTCGCGAGGACTTCTCGCATCGTGGGCGGCGGTGTGTAGAGCGCCAGGATCGCCGCGCGGGCGCGCGCTTCGTCCGGCTTGATCACGGCGCGGTCGTACGTCATCAGGCCGTTCACTTCGATCTCGACGTCCGTGGTCTGCGTGTACACAGCGGCAGACAGTCCGGGCGTGCCGATGAGCGGATGCAGGCGACCGAGCAGCGACACGAACGCATTGGTCAGTTCTGTCTGTGACGTAAAGCCGCGATAGCTCCAGTTCGCTTGCTCCTGCCACGTGTGTCCGGGCAGCGGCAGACCCAACCCGCCGAATTCGCCGAGCACCGCCGCCCGCGCGGCTTCCTTCGGCGGGACGCCCGGGCCCGGATACCGATGAACGTCGCTGACGTCGCCGACTTTGGCATCGGTCCAGCCGCTCGCGTTGTCCACGAGCCGGCTTGGATCGCGCGTTCGCACTGCGTCCACGATGCGCGGCGTGTCGTACTGGCCCCAGCCTTCGTTGAACGGCACCCACATGACGATGCTGGGATGGTTGCGGCGTTGATCGATCAACGCGTCGAGCTCGCGTTCGAACTGCGCCGCCGATTCAGGCGTTCGCGTGGTATTCGCGCGGATCACCGTGCTGGGCATGTCCTGCCAGACGATGAGGCCGAGCCGATCCGCCCAGTAGTACCAGCGCTCGGGTTCGACTTTCACGTGCTTGCGGGCCATGTTGAACCCGAGCCGCTTCATGACGTCGATGTCGTATCGCAGCGCCTCGTCGGTCGGCGCCGTGTACAGTCCGTCCGGCCACCAGCCCTGGTCCAGCGGCCCAGCCTGAAACAGCGGCGCGTTGTTCAGGCACATGCGCGTCGTCCCTTCGGCGTCTGTGCAGAGCGACGACTTGCGCATGCCGAAATAGGACGTGACAGTATCGGTCGCCCGCCCATTGGTCAGACTCACCTTGAGGCTGTAGAGAAACGGTGAGTCGGGCGACCACAGTTTCGCGTTGCGAATTGCCAGATTAAGCCCTGAACCGCCGACTCGCCCCGTGGCTCGCGCGACCTCACGCGCGCCGTCGAGCGCGATCGCGGTGATCGCGTCCGGTCGTTCCATGTCTGGCTGCTCCGCGCTCATCCGGAGATTCAGCACACCTTGGTCGATGTCGGGCGTGAGGAGGAGCCAATTGATCGAGGTTTCCGGCACGGGCTCAATCCAGACGGTCTGCCAGATGCCCGTGACCGACGTGTACCAGATCCCGTTCGGCCGATTGACCTGTTTGCCACGCGGCTGCTGACCGGCGTCGGTCGGATCCCATACCGACACCATCAGGGTCTGCGGACCGTCTGGTTTGAGCGCTTGCGTGATGTCGAGCGTAAACGCGTCGTAGCCGCCCTGGTGCGCCGGGAACGACTGGCCGTTGACCATGGGCCACGCCTGGAAGTCCACGGCACCGAAGTGCAGCAGCACGCGCTGGCCCTGCCATTCGCGGGGCACTTCAAACGTCCGCCGGTACCAGACCTTGTTGGAGTCGCCGACTTTCTTCATCACGCCCGAGAGTGCGGATTCGATCGGGAACGGCACGAGGATCTTGCCGTCGAACATGCCCGATGCAGGGACAACGTCGCTGCGGCGATCGACGATCGCGTAGTCCCAGAGGCCATTCAGATTCAGCCACTGGCTCCGTACCATCTGCGGGCGCGGGTAATCGGGCAGAACCCGGTCCGGCGTCACGTCCTTCGCCCATCGCGTCAGCAACGGGCCGGCCGACGGCTTCCAGACTGCCTGCTCCGCGCGAGGCATGGCGGTCGATCCGATCGACACCAGCGCCACGGCAAGACCGGCCGCGGCGGTCCATCGGAAAGCGGCGCGGGTCATGGAAACCTCCCGTCTGAGGTCGATTCAGGTCTGGGCCAGCGCCGCGTGCGCTTTGCCGGCCGCGTAGCCGTTCCACGCGTGCAGCGGTCCCATCAAGCCGTACACCAGCCCGGCAAGCGCCAGCCGGTGCGGCAGGATCAACACAAGCAGGATCGAAACGGCCGCGAGGCCGGCACTAATGGCGTGGCTGCGAATGCGAAACCGGAGTTGCAACGATTCCGTGGGGGTCAGCGCCAACGCCGCACGCTGGCGCCAGGCGTGCATGTGCAGCGCGATGAACGTCAGGAAGATCAGCAGCACGCCCAGGCTGTAGAGCCACATCAGCAGATGGCCATCGGCTTCCGTCCCCTCGAAGCCTTCCTTGTGGAAGACGAAGGTGTCCACGAGCGATGACGTCAGGAACTTGAGCGGATAGACGTAGAAGAGGACGACGAACAACAGGAGGCAGTTGAGAAAGACCGTGAACGCGTCCTGCAGGCCGTACCGGCGGAAGAAGAGATTGTGCTCGTACCAGATCCAGCAGACCATCGAGAAGGTCAGGGCAAACGGCAGAAACTGCTGCAGCAGCTCCCGGAGTTCGGCGAAGGTCCTGGGCGTCTCCAGCGAAACGACCAGCAACGTGAGCGCAAAGCCGAAGACGGCGTCGCTGAATCCCTCGAGACGGCTGGCTTCGCGGTGTCGGATGGACATGTGGGGGATTCTACTAACTACGGGAACTGGGGAACTGGGGAACTGGGGAACGACGGGAACGACGGGAACTGGGGAACGACGGGAACGACGGGAACGACGGGGCCGGCGGCGTAATGGCGCAGTAAGATTCGACATTCCCTCGGAGGCGCGATGACATCTGCACAGCGTTGGCGCGGTGGGCTCCTGCTCGGCATTCTGATCCTCGTTCCGGTGGCGCGCGCGGCTCGGCCGCCGGCGGTGGTTCGGCCGGGCCAGGCGGCAACCGGGCGCCGGCCGCTGACGATCGAGGACTACTACCGGATTCCGTCGGTCGGCGCGCCGCAGATTTCGCCCGACTCGAAGTGGGTCAGCTTCGCTGTCTCGACGCGTGTCGAAGAGACGAATGGTCAGCGATCGGAGTCGTACTACACCGCGATCGACGGCACGACGAAGCAGCGGCCGGTACTGCACGGCGGGAAGCCGGTATCAGGCGCCGCATGGACGCCCGGGAGTCTGCTGCGGTACTCGGTCGAAGGCGCGTCGTATACGTTTGACCCAGCGAATCCATCAGCCCCGCCAGTGAAGCTGGACGCGGCGGCGGCCCCGGCGACCGGTCGAGGCGGCGGTCGCGCGGGTGGCGGCGGCCGCGGTGGTGCCGGCGCCGCTGCTGGAACGCGCAGCCCGGACGGCCAGTGGGTGGTTGCCGCGCGCGACAAAGCCGCGCCGCCGAAGGCGGCCGTGTCTGCGACCGATTTCGAGAAGCGGCATCAGGAACGCTTCAAAGGCGCCATCATCGACTGGAAAGACTTTCAGCGCGACGCCAGCCCGTTTCCCGCGCCGGATCCGCATGCGCGACCCGCGGCGCAACTGGTGCTGCAGCCGGTGGCCGGCGGCCCGGAGACCAGAATCCTCGTGGATCAGGAACTCCGGCCGACGGGGATAGCGTGGCATCCCAACGGCAAGCTCATTGCCTTTGTTGCCGATCCCGATTGGAAGGACGAGCTCAAGTACGAAAGCCCGGATCTCTACACCGTCACGACCGACGGCGCGCTCACGCGCGTCACCAACGACGGTTATGTCTACAGCGACCTGTCGTACTCGCCCGATGGCCGGTACCTGAGCTACGCGCGCACGTTCGGCACGGACATGGTGATTCAGCAGAAGCTCAATCACGGTGGGCCGCGCGATGTCTTCGTGCGGCCTGTGGCCGGCGGCGCGCCGATCAATCTCACCGCGAGCTGGGATCTGGAGCCCGGCGCGACGCAATGGTCACCCGACAGCCGCTACCTGTACTTCTCGGCCGACGTCGGCGGCGAAGCGCATTGGTTCCGCGTCTCGGTGCCAGGAGCCAAAGTTGAGCAACTGACAAAGGGCGAACGCACGATCAACGGCGTCCAGGTGGATCGTTCCTTCACCACCATCGTCTATACCGTCGGCACGCACGATGCGCCCAACGAAATCTACGCGGCGGACATCGACGGCAGCCATGAGCGGCAACTCACGAACGTGCTCGACTCGTTCATGAGCGGGATCGACATCGGCAAGACCGATCGGCTCCGCTGGCCGAGTGTCGATGGCACGCCGATCGAGGGCTGGCTGACATATCCAGCCGGCTTCAGCGCGACAAAGGGCCCGTATCCCCTGATTGTCTTCAGCCACGGCGGGCCGCACGCGAATACCGGATACAACTTCGATTTCAAGAAGCAGTTCTTCGCGGCCAACGGCTACTTCGTGCTCGACACGAACTTCCGCAGCTCGACGGGCTATGGCGAAGCGTTCAAGTGGGCCACGTGGGGCGCCTGGGGCGACAAGGACGGCCAGGACGTGATCTCGGGCATCGACTACGTGCTGAAGCGGTACCCGATCGACGCGAAGCGCGTGGGGCACACCGGTCATTCCTACGGCGGGTTCATGACCGACTGGCTCATCACGCAGTATCCCGACCGTTTCGCGGCGGCGATCGCCGGCGCCGGCATCAGCGACTGGATCAGCGATTACGGCACGGCGGACATTTACCGGACGAAGGAAACCGAGTTCTTCGGTCCGCCCTGGGACCCCGCCGCCCGCGCGCGCATGATCAAACAGTCGCCTATCTCGTACGCCGATCGCGTGAAGACCCCGACCCTGTTCGTCGGCGGGGAAGTGGATCAGCGTGTGCCGATCGATCAGACCGAAGAAATGTATTTCGCGCTCAAACGGCGGGGCATCCCGTCAAAGATGATTCGCTACGCCGACCAGCCACACGGGATCTCCGGCAACTGGAACAACGTGCATCGGATGATTAACGAGCTGGCGTGGTGGGAGAAGTACCTCAAGGGGGCTAGGTGAACTAAGAGAACGACGGGAACGACGGGAGCGACGGGAACTGGGGCACGACGGGGGACTACACGAGTCAGCGGCGCGTGAAGCGGGCTGCTATCCAGGTCGATTCCGCGGCGGCGGTGGATAGAGTCCAGCCGGCATCTTCGATCGCACGGATGACGGCGTCTGACTCATCTGTCTGAAAGCCGCTCGCGATGAGGTCCGCGTGCGGTTCGGCGAGCGGCCTGAGATGCTTTGCCTCGCGCATCAGATGTCCGCCCGTCAGGTTCGCGACAATTACATCGAATGTCCCGAGCAGCTGGGTGTCCGCCAGCGGCACCTCGCGAAGGTCAACGCGATCGGAAACGCCATTCAGGCCGACATTGTCTTTCGCATTCGCGATCGCGTCTGTATCGAGATCGATAGCGATGACATGCTTCGCGCCGAGTCTCGCGGCGGCGATCGCCAGCACGCCCGATCCCGTGCCCACGTCAAGCACGCGCAGGCCGTCGACCGCGATGTCCTGCAGGTGCTGAAGACACAGCCGCGTGGACTGATGATGGCCCGTGCCGAATCCCATGGACGGGACGATGGTGATGAGACGATCGCCCTTCGCCCGCAGCTCCGGCGTGACGGCCCACGGCGGCGCGATGGTCAGCGCACCCACGGTCACGGCTCCAATCGCCGCCTGGCTCCGCGCGCCCCAGTCGGCGTCTGAAATCTCCTGACGCGTGAGGTCAAGGCCGCGAAGCGTGCTGAGGTGCGTCGCCGCGCGCTCGCGTGCCGCACTCGTCGCAAAAAACAGGCGGACGCCGCCGTCCGGGAGTTCCTCCACGGCGTTCACGTCGAATCCGTCGAGTTCGGCAAGGATCAGTTCGGTCCGCTCGGGACTAACCGGATGCGTCCACGTGATCGTGAGAGCCGGGTAGTCGCGCAAGACCTCTATCCGAAGAGATCTTTGACCTTCTCGAAGAACGGCTTCTCGCGCGAGTCGTCGGCGGCCGTCGGCGCGATCTTGTCCACCTTCATCGTCTGGCCGAGCTGCTCGATGATCTTCTTCTGATCCTTCGAGATCTTCTTCGGCACTTCGACGACGGCGCGCACGTAGAGCGTGCCCTTGCCGCGCCCGTTGACGCTGGGCATGCCCTTGCCGCGGAAGGGGATGAGCGTGCCGCTGGGCGTGCCGGCCGGCACGTGCACCTCGATCTCGCCGGCCGGTCCATCCATCTTGAACGCGCCGCCCATGGTCATGACGTGATACGGCACCTGCGCTTCCAGGTAGAGGTCATCGCCGTCACGGTGGAATGTCGGATGCGGCCTCACATGAACGACCACGTACAGGTCGCCGGTGGGTCCGCCGAGCGTGCCGTGCTCGCCCTCGCCGTGCAGGCGAAGACGCTGGCCGTCGCCGATGCCGGCCGGGATGCGGACGGTGACGCGGCGCTCGCGCGTCACGAACCCGGTGCCGCGACAGGTCGTGCAGGGCGTCCGGATGACCTGGCCGGTCCCCTGGCACTGGCCGCACGTGCGAGCGACCACGAGGAAGCCCTGCTGAAAGCGAAGCTGGCCCGTGCCTCGGCACTGCGGGCACGTTTCCTTGTTCGTCCCCGGCGCCGCGCCTGAGCCGTGGCAGGTGTCACAGTGCTCGTCGCGCGGAATCTGAATCGTCGTTTCAGTGCCGGTGAACGATTCCTCGAACGGGATCTCGAGATCGAACCGCAGGTCCGCGCCTCGCGTGGCGCCGCCGCGCCGCTGACCGCCGAAGCCGAAGAAGTCGCCGAGGATGTCGGAGAAGTCGCCGAACGTCTCCGGATTGAATCCGCCGCCGGCCGCGCCGGACACGCCGGCCTTGCCGAAGCGATCGTAGCGCGCGCGCTTTTCGGGATCGCCAAGGACGGAGTAGGCCTCGGCGGCTTCCTTGAACTTGTCCTCGGCCTTCGCGTCGCCCTGATTGCGATCGGGATGGTGCTGCAGCGCCAGCTTCCGGTACGCGCTCTTGATGTCCTGTTCGCTGGCGTCCCTGGAGACGCCAAGAACGTCGTAGTAGTCGCGGTCCTTCACGCTCACGCTTTGGCCACCCGCACCTGCGCGGGCCGCAACAGGCGCGATCCGATGCGGAAGCCGCGGCGCAGTTCGGCGACGATCTCGCCGTCGCGATGGCCATTCGCCGGCTCGCTCGCCACGGCTTCGTGCCAGGCCGGATCGAAGTCCTTGCCCACCGACTCAAAGGGCTCGGCGCCGCGGCGGCGGAGCGCCTCGAGCAGCTGCTTGTGGATGAGCTCCACGCCCGATCGCAAGCCGGAATCGGCTGAGTCCTGGCTCGCCGACAGCGCGCGCTCGAGGTCATCGACGACCGGGAGCACGTCCCGAATGAGATCCGCGGCGACGGCTTCCGACAACTCACGCCGTTCACGTTCCGTCCGCTTGCGGTAGTTGTCGAACTCGGCCGCCGTACGCAGCAGCCGATCCTGCGCGTCGTCCCGTTCCTGACGAAGCACGTCCGCTGTTTCAGTGCCGGCCGCCCCGGCGTCCGGCGTCGAATGTGAATCCACGGGTATCCTCAATCGTCCGGGTCAGTGGCCTTCCAGCACGCGGCTCACCATCTGCGAGACGCCGTCAACCACTGTAATCGCTTTTTGGTACCGCATCCGCGTGGGGCCAATCACGCCGACGGTGCCGGTTTCGTCGGCGGCGGTGAAGGTGGAGGCCACGACGCTGAAGGGATGCAAGTCGGCAACGAAATTCTCTGATCCAATGACGACGGTGATGCCCTGCGCCTCCAGGTACCTGGAGATGAGGGCCACCAGCCGGTGCTTCTCTTCGATCATGCGGAACAGCGCGCGCAGGGTCTGCAGCGTCTGCTCGCGATCCGCGCTCCCGCCGGCGACATGCTCGATCAGCAGGGAAGCGCCCTGCACGTAGAGCGTGTCGCCCGGCGCGTGCTCGGTCAGGCCGCTCTGCGCCAGCTGCAGCGCGCGGGAAATCAGCGCGTCATAGAGCAGCCGCTCCTCACGCATCCGCCCGACGATCGCGGTCTGCACTTCGTGCAGCGTGAGGCCGGCGAACTCCGCGTTGATGTAGTTGGCCGCCTGCGTCAGAACGACGTCATCGCACGGCGCGGGCGGCTCGATGACCTTGTGCGTGATCTGCCCGCCGGTGGACACGACGATGACCAGAACGCGCCCGGCTTCCAGATTCACGAAATCGATGTGGCGCAGGCGGATAGCCGTGCCGGCCGGCGCCAGGGCGAACCCGACATGATGGGACGCGCGCGAGATCTCCTGAGACGCGTTTTCCATCAGATCACCAACGGTGCCGGCACGCCGCAGGCGGGCTTCGAGGTCCGGCAGCAGGCGCACGCGCTTGCGCGAGCCGAGCAAGCCGTCCACGTAAAGCCGGTAGCCGGAGTCGGTGGGCACGCGGCCGGCCGACGTGTGCGGCTGGTGCACGTAGCCCTGCTCTTCGAGCCGGGCAAGGATGTTCCGGACCGTGGCGGGCGACAGCCCGAGGTCGCTGTGCTCGGCCAGCCAGGCCGACGACACGGGCTCGCCCTGTTCGATGTACTCCGTCACGAGGCGGGCAAGAATCCGCCGCTGACGATCTGTCGCTTCCTGGGTCATGCGGGTTATTAGCACTCTATCGGCAGGAGTGCTAAGACAGTATAGCAAACGACGGGAACGACGGGAACGATGGGAACTAAGGGAACTAAGGGAACTGAGGGAACTAAGAAACGAGAGCCTAGCGAATTATTCGCTTCAGCCATGCTCCGATGCCCTTGAGCGGGGCCGCCACGGGTATCCCGCCATGCAGCTGGCAGTGGTCGTGCGGCTCGGTGCCCGGCAGGAAGGCCTCGGTCATCGTCCGCGGGCAGGATGGCGTGGCGAGCCCGCCGGTTTCCGGGTCGATCTCGGCGTAGCTCAGGCCGTCCGGTGTGGTGAACCGGACGTCCGGGTGGCCCGCGAGCGCGCGCTTCATGAATGCCAACCACACAGGCAGCGCTGCCTGCGCGCCGCTCAGGCCGATCGGTTGATTGTTGTCGAAACCGACCCAGACCACCGTGAGCAGTTCCGGCGTAAAGCCCACGAACCACGCGTCGCGCTGGTCGTTGGTCGTGCCGGTCTTGCCGGCCATGTCCATGGACAGGCGGTACTCGGCATTGCGGATGGATGCGGCGGTCCCTTCATTGACGACCGATCGCAGCATGTTCACCACCTGATAGGTCGTCTCCGGCCGGGCGATCGGCCGGAGGGCTCCGGGCTGCACGACCGTCACTTTGCCGGCAGAGTCGATCTTTGCGATTGGCTGCAGCGGCCGGATCGATCCGCCATTCACAAACAGCGTGTAGGCCGTCGCCATTTCGAGCGGCGAGGCTTCGAACACGCCCAGGGCGATCGACGGCACGCCCAATGCCGGGGTACCGACGCCCACCTTCTTCCAGAGCTGCGCCACGCGGTCGTAGCCGGTGGCTTCCGCGACTTTGATCGTGACGATATTGCGCGAGAGCGCCAGTCCCCGCCGAAGCGTCATCGGGCCGCCGTACTCGTTCTTGTAGTTGGACGGCGCGTAGTCCTTGTCCCCGTCTTTGAACACCGTCGGCTCATCGACCATGACCGTTGCCGGCGTCAGATTGACGGCGGGGTCATCGGCGGTCCGTTCGAATGCGGCCAGATACACGAATGGCTTGAACGTCGATCCCGGCTGCCGCCGCATGGTGACGACGCGGTTGAGCTGGGTTTCATTGTACGAGCGGCCACCCAGCCACGTCAGGATTTCGCCGGTCTTCGGGTCGATCGCGATCAGGGCAATCTGCGCCTGACCCTGTTTCTTCTTCGGCAACAGCTTGTCGATTGCGACCATGCCTTCGGCGATGGCTTCCTGGCCCATTCGCTGCAGGTGCAAATCGAGCGTCGTGTACACGTCGAGCGCGCCGCCTTTGTTCATCAGGCCCTGGTACTGCTCGTCCATCAGCTTGCTGATGTAGTCCACGAAGTACGGCGCCTCATCTTCGAAGGCGCGCGAGGCGACTTTGATCGGTTCATTCGATGCGGCCTTGGCCGCGTCCGCCGTGATGAACTGCGCGTCAGCCATGGCGGCCAGGACGACGTTGCGGCGTTCCCTGGCCTTGTCGGCGTGCCGGAATGGCGAGAGAGCGGAGGGCTGTTGCAGGAGTCCGGCGATGGTGGCGGCTTCCGCCAGCGACACGTTGCTGACGTCCTTCCCAAAGAAGATGCGGGCCGCCTCGCCCACGCCGCGAATTTCGTAGGGCCCCCGCTGGCCGAGCACGGCTTCGTTCAAGTACAGCTCGAGAATCTGATCCTTGGTGAAACGCGAGTCCAGCACCAGGGCCATGAACTGTTCCTGCAGCTTGCGGCGGAGCGACTGCTCGGGCGTCAGGAACGTGTTCTTGATGACCTGCTGCGTGATCGTCGATGCGCCCTCCAGGTATTTCTTGTTGCCGCGAAGGTTCGTGATAATCGCGCCAACCGCCCGAATCGGATCCACGCCTGGATGCTGGTAGAACCGGCGATCCTCGATGGCGAGGACGGCCTGGCGCATGTGCTCCGGAATCAGGGCCAGCGGCACTTTCCGGCGCTTCTGTCCCGGCGCGATGGCCGCCAGCAGCGGCGCTTCGAGCGTGAGGTGATCGACGGGCTTGTTCGCGGCATCCAGGATGCGCCGGATCACGGGGAGGCGCTCGGCCGTGAAGTCCACGCGAACGGCGTGCGACGGAGTCTTGTCGGCCGGCCGGGTCACGATCGTCACGTTGTTCGTCGCCACCGAGAATTCGCCGGGCGCCTCGGCCTTCGGCCGCTGGGCATAGCCCACGTCATTGAGGCGCTGCACCAGTTGCGTCACCGTAAGCGCGCGGCCGGGACGGATTTCGAAGGGCTGTCCAAAGATGCGGGGAATCGGCTGCGACTCCACAGCCAGGCGCGCGTCAATCAGATGCGAATAGCTGATCCACAGATACGTGCAGAGGATCAGGCCGAGGATGCCCAGACCGCCGAACGTCAACAGCGTCCAGCGCAGCCATCGCCGGCGGGGCCAGCGATAACGGACTTTGACGCCGGCGGCCGGACGCCTGACAGGCGCGCGTCCGGGCCCGGGTCGTTCTGGAGCCGGCGTGGGCATTGGTCAGTCAGTTTATCGAATGAGGACGGTCCGACCTGTTGGGATTGACCGGGTCAGCTCACAGTACCAGGACGTAATGCTTGTCCGTCTCGACCGGGAGGACGTCCAGGAGCCGATCGCCCAGGGCCGGACCGTAGCGGTTCACGAAAAACGCGATGCCCAGGGCCCGTTCCTGCGGATCGCCGTCCGGAAACACCAGCGCGCGGGTGCGCGTGAACTGGCGGCGCAGCGTTTCGTCCTTGCGCTTGGCGGCCTGCACGATCTTGTTCTGCAGGGTTTTCAGCGTCTCCCGCATGCGCTCGGCCGTGGTGTCCACGGCGCCCGACAGCGTGGGGTCAATCGGCGACACCGCCTGGCCCAGCGCGGTCACGCGCGTCGCGATGATCTCATTGATTTCGGCGAGGGTTCGCTCGACGCCGCCGGGCAGGTGCTCCTGCAGCAGCCGGTTCAGCGTGCCGTCGTCCTGGGGCTGAAGGCTTTCGAGCGGCAGGCCGGATCGATCGAGGAAGCGCGCCGCGCCGCCATCAACGATGGTCGCGCTGCCGCGCGAATAGAGCAGCGGCGCCTCGACGCCGAACTCACGATAGAGCGGGCCGATCTGCGCCTGATAAGCGAGCTCAGCCGGACCACCGACGTAACAGGCGGTGGGGAACAGTCGATCCTGCACCAACGGCCTCAGCAGAACGTTCGGGCTGAAGCGCTCCGGATGATCCAGGGCTTCGGCTCGCACGTCTTCCACAGGCCGCAGTTGGTCGCCGACGAGGTACTGGCCGTCTTTGACGCGAATGGCGCGGCGTCCCGCGGCATCCACATAAAAGACGCTGACACCGTCTTCTGTCGTTTCCACCTGAGGGGCGTGCCCGAGGGAGCGCATGACGCCGGCCTGCTCGCGGGCGAGCCGCGCCGCCGGGCGGCCGGCCAGCTCGTGGGCGAACAGATCGCGGACGACGGGCTTGAGGGTCGGATCATCGGCTTCGAAGACGACAAGACCGTGCCGGCCGAGCAGATCCTCGATCCAACCGGCGAAGGCCCGGCCAACCGGGGCGCCGGCGCGGTACCGGTGCTCGAGCGACGCGATCGTTTCGTCTGTGAACTCCGTCGCCGGCAGCCGATCGCGCAACTCGGAGAGGGTCTGCGCAATTCCAGCGTCGAACGTCAGGCGCGCCACCGGGAGGCTGCCGGCGCCGGGCACATCGGCGGCGGTTACGGCCGCGACGGCGCCTTCGCGATCGATCACTTTCGTCGAGCGCACCTCCGCCCAGTCATGGTCTTCGGCCTCGACCCAGAACACCGGTACGGCGGCGATGCGCTGGTCGCGCAGACGCCGGGCCAGTTGGATGGCGGTGACGGCCTTGAGC
>DASUGC010000230.1:0-20593 GCA_036274235.1 Vicinamibacterales bacterium
GCGACGGCCCGCTGTGTTCGGCTCCGGACGTACTGCCATTGCAGGTTGTCTCGATCGCGCTGGCTCAGGCGATCGCCCGCCGCCTGGCTCTCGGCGGCGTGAGCGGTGGCCTGCCGCGAATGGTTCATGTCGGACTCGGCGCGGCTCCGGAAGGTCTCGAATTCCGCGTGCACGCGCGTCAACCGCACGTTGTCGGGGTCCTGTTTGAGCAGTCGTTCCAGCGCGTCGCCTGCAGTCGCAAATCGGCGCTCCTGTTCGGCCCCGGTCGTCGCGCTCAACGCCATCCCCGTCAGAGCCTGGGCCATCCACAGATCAGATTCGAGCTGCGCGGCCGGGTCTTTGAGTGGATGGCCGCCCAGAAATGCGATCACCTTCTGATAACGCTGCTCCGCCGAATCGAGGGCCAGCGCCCAGCGGTCGAGTTCGGCGAGCGTCAATTCCGACAAGGCGTTGACGCGCGCGAGCTCGAACGTCCAGGTGGCCGTTCGGGCTTCCGACGCCGCCTGGGCGACGGCCGATGTGAGGTCCTTTCGCGCCTGGGCCATCCGGCCTGTGGCAGCCAGGCCGTTGCCGCGCGCGTACAGGGCTTCCGCCCGCAGCGCCCCGGCGCCCGCTTCGGTCGGCGGATGCGCATCGAGGATCGCGATCGCCTGTTCGGCGCGGGTCACGCAATCCGTGAGATGCCCGACGTCGCACAGGGCCTGCGCCGCGGTGACCAGGAACTCGGCGTGCTTCTGCGCCGGCGCGGCCGCGTCCTGGGCCTCGAGGACCTTGTACGACTCGTCGGTGCGATCGATGATCTCGAGCACGGCGGGCGTGACCATCCGCATGTCGCCCGTCACGAACTCCCGCAGCGTCTGGCCCAGCGGCTGCGCCATGCCCATCGCGGTGCTGAAACTGCTGGACGCGCGCTCGGCTTCGGCCTTGGCCATCGCGGCGGACTGCTCGGCGCGGCCGGCCGCGAAACCGGCGGCCTGCTCGGCGCCCACCGCGCGGTCGCGCTCCTTCTGCATCGACGCCTGCGCGTCGGATGCGCGCCTGGACATCGTGAATGCGTAGATCACGGCGACGACCATCGCCAGTGACAGGACCGCGAAGCCGGCCGCGAGGCGCGTCGTGCGCCGAAGGCGCATCGCCGTCTCGGCCTCACGGCGCGTGGCCTCTTCCGCCACGCGCCGCTGCTCGCGCTGCGTGTGGCTCGCATACGCCGGATCGGTCAGCAGGTCGTGGGTCAGTTCCAGCCACACGACGCCGTCACGCTCTTCGCGATGGAGGATGCGGCGATCGACCAGCTTGTCCAGGTCGGGTTCCTTGACGCCCGATCGCAGGGCGTCTTCCTGCGCGGCGCGATCGCGATAGCCGGATGCCGTCAGCAGTTCTTCTTCGACCCAGTCGCGCGCGCGGGGATCAACGTCCTCAAACGCGCGGGCATAGAACCCGGCGATGATGCCTTCGCGCTCGCCGCTCAACAGGTCCGGCGTGATCCGCGCCTGGTTGCGGTTCAGCCGGCGCCGGTTCAACTCGTCGCAGACCACGCTGAGCAGCGCCGGCTCGACGTTCCGAGCCTGCAGCGCGCCCGTCTGCGCGCGCCGCTGCGATCGCGAGACGAAATCGACGATTTCCTTCGCGACCGCCGGATCGACCAGGGCGCCGCCGGCTCGCTCCACCACCTCGAGCGCCTGGCCGCCGGTCATCCGCTCGAGCCGGAACCGGTTGGGCAGCAGCGACGGCAGCCGCGTGCGCCACGTGTCGAGCTGCGCCAGGAAATCCTCGCGCAGGCTGATGATGAACTTGACGCCCTCGTGCTGGAAGTCATACTTCAGCGCGTCGTCCGGCCGCTGTTCCAGCCGCGCGCGGACGGACTCGGGCGCGCGGTGCTCGAGCAGCGACTCCAGGTCGTCGATTAATCCGGCCACGCGCGCCAGCGCTTTTTCCGATCGCTGGCCGATCGTGAACACTTCTTCAAATTGGTCGAAGGTGATGACGGGCTTGATCAGCCGATTGCGGGCGCCCCACAAATCGAGATCGCGGCGGTGAAAGTACTCCCAGAGCGTCTCATCAGGATCCGGCCGGGGACCTTGAACACCCGCGGCGTCGAGCGCCGCAATGAGGGCCGTCTTGATCTGCGTGGCCGCCGGCGGCGCCGCATCGCCGTGATCGATGCGCAGCCGGAACGGCAGGAGGCTCAGATCCCGCAGGCCATGAAACACGCCGGCCTGCAGCAGCGACGTCTTGCCCAGGCCCGACTGCCCATAGACGATGACGACACCCGAACGCTGAACCAGGGTGAGCAGCTCGGCGGTCTCGCGCTCGCGGCCGAAGAAAAAACTCCGATCGTCCTCACCGAACGGACGCAGGCCCGGCCAGGGACTTTCCGCGGAGAGCGTGTTCGGCGCGGTGGCAGTACTCATGCGCGGCGGTTCTGCTTCCGCCAGGCCTTCTGGGCCAGGTCAAGGTTGGCGACGAGCTCGGCCGGGGCCTCGCCCCCCGGCGCGCGCACGGCGGTGCGGCCGAAGATCTCGCGGCGGAGCTCGTTCAGCTCATTGTTGGGCGTGTCATCCACGACCACGGGAAACAGCAGTCCGCGATCGGTGCCGAAATAGGCGCGCGCGCGGTCGCAGGCCTGCGCCCACTCCTTTCGGAACCACCGCTCGTCTTCGGTCTGCGTATTGCGCGAGAGCACGGGCACGAAGGCCGCGCACTCGCGGATGTGCCGTTCGATCAGGTCCCGGTAATCGTTCCCGGGCGTGAGGCGGCGATCGACCCAGACTTCGAGCCCCTGCGCCGTCAGCACGTCGGCCAGGTGAAATGCCGGCACGCGATCTTCGTGCGCGTAACTGATGAAGACCGAACCCGGCATCATGGTCGCGGGCTTTTCGCCGGTCGAGGCCTGACGAGCCGGCGCGGCGGCTCCGGCACGGCTGGAGGGGTGACGCTCGAACCAGCGCCGATGCAGCTCGCGGACGACCTCCACGGGCGATCCGGCGTTGAATAACCGCGACTGCATCGGGCTGAAATGCCGGAGAAAGTCGACGAACTCTTCCTGACCCGTCCGATCGTCGGCAATGACTTCCATCATCGGGCGCGAGTCCCACAGCGGCTTGGCGCGGGCGAGGCGAATCAGGAAGCGGCCGAGCCAGTCCGGAAAATGCACGCCGAGCATCAGCAGGTGACTCTCCTGCAGCCGCGCGATCAGCTTCTCCGGGCGGCGGGCGCCGGACATGAACTCGTGCATCTGCTCCAGCAACTGCCCCTCGGTCACCGAGAACGGGGCGGACGCCGACGCGCGGCCGAGGATCTGGAACACGACGCTGCCGTGCTGCTCGATCAGCGAGTCGTCGAAGTCCGTCACGTTGGACGCGGGCGGAAACGCGACGACCGCCGGCGCGCGCCCGCGCTTCTGCGTAATCGCGTCTTCCAGCAGCATGTCGAACGATGCGCTGATGAAGAGCTTGAACATCGGGATTTCCGCCAGCAGCATCAGCGGCTCCGGCGGCGCGAGTTTCAGGCTTTTCAGGATGCGGACGATCCGGGGGTTCACCGCCATCGGATCGCCGTGGAACCCTTCGTAGGCGCAGATGACGTCGTTGGTGTCGAACTCCGGCGGCAGCTTGCTCACGTCAACTTTGAGATCCGCCGCCAGCCGCTCGGCCACCAGATGGTGCAGCAGGTACGGCTTCCCGTCGTACTCGACCGTCAGGAGATCCCGGCCAAGGATGGGCACGACCTGCCCCTCCTCGACGGCAAGGATCAGGTCCTCCCAGATATCGGAGTCCGTCGCTATCATCGGCAAAGTCTTTGAGCCCGCCAGTTTTTCAGGGCGCTTGAGCGATGTCAATTATCGGGCATTCCCGGGCCAGAAGCCTTGGGGCCTGGCCACCTTCACGCCGAACACGAAAGGGAGGGCGAATTCGCTTTTCCGCGGCTCCGCGTGCCTACGGTCTAATACAGCTTTTCAGGATCAAATCCTGCCGCTCGTCGAGTCCCTCACAGAAGCACCGCAGCGTGATGCGCGTGAAGACCGGCGCGTCTTTGACGATGGCGGCGGACCGCTCCTCGAGGAGGCGCGCGCGGACGCCGTGCTCATCGGCGGGACTGAAGAGGATTGTCGCCGGCTTCCCCGCCGCCACGTCGATCGACATGATCTTGCCGCTGACATCCACGGCGACGCCGAAGTACTGCTTCCGCGCGGCTTTCGGATCCTTCTGAAAGTCCTTCCACAAGTCGTCCGTGGACAGTTTGGCGCCGGACGGCGCGCTGAGAATGCGCAAGTCCTCATCAGGCAGCCGGCTGGCGCACGCGGCGGCCAGCACACCGAGCGCGGCAATTATCGCCGGCAGCAGGACGGGTTTCACGGCGCCAATCATATCTGGGTACGACGGGTACGACGGGTACGACAGGTACGACAGGTACGACAGGTACGGGCGGTCTGGCCATACCATTGAGCGGAGCGAAATGGCTGAGAACCCGCCGGTCTCACGGTCCCTGCCCGATGGGCTTGGCGGCCGGTATCGCATCGTCTCTCGCCTCGGCGTCGGCGGGATGGGGGTTGTCTACAAGGCCACGGACACGCAGCTCCACCGGTCGGTCGCGATCAAGGCCCTCGAGGAGCGCCGGCTGCACATCCCGGGCGCGGCGGCCCGCCTGCGCAGCGAAGCGCTGGCCGCGGCCTCGCTCGATCACCCGTACATCTGCAAGGTCTACGAGCTGATTGAAACGCCCGCGGACACATTCATCGTGATGGAGTTCGTCGAAGGCGAGACGCTCGCGTCGATGCTGACGCGGGGGAAATTGCCGATCGTCCAGGTCCTGCAACTGGGCCGGGAAATCGCTGAGGGCCTTGCCAATGCGCACGCGCGCGGCCTGGTGCATCGCGACGTCAAGCCCGGCAACGTGATGGTCACGCCGCACGGGCACGTCAAGCTGCTCGACTTCGGGATCGCCGGCGCGGACGTGGAAAGCCCGTCCACGAATGAAACGCGGACGCTGTCGCCGCAGCTCACGCTGCACACCGGCACGCCGCAGTACATGGCGCCCGAACAGGCGACCGGGAAGCCCGTCACCACGCGCGCGGATCTCTTTTCGCTCGGCGTGCTTCTGTATGAGTGCGTCACGGGACAGCTTCCATTCTCGGGCACGACGACGTTCGATTACGTGCGGCACGTGATGCAGTCGGCGCCGCGGCGCCTCGATCGCGTGGCGCCGGAGACGCCGGCCGCTCTGGCGGATTTGATCGATCACCTTCTGGAAAAACAACCCGCCGATCGCCCCGCGTCGGCCGAAGCCGTGGTCTCCGACCTGCGATCGATCCAGGACGCGCTCACGGCGCCGACTGGCGGCGTCAGCACCGTGCAGCAGGCGCTGGCCAGGCGCCGCAGGCGGTGGGTGGCGCTCGCGGCGCTGGCCGTGGCCGCGGGCGTCGTGACCTGGCGCTGGCTGGCCTCGCGGCCCTCGTCCGCCGATCTGCTATGGCAGTCGCGGCCGTTCGTCACGACGTCAGCGATCGAATTCGGGAGCCGCGTCTCGCCCAATGCCGACTGGCTCTCGTTCATCGCGACATCGGGTGGCACGTCGCGCATTCTTGTGCAACGGATCGATGGCGGCGAATCGCGGCCGCTCACGCTCGGGCCGGGCGAGCCGATCAGCCAGATCTGGTCGCCCGACGGCAATCAGATTGCGTGCGCGCTCATCCTCGATGGCGCGCCGGTCCTGCAGATCTATCCGGCGTTTTTTGGCGGCGCCGTGACCAAGTCCGTCGCGATCGACAAGGATCTCGTACCCAACTCGGTGCAGTTGATCCGCTGGATCGGGCGAGACGTGTACTTCCGCGCGGACGCGCGCGGCGGCGGCATGGTCGTGCGACGGCTTGCGCTCGACCAGCCGGGAGCCGCCGTCAGCGTGAGCGACGCGTGGAAGATCGACGGGAATCTTCGCGGCGCGGACGTGCGGCCGGACGGAGGCGCCGCGGTCATTGCCGTCCACAAAGACGGCCAGGAAGATTTGTGGACGCTGAATCTGGACGGATCGTCACTGCGGCCGTTGACGGCCGATGCGCCGTTCGACAAAGACCCGCTCTGGATCGGCGACGGCGAACGGGTCGCGTTCCAGTCCAACCGCGGCGGGCAGACGGACCTCTGGCAGATCGACGTCCGCTCGAAGGCGCTGTTGCCGCTCGTGACCGGCGAGGCGGAAGAGGTCGCCGAAAGCTCGTCGGCCGACGGCCGCATCCTGAGCGTCCAGCGGCTGTCGCAGGACGCCAATCTGTGGCTCTTCGGCGCCGATGCGCCACGTCAGCTGACGCAGGACTCGCTGAATGACTACTCGCCGGTGCTCTCGGCCGACGGCCGCCTGCTCGCCTTTCAACGCAGCCAGCCGACGCCATCGCGCGGGTACACGATTCTGGATTCGCGGATCTTCGTCGCGCCATTCGAGGGCCGCGGCGTGCCCGACGCGAAAGCCGAGGCCGACGGGTTCGCGCCGGATCTGTCTACAGACGGCCAATGGCTGGCGTACCTGCAGACCAGCGACGTGCCGCGGCGCATGACGCTCTCCGTGCGCGACCTCCGCGGCGGCGCCACGATCCTCGTATCGAACAGGACGCAGTTGCCGTCGCTGACGCTGTCGCCGGTGGAATGGGCCAATAAGATCATGGCCTGGAGCCCGGCGGGCGCGGATCTGTACTTCGTCGACTGGCCGTCGGATCACCAGCTCCGCCGGTATCGTGCCGGCGAGCCCGCGCCGCAAGCACCGTTCGTGACGGTGCCCGACGCCGTGCAGATGCGCGATCTCTATGCGTCGCCCGACAGCGGGCATCTGGGCTACATCACCAGCAGTCGCGACATCGGCATCGTGGTGCACGAACTGGACCCGTTGACGAGCGCGTCTCGCGAGCTCGCGCGGTTCACGCTCGAGCCGGGGATGGGGTCGGGCGTATTCAGCCGCGGCTGGATCGGCCGGCAGCTGGTTCTGGTCCGCTACTCGAAGTACAACCCGGACGGCACGACGGACATCGACATCGTGCTGACCGGCGGCGGCGCGACGCGCACGGCCGGCCGCATCACACAGGCGTTCGCCTCCACCATACGGCTGCACGCGGCACGTCGGACGCTGTATGTCACGCGCGCGGAACAGGGCACCAGCAACGTGTTCGCGTTCTCGCTCGACACTGGCGCGCTCTCCCAGGTGACACAGAACACGCTGCCCGGCGTCAGATATTCCGGCTTTCAGCCATTCAGCCAGGGCACGCTCGGCGTGCGCGAAGAACGCCGTGAGGACATCTGGCTCATGCAGCAAGGCGCTCCCCCGCGATCCGGCAATCCCGCCGGCCGCTGATTCGACAGAGACGAGGAGTTTTCCGATGGCGACGAAGCCCGCGCGCAAGCCCACCCGACCGAAATGGAAGGCTGATCCGAGCGATGCCATCAAGCTGGCGGCGCTGCGATGGTTCGCGCTGATGGCCGAGGCGCAGGCGATCCAGCTGTATGCGACGAGTCCGGCGAACTACAAGGCGATCTGCGACATCATGCGGGACGCCATCAAGAAGATGGAGAAGATCGGCCACACGCCGATCGGCGACACGGACCCCGACTGCCCGGAAGGCTACGTCCGGTGCGGCCGCGAGTGCGCGCCGATGTGCGATGTGATTGACTGACCGCGACGAGCCCGGCGGGCTCGATGAACCTCAGTTCACGTCGTTCGCGTCGTTGCCGTCGGTGCCGTCGGTGTCAGCTCTCCACTAACAGCAGCGCCGGCTCTTCGACCAGCTCTTTGACGCGCACCAGAAACCGCACCGCCTCCGCGCCGTCCACGATGCGGTGGTCGTACGTGAGGGCGATGTACATCATCGGGCGCAGCACGACCTGGCCATTCACGCCCGTCGGCCGTTCCTTGATGGCGTGCAGGCCGAGGATGCCGACTTGCGGCGGATTGACGATCGGTGTGCTCATCAGCGACCCGTAGACGCCGCCGTTCGTCACGCTGAACGTGCCGCCGCGCAAATCGTCCAGCGTCAACGTGCCGTTGCCGGCGCGCGCGGCGAAGTCCCGGATGCGCTGCTCAATCTGGGCGAACGAGAGGCTGTCGGCGTCGCGAATGACGGGCACGACCAGTCCGTCCGCCGCGCCGACGGCCACGCCGATGTCGTAGAAATGCTTGAGCACGATCTCGTCGCCGTCGATCTCGGCGTTGAGACGCGGAAACTCGGCGAGCGCGGCGACCGCGGCCTTGATAAAGAACGACGCGATGCCGAGACCGACGCCGTGCTTGGCCTTGAACGCGTCCTTCTGCCGCTCGCGCACGGCCATGACCGCCGACATGTCCACTTCATTGAAGGTCGTGAGGAGCGCCGCGACGCGCTGCGCCTCGACCAGCCGCCGCGCGATGGTCGCGCGGCGCTTGGACATGCGCGAGCGCGTCTCGCTTCTGGCGGCCGGCGCCTCAGGGGCGGGAGCGACGGGCGCCCCGGGCGCCGGAGACTTCGTCGCCGCCTTCTGCACGTCGTCGCGTGTCACCCGCCCGCCGCTGGACGAAATGCTGCTCAGCGAGATCTGCTGTTCCCGCGCGAGCCGGCGCGCCGAGGGTGTCGCGGAAACATTCGATCCCGCGCGCGCCGGTAGAGGCTCCGGCGCCCGGGCCGCAACCGGCGCCGGCGTGCTTTCAGGTGTCCTGGCTTCCGTCTTCCCGTTTTCTTGTTTCTTACTCTCTTGCCTCGTGCTTTCCGTCTTCTGAACCTTGACTTCCGCCTTCTGACTTCTGACCTCTGACTTGCCATCGTCACGCTTGCCGGCGGCGTCCGTGTCAATCACACCGAGCACGTCGCCAATCTTCACGTCCGCGCCGTCGCCGTGCGCGATCGACTGCAGCACGCCGGCCTTGGGCGCGGCGACCTCCACATCGACTTTGTCCGTTTCCAACTCCACCAGCGGCTCGCCGGCGGCAACCGTGTCGCCGGCCTTCTTGAGCCAGCGCGCGACGCGCGCGTCGACGATGGATTCTCCAACTTCGGGGACAACGATGTTTGCGCTCATACTCGTCCGGTCAGGGCTTTCTTAATCAATTCTTCCTGCACGCGCGCGTGCAGTGTGGCGAATCCTTCGGCTGGGCTCGAGCTCCGAGGCCGCGCAACCAGTGACACGGGACGGCCCGCCGCCAGACGCTCGATCGCCGGCCGCAGTGTTTCCCACGCGCCCATGTTTTCCGGTTCCTCCTGGGCCCAGACAATCCCGGCGAGCGCGGAGTAGCGCCTGATGACCGCCTGCACCTCCTCTTCGGGAAACGGGTACAACTGCTCCAGCCTGCAGATCGCCGCGTGGCCGTTCTCCGGGCGGAGCCGGCTGGTCGCCAGATCGACCGCGATCTTGCCCGAGGCGCAAATCAGTCTGGTCACCGTCTCCGGCGCCGGTTGATTGTCGGCGTCATCGAGCACCTCCTGCCACCGGCCTTCCGCCAGATCGGCCGGCGTGGAGGCCACCGCCGGATGCCGAAGCAGGCTCTTGGGCGTCAGGACGACGAGCGGCAGCGGGTGCGTCTCCAACAGCGCGGCCTGGCGCCTGAGCAAATGAAAGTACTGCGCCGCCGTGGTGCAGTTGGCGACGCGCATATTGAGATCGGCGGCCAACTGGAGAAACCGCTCGGGCCGCGCGCTCGCGTGATCCGGTCCCTGGCCTTCGTACCCGTGCGGCAGCAGGAGGACGAGCGACGGCGCCTGCCCCCATTTGGCGCGCGCCGACAAGACGAACTCGTCGAGCATCACCTGCGCGCCGTTGATGAAATCGCCGTACTGCGCCTCCCAGACGACGAGCCGCTCGGGCTGCTGGATGTTGTAGCCGTACTCGAAACCGATGGCGGCGTTCTCACTGAGCGGGCTGTTGCGGATCTCGAATGCGGCGCGCGACTGCGCGATCCCCTGCAAGGGCACGAACCGATGGCCGTCGTTCGCGTCGTACAGCACGGCGTGCCGGTGGCTGAACGTGCCGCGCTCGACGTCCTCGCCGGTCAGGCGAATCGGCGTCCCGTCCGCCAGAATCGTCGCGAACGCCAGCTCCTCGGCGGTCGCCCAGTCGATCGTCCGTTCCCCGGGCGCGTCGAAGGCATGGCGCCGGCGCTCGCGTGCGCGCTCGAGCTTGCGGTGGACCTGGAAGGACTCCGGCGCCTCGAGCAGCGCGCCATTGATCTCGGCGAGCCGCTCAACCGGCACCGACGTCCGGACGCCGGCGGCGCGCTGGTGATCCACCGTCATCTGCGGCAGATCCGCGGCATCGCGCTCGGGGTTCAGTCGATCGAGGACGCCCTGCAGCGCGTCGAGGGCGGACGACATCATCGCGTCGGCGGCGCCAGCCTCCAGCCGGCCGCGTGACTCGAGCGTCTTCGCCCAGATCTGCCGCACCGTGGGGTGCGCGTGGATTCGCCGGTACATCACCGGCTGCGTGAATGACGGCTCATCGCCCTCGTTGTGTCCGTACCGGCGGTAGCCCACGAGATCGATCAGCACGTCGTGCTTGAACTGCTGCCGGTACGCGATCGCCAGGCGCGCGGCCGCGATGCACGCCTCGGGATCGTCCGCGTTGACGTGCACAATCGGAATCTTGAACGCGCGAGCCAGCCCGCTGGCGTAGAGCGTGCTGTAGGAATCTTCCGTGTCGGTCGTGAATCCGATTTGATTATTGGCGATGATGTGAATCGTCCCGCCGGTGGTGTACCCGTCGAGCCGGTGCAGATTCAGCGTCTCGGCGACGACGCCCTGTCCCGGAAACGCGGCGTCGCCGTGGATCAGGATCGGCAGCACCGCGTCAGGATCAAACGCGGGCGCGCCGCGCTCACCCGCGCGCGTGCCGGCGGCGCGCGCCATGCCCTCGATAACCGGATCGATGGCTTCGAGATGGCTCGGATTGGGCGGCATCGCCACGACGAGACCGATGTCATGCTCGTCGCCGCCGTCGCCCTCAACCAGGTGCTCCACGCCCAGGTGGTACTTCACGTCGCCCGTGAACTGGACGCCTTCGATCGCGAGCGCATTGCGCACGGGGTCGGCGAACTCCGCCAGGATCTCTTCGTACGGCTTGCCGAGCACGTGGGCCATCACGTTCAGGCGCCCGCGGTGCGCCATTCCGATGAACGCGCGCCGAAGCCCGGCATCACACGCGCCGCGGACGATTTCGTCCAGGATGGGCACGAGCGTGTCGAGGCCCTCAATCGAGAATCGCGTCTTGCCGGGAAACGATCGGTGCAGGAACTTTTCGAACGCTTCGACTTGCGTCAGCCGATCGAGCACGGCCAGATCGTCGATGGGCCGGGCCGGCGGCCGGAAACGGCCCGATTCGACGGCCTCGCGCAGCCAGCGCCGCTGGTCGGGCGCAAAAATGTGCGCAAAGTCATAGCCCGTCGTCGAGCAGTAGATGCCGCGCAGCCGGTCGATGACTTCTCCCAGTGACTGTGCGCCGTCCGCCGCCGGCCCTGGCGCCAGGTCGGCGGGCAGCGCGCGCAGGTCCTCAGGCGTCACGCCGTGCGTCGCCAGCTCCAGCGCGGAATCGCCGACGGGACGAGCTTCCAGCGGATCGATCTTCGCGGCCAGATGGCCGTACCGGCGAATCGACTGCGCGAGATTGAAGGCGCGAATCGCCGTTCCAAGCGCCGGCCCCGACGGCGCCACCGCCGTCGTCACCGCGCCCGATGCCTGGGGCGGAGCGCCAAGAGCGCTCAACAACTCCCGCGTCTCGGCGTCCAGCGAATCGGGATGCTGCTGAAACTGTTCGTACAAGTCCAGGACGTACGCGCGGTTGACCCCCTGGAAGTCGGACCAAGTCATTGAAAACATTCTATCTGGGGGCTTTGCCCCCAGATCCCCTACTGGCTCGCTCGCACGATTTGGCTCCTCTGAAGAGCCCTCAGCCGAATTGTGGCTCGCGTCGCCAGGCTCGCGTGCTGACCGCATGTTCGCTTAGCCTGGGGGCTTCGCCCCCAGATTGACCACATTTAACCAACTTGACCAACTTCAAGGGACAATGCTAGCGTCGTCGTCATGCCGGCCCTCAACCTCTATCAAGCCAAGACGCGGCTCTCATCTCTGGTTGACGAGGCGGCCGCGGGTGCCGAAATCATCATCGCCAAGAACGGCCGGCCGCTGGCCAAGCTGGTGCCTTTTCGGGACACGTCCCGGCGCCGGCCAGGCCGGGGCAAGGGGAAGGTGCACGTCGCCAGGAACTTCGACGCGCCCTTGCCGGCGGATCTGCTCGCCGCGTTTCTGGGCGGATCGGCCGGTGACGACGAACGATGATCAGGCGTATTCTGCTCGACACTCACGTCGTCCTCTGGTGGCAGCGTGACGATCGCCGGCTCCAAAAGGCGGCCCGGCACGCCATTGCGACGGCGGACGTGGTGTGGGTCAGTTCAGTCTCCGCCTGGGAGGCCACAATCAAGATGGCGCTGGGCCGATTGCGTCTGACTGAGCCGTTCGCCGTCCTGCTGGCCGCCGATGACTTCGCGGAACTACCCTTGACGATGCAACACGCCGAAGCGCTGGCAGGACTGCCGGCTCATCACGCCGACCCGTTCGACCGCGCGCTTATTGCGCAGGCCCGCGTCGAAGGCGCCACGATCGTCACGCACGACCGCGCCTTCGCCCCCTACGGCGGTGCGGTGATCTGGACCTGACCTGGCCCACGCTTGATTCATGAGGGACTCATATGGCCCACGGCAAGATTTGCTATCTGGAGATTCCAGCGAACACCGCTCAGGACTCCGCCGATTTCTACAGCACCATCTTTGGATGGAAGGTCAGAACGCGTGGCGATGGGGAGCTGTCGTTCGATGACGCCGGCGGTGTGAGCGGCACGTGGGTGAAAGCGAGCGACCGAACTCCGGACGAGCGGACCCGCGTGTACATCATGGTGGATTCGATCGCGGAAACGCTCACCCGGATTCAAGCGTCGGGCGGCCGGATCCTGACGCCCCGTACGGCGATTGGAACCGGCACGAGCGCGTTCGCCGCGTTCGAAGATCCAGCCGGCAACGAGTTCGGGCTGTATGAGGAGTGATCCGGGGGATGCGAAATCGATCGTCTGTTTCACAGACGAAGACGACGCGTCGAAGAGCTGCTGCATGAATCCGGGAGGCGTGACCGAATCTTTCAGGTGCAGGCGCTCGAGACCGCGCACACGATGACGGCGAGCATCGATGAAGTGCCCCGCATGGAACGGTAGGACGCCCGGCCGCATCAAGCGGCCGGGCGCGAGTCGCTACTCCCCGGGCTCCGTCATCTTTTTCGCGTCCACCCATTGGTCGAACTGCTCAGCCGTGAGCAACCCGAGCGCGAGCGCGGCTTCTTTGAGCGTGGTGCCGTCCTTGTGCGCTTTCTTGGCGATTTTGGCGGCGTTGTCGTAGCCGATGTGCGGATTGAGCGCGGTGACGAGCATCAGGCTGCGCTTCAGGTTTTCGTCGATGCGGGCGCGATTGGCCTCGATGCCCGTCGCGCAGAACTCGTTGAAGTTGCGGCACGCGTCGGCGAGCAGGCGGATCGACTGCAGCACGTTATGAATAATGAGCGGTTTGTAGACGTTCAGCTCGAAGTTGCCCGAGCCGCCGCCGATGCCGACGGCCACGTCGTTGCCCATGACCTGCGCGCAGACCATGGTCAGCGCTTCGGACTGGGTGGGGTTGACCTTGCCGGGCATGATCGAGCTGCCGGGCTCGTTTTCCGGGATCGTGATTTCGCCAAGTCCGGATCGCGGGCCGGATGCGAGCCAGCGGACGTCGTTGGCGATCTTCATCAGCGCAGTGGCGAGCGTCTTGAGCGCGCCATGCAGCGCGACGAGCGCCTCGTGCCCGGCCAGTGCCGCGAACTTGTTGGGCGCGGACACGAACGGCAACTGCGTCAGGTCGGCGATCTTCGTCGCCGCGCGCTCTGCGAATTCCGGATGCGTATTCAGCCCCGTGCCGACCGCGGTCCCGCCGAGCGCGAGTTCGTACACCGACGGCAGCGCGCCGTCGACCGCGCGCATCGCCACGTCCAGCTGCGCCACCCAGCCAGAGATTTCCTGGCCGAGCGTGAGGGGCGTCGCGTCCTGGAGATGCGTGCGGCCCACCTTGACGACATCGGCGAACGCGTGCGCCTTGGCGCTGAGCGTTGCGTGCAGCGCCTCAATCGCCGGCGTCAGGTGGTGGACCACCTGCTCGGCCGCGGCGACGTGCATGGCCGTTGGAAACGTGTCGTTGGACGACTGCCCGCGATTGACATGGTCGTTCGGGTGAATCGGCTTCTTGCTGCCGACAACGCCGCCGGCCATCTCGATCGCGCGATTCGAGATCACCTCGTTGGCATTCATGTTCGACTGCGTGCCGCTGCCCGTCTGCCAGACGAATAGCGGGAAATGCGCGTCGAGCCTGCCGTCGATGACTTCGTCGGCCGCGTGGATGATGTGCTTCGCCAGATCCGGCGAGAGCGCCCCGAGATCGACGTTCACCTGGGCGGCGGCCTTCTTGACGATGCCGAAGGCGCGAATCAGCGCGCGCGGAAAATGCTCGGCGCCGATGCTGAAATGGTGCAGCGACCGCTCGGTCTGCGCGCCCCAGTATTTGTCGGCCGGGACCTCGATCGGCCCCATCGAGTCAGTTTCCGTGCGCCTGGTCGTGTTACTCATCGCAACCATGAACTCCGAACGTTGAACCCTGAACTGTAAACGTCTACCGGAAAATGTTCTTGACGACGAACCACACATTTGCGGGCCGCTCGCCGAGCCGCCGCATGTACCACGGGAACCAGTATTCGCCGTAGCTGATCAGGCAGCGCGTGCGGATGCCGGCGCGGCCCAGTTCCTGCTGCCGGCTGGTCTGGATGCCGTACAGCATCGCGAACTCGTACCGGCTCTGCGCCACCTTGCGCTCGGCGATCACGCGTTGGAGGCGCGCCTGAATGTCCAGGTCGTGGGTCGCGATGTGCAACAGCGCGCCCGGCCTGGTGTTGTCGTCGAGGAGCAGACGCGAGGCCAGCGCGACATAGTTCGCGTCCACGTCGAGTTTCTTCGGATAGGCAACGTTGGCCGGCTCGAGGTACGCGCCCTTCACCAGTCGAATCGCCGATCCCAGCGCGACGAGCTCCTCGACGTCCTTCTGGGTCCGATACAGGTACGCCTGCAGCGCGATGCCGACCTTGTCGGACTTCGCGCGCAGCCGCTTGAACAGCGCGATCGTGCCCTCGACATACGGCGAGCTTTCCATATCGAGCCAGAACAGGGTGCCGGCGGCTTCGCAGCGTTCGAGCAGCCGGATGCAGTAGTCGTAGCAGACGTCGGGCTTCTGGTCGTAGCCGAGCTGGGTTGGTTTGATGGAAATCTGCGCGTCGAGCCCGGCGGCTTTCACGAGATCGATCACCCGCATGTAGTGATCGAAGACGTCCTGCGCCTCTTCGATACGCGTGATGTTCTCGCCAAGCCGGGTCAGGATCGTGTTCAGCCCCTGCGGCTGCAGCGCCCTGGCGGCGACGATCGCGTCCTCGATATGCTCGCCGGGCATGAACTTGACGACCGCGCGCCGTACGAACTTCGCCTTCGTGGCGCGCTCGCGCATCCACGCGTTGGTCGATGCCCAGAGGAGCGCTTTGCGCATCACTGACATAGCGGGGAGATTCTAACAGCCCGACCGCGGGACTGAAGTCCCGCGGCTCCATTGGGCCGGACAACCCTCAACCGAGCGGTTGCGGCAACTCCGGGAGCGCCGGAACGACCTTGGTGAATTCGCCGCGCTGAAGGAGCTCCCTCCCTTTGCCGCCGCGGCCCGTGACGCCGTACTTCGCGGTGCTGATCGTCTGCTCCGCGCCGCGCGTCGTTTCCACGGTCATCAGATCGCGATCGCCGCTCGAGGCGATGAAGCCCAGCAGCCGATCGTCTTCCTTTTGAAGCTTGATGAGGATGACGCCCCGGCCGGGCCCGCTGAGGAAGTTGATCTCGTCGGCCCTGCAGAGCATGGCGCGCGCCTGGCGCGTGGCCGCGATGATCGTTTCCTGGCCCGTCACGCGCGCGACTCCCACAATCTCCGCGCCTTCGGCCACGCGCGCGAACTTGCGGCCGGCCCTGGTGCTCGGCTCGACAAAGTTCTGCAGCGAGAACCGCAGGCTGTACCCGTCGCTCGACACGGCCAGCGCGTGCACGGGCGGCGCCGTCTCCGGGTTGTCCGATGCGATCGCGCCGGCCACGCGCGGATCCAGGCTGAGCGCGCCCACGACCTTCTCACCGTCCTTGAACTTGAACAGGCTCTGCACGGGCTCACCGTAGCCGGTTGAGGCCGGGAGATCCGCCAATCGCGCCGTGTACGCGACGCCGAAATTCGTAAAGAACACGGCGGTCGCGCGGGTGCTGCCCGCCACCACGGCCATGACGGCGTCACCCTCGCGGACGCGCGTGGACGCGATGTCCTTCACTTCCTTCTGCCGTTTCACCCAGCCGTCGCGCGTAACCACGACGACGTTGTCTTCCTGGATGATGAAATCCTCGGCGCTGTAATCCTCGTCTGGCGCCTCGCCGACGATCTCCGTCCGGCGCGCATCGCCATAGGTCTTCGCGATCAGCTCAATCTCGTCGCGCACGATCTGCCACAGATCCTTGTCACGCTTGAGCAGGCCGGCAATCTCTTTGGCGCGCCTCCTCTTCTCCGCCAGCTCCTCTTGAATGACCAGGATCTCGAGGCGAGCCAACCGATAAATCTTGAGCTCCAGGATTGCGTCGGTCTGCAGCTCGTCGAGCTTGAACCGCGCCATGATCTTCTGCGCGGCGTCGGCCTTGCCGTCGGACTTGCGGACGATCTTGAGGATCTCGTCCAGCGCGTCGAAGACCGTCGCGAAGCCGTCCAGGATGTGGATGCGCTTCTGCAGCGCCGCCAGCTCGAAGTTGAGGCGGGCGCGGACGACGTCGAGGCGGAAGTGGAGGAAGTGCCAGAGAATCTGGTGCAGCTCCAGCCGTTCCGGCTTCGAGACCGCCGGATTGTCCGTCGGGATCAGGCACGTCAGGTTGACCGGGAAATTGGACTGCAGCGGCGTGTGCTTGAACAGATACGCCATCACCATGCGCTTGTTGGCGTCGCCCTTCAAATCCAGCGCGATCCGCACATCGTCTGTTGACAGATCCCGGACGTCCAGCAGATGCGGGAGCTTGCGCGAGAGCGCCACGTCCGCAATGCGCTCGACGAGCGTGGCCTTGTTGACGGCGTACGGCACGCTGGTGATGTAGATCGTCTTGCCCGAACGCGTGGACGGGCCTTCTTCCCACGTGGCGCGCAGGCGAATCGTGCCGCTTCCGGTCTTGTAGATGTCCCGGATCTCCGGGATCGTGTTCATGATCTGGCCGCCGGTCGGAAAGTCCGGGCCCTTGATGTGCTTGACGATCTGGACGTTCGACAACTCCATGTCGGCGTCGATCATCGCGACGAGCGCCGCGCAGACTTCTTTCAGGTTGTGCGGCGGGATGTTCGTCGCCATGCCGACCGCGATGCCGGTGGCGCCGTTGATCAGCAGGTTCGGGATCCGCGCGGGCAGCACGACAGGCTCTTCGCGCGTGCCGTCGTAGTTCGGCCGGAACGGCACGGTGTCCTGATCGATTTCCGTGAGGATTTCATCGCTGATCCGGGCGAGGCGGCATTCGGTGTACCGCATCGCGGCCGCGTTGTCGCCGTCGAGCGATCCGAAATTGCCGGAGCCGTCCACCAGCGGATAGCGGAGTGAAAACGGCTGCGCCATGCGCACGAGCGTCTCGTAAAGCGCCGCGTCGCCGTGGGGATGGTAATTGCCCATCACGTCGCCGACAACCTTCGCGCACTTGCGGTGCTTGGCGTCGGCCGTCAGGTTCTGCTGCCACATCGTGTACAGGATGCGGCGCTGCACGGGCTTGAGCCCGTCGCGCACGTCGGGCAGCGCGCGCGACGTGATGACGGACAGCGCGTAGTTCAGGTACCGCGTCTGCGCCGCTTCATGCAGCGCGACCGCTTCGGCGCCCGGAGGCGCCGGCGGCAGGACGCCGGTGTCGCCCGGGCCGTCGAACAACGAGGGGTTGGAAGGCTTCCGCTTGGCCACGGCAAGAGTTTAGTACGGGTACGACGGGGTCGACAGGTACGGCGGGCACGGCGGGCACGGCGGTACGACGGGTACGACGGGGTCCTATCGGCGCGGCACCGGAATGGTCCGCTGAGCTCCCATGATCCCGATCGTGGCCGTGGTTGTGCCATCCGGCACGAAACCATCCGGGTGGTCGGCCCACGACCGCGTGTCTCCCGGCTCGAGGATCTGCTTGAAGACGCCGCCGCGCGTGGCCAGAATCTGGCCTTGGGCACCGAAGTAGGTGGTCTCGTACTGCACATCCAGCCAGGCCGCGATCTCGCTCCGATTGGCAATCGTGACGTCGAAGATTGAGACGCCGAGCAGGCCGCGGCGCCACCGGACCGCTCCGAGCTGGAGGTCGCGATTGAACTTCGCGGACAGAAACGCGTCGGCGTCCGCGACGCGGTCCTGCGGGCGGGGACGATAATCCTCTTTCTCCATCATCCGGTCGCGCCGATCGCCCATCAGGCGGTCGTTCCGTTGATCGATCGCCGCCGCCGCCACCGCGCGGTTGGCATAGAGCGAGTCCTGCGACCACCGGTCCCACGCCAGGCCCGCGTGCGCGAGCACTCCGCAGACAAGGACGACCGCGGCGACACGATCCCATCGCTTCCATCGCGACGGGTTCTCGCGCGCCCAGAGCTGCCAGCACGTGGCCGCGAACAGGACGGCCACCGGAAACACGACGTAGAAAGCATGTGCCTGCGGCTCTCGCACTGAAAAGAAATAGTCGACGTAGACGAGCGCGACCGTCGCGGCGAGCAGGATTCGGACGCGCGTCCAGTCTTCGCGGTCGGTTCGTCCGCGGCGAAACAGGCTCACGGCCATCCACAGTGGCTGCCAGATGCCGGCGGCCGCGACAACGGCGACCGCCGGCACGAGCCACGGCATGCGAGCCAGGGCCAGCAGGCGCTCGGCCGTCGAGACGCCAAAGAAGCGATTGGTTTCATACGAGGCGAACGACAGCGTTCGCGCCGCCGTCTTGAGCAGCTGGACCGGACTCCTCGGCGCAAATTGCAGCGCGCCGGTGGCCCCGCCGGCATCGGCGCCGTATCGCAACACTGTGGGTACCAGAAGCCATCCGATGGCCGCGGCGCCCGCAAGGAACGAGGCTCCCGCAATCGCGACCAGCCTCCCGCGCCGACCGGGCAGCCTGCCGGCCTTCCCGAAGACGAGGCCCCCCATCGCGACAGCGCCGTACGGCGGCAGCAGGACCCACGACATGTGTTCTTGCAGCACGAACAGCAGACCCGCGCCCATCAGCGCCCACGCGAGCGCGAACGGAAGAATCCGCCGCGACAACCCGGGCGTCCCCTCGAAGAAACCGACAAAGAACAGGATCGCGCCCGGCAGGATGTACGAGACGTTGGTGATGTGCGTCGAAAAGTTCAGCGTCCACGGCAGCGTGAAGAGCGCGCCCCAGACAAGCCAGCGCGGCACATCGGGCAAACGGCGGCACAGGTACCAAGCGAAGAACGCGAGCGCGGAAAATGAGATCAGGTTGAGCAGGACGATCGGCGCCTCGGGCGCGGGCCACGCGCTGAGCGGCCAGCGGATGAGCATTCCCTGGAGCGCCCCGGGCAGTTGGCCGCCGGTCCACACCACGTCGGCGCCGAAGTACGGCCATTCACCACGGGCGAACGACCGCAACCCGATCAGATACACCTGCCGCTCGTCCTCGAACCAGAACGGCATCGACAGGCCATAGCACAGCCGGAACGCGAACGCCGTCACCAGAAAGACGACGAACCACGCGCGCCCGGAACGGCCTGACATCGGGAGGATTATTTACCGAGTCCGGGCCCCGCTCTTTGCTATCGTGGTCCGACCATGACTGCTCTCACCGTGCGTGCGCTCGGCGTGTCGGCTTTGATCGCGGTGACTTCCCTTTCCGCCGGCGCGCAGGCGCCGAGGAACCCGGATTGGACCCGGTTTCGCGGACCCAACGGGTCCGGCGTCTCGACGGCCACCAACGTCCCGATCGAATTTGGCCCGACCAGCCACGTCCAGTGGCGCCTCGAACTCCCCACCGGCTACTCGTCGCCCATCCTGTTTGGCGATCGCATCTACGTCACCGGCGTGCGCGACAAGGAACTGGTCACCTTCGCCATCGATCGCGCGCGCGGCGCGGTGATCTGGGAGCGCGTCGCGCCGGCCCAGGCGATGCCGCCGGTGGACAAGCGCAACAATCCCGCCTCGCCGAGCGTGGCCGTGGACGACAACGGCGTCTACGTCTTTTTCCAGGACTACGGCCTGGTGGCCTACGACACGGCCGGCAAGGACCTCTGGAAGATGCCGCTCGGGCCCTTCAACAACATCTATGGCATGGGCGCGTCGCCGGTCGTGATCAACGGGCTGGTGATCCTGTCGTGCGATCAGAGCGTCGGCTCCTACGTGATGGCCGTTGATGCGCGCACCGGCGCGCTGAAATGGAAGACGCCGCGTCCGGAGGCCAGGAGCGGCCATGCCACGCCCATCGTCTGGCGCGCGCCTGACGGCCGCGACGAGATCCTCATT
>DASUGC010000231.1:0-2419 GCA_036274235.1 Vicinamibacterales bacterium
AGGTTGGCGACGTTGGCGCACGCGATCAGCAGCACGACCGCAACCGCGCCCAGAAGGACCCACAGCGAGGTTCTGACTGTCGGGCTCACAATTTGACCGAGCAGTGGATCGACCAGTGCGCGATGCTGCTCCGCAAGGCGCGCGTATCCGGGCGGGCCTCCGAAACGCGCCGGCAGGCCCTTCGAAACCTGTGTCAACTCGGCGGCAAGTTGTTCGGTGGTCACACCAGGCTTCATGCGGGCAACGATCGGTGTGCCGAGATTGCCCGGCTGCACCTGGTCCGCGCGGGGATCGCCCGCGACCCAGAGCAGTGTGTTCGTATCAGGGAATGCGAATGTCGCCGGCATGATGCCGATGACCTCCCGCATCGCGCCCGAAACGAAGTACTTCTGGCCGATGACACCCTCGTCGCGATCGAACCAGGTTTCCCAGAGACGGTCGCTGATCACGACAACGCGGTCGTCGTCTTCGGGGGTGGGCAGGCGCCCACGCTGTGGCGCGACGCCGAGCGTCGCCCAGGCGCCGCTCGACGGCCACGCCATCGAAATGCGTTCAACGCGCCCCGTGTCCCCGGTGGTGGTCCGCAGCGTCGACGTCCCTCCACTGAATATGAAGATGCCGTCGATGAGCTTCGAGTTTTCTTTGTACTGAAAATAGAAATCGGTCCCGAGATTGAACCGCTCCGGAAGGTCCGAGCCAGGCGCGGTTCCCGCGAGCAGCACGAGCCGCTCAGGTTCGGGAAACGGCAATGGCCTCAGGAGCACGGTGTAGACGACGTTGAACATGCCGGTCACGGCGCCGATGGCCAGCGCCAATGTAGCCACGGCGGTTGCGAAGAATGCGGGTGCCCGGCGGAGTCCGCGCCATGCGTGCCTGAGATCAGTGAGGAGCGCTGTAAGCATTGTTCAGCTCCTGATGGTGACTTGAGCTTGGACGAGGACCGATGTGGAATGGTTTAGCGGATGTCACATTTACGTCACAGGGCGGTCTCAACACACGTGGAGGCGGCGTCGTAACTTACCCAGACATGACGTTGAACAGGCGCACCCCGGCCGTGACTGCCGCCGCCGTTTTCGCTCTAGCCGGGGTCATGCAGTTTTCGGGACAGGCGGCGCCCCAAACGCAGGCTCCGAGCGGATGCCGTGTCACCGGCCGGGTGACGAGCGTGGTGGCGGCCCCCGCGCCTCCATTTGGAGGACGCGGCCGGCCGGGCGGGCCACCGCAAACCCAAGGGGCTCAGGGCGGCGGAGCGGCCCGATCAGGCGCGGGGACGCCACCGGCCGCGCAGGCCGGCGCCGACGCGCCGCCGCCACGGCCGACCACCGTCGCCTTGCCCGTCTCAGGCGCCACCATCGTCGTACGGCAAGGCGAGCGGCTCGTGGTGGCGACGGCCGCGGATGTCGACGGCCGCTTCAGCATCCTCTTCACTCCCGGACAGACTTTTCAAGTCACCGCCCAGATGGCGGCGTTTCAGGATCAGCAGAAGGAGCTGACGCTCGGCGCGCGTCCGTGCGACACGAAGCTCGACTTCGATTTGTCGCTCGTGCCGCGCGATCGGCCTGTCGCGTCGGCGGCGACGAGCACGCAATCAACAGCCATCGGATCCGTCGCGACCGCCGCGGCGGCGCCGAGTGCGCCAACCGGGCGCTTCACCCAGCTGACGGTCCGCTCGGATCCCGCGGGTGCGGCGACGCTCGACGTGACGCCGCCCGATCAATCAGCGGAACTCGCGCGACTGCTGCCGCCGGGCTTCTCGTTGCAGGGCGCGAGCGCTGACGCCATTTCAGTGACGGCGCGGGGCGACGCGATCAGCGTCGATCGCGGGATTCTGAACGACCGCATGTCGGCGATTGGACGAGGCGAATTCGATCCGGCGACCGGTCAATTCGCGCCGGGCTTTGCCGCGCTCTCTTCTGAGGAAGGATTTGGGCAGGGCGGCCGTGGGGGATTGAATGGCGGCGGACCGGGCGGTGGAGGTCGCGGCGGCCCGGGCGGCCCAGGTGGCTTTGCGCTTGGTGGCCGAGGCGGACGTGGCCAGAGTCTGTACCAGGGATCCGCGAATTACTCGTTCGGTGGATCCGGACTCGACTCAACGAACTTCCAGCCGCGCAACGGCGTCGTGACGCCGATTACCGCGCAGCCGTACGCGCGCAACAACTACGGCGGCACGATCGGGGGCCCACTCATCATTCCCGGTCTGTACAACGACACGAACCGTCGCACCAGCTTCCAGTTGAATTACTCCGGCAATCATTCGACGTCGCTCCAGGACCAGTACCTGACGGTGCCGTCGATGGCGATGCGCAATGGGGACTTCTCAAAGAGCACGATTCAGCTCATCAATCCGTCGACGGGCCAGCCGTTCTTGAACAATCAGATTCCACTCGACCAGCAGTCGGCCACGGCACTGGCGCTCATC
>DASUGC010000232.1:0-14357 GCA_036274235.1 Vicinamibacterales bacterium
CGAAAGTGGTCGCGCTTCGGCCATGCGACCAGTTTCGCGAACGAGCGTGATGGGGGGTGTGGCGGGGCGAAGCCCCCCACACTAAACGACGAGAACGACGAGAACGACGAGAACGACGAGAACGACGGGAACTGGGGAACTGGGGAACGACGCGAGCGAGTGAGCGAAGCGAAACGAGCCACGCGAAGTGAGCCGAAATTGGTCGCGCTTGAGCCCTGGCGACCAATTTCGCGAACGAGCGTGATGGGGGGTGTGGCGGGGCGAAGCCCCCCACGGTAAACGACGGAAACGACGGGAACGACGGGAACGACGGGAACGACGAGAACGACGGGAACGACGGGAACTGGGGAACGACGGTCAGCCCAGCCCACCGAGCGAGCGAGTGAGCGAAGCGAAACGAGCCACGCGAAGTGAGCCGAAAGTGGTCGCGCTTCGGCCATGCGACCAGTTTCGCGAACGAGCGGGATGGGGGGTGTGGCGGGGCGAAGCCCCCACAAGAAAAACAAAGGTAGGGGATCATCGGCGGCCGACGCCGCCGATGATCAGCTGGGGAGGTGAACGTGCAGAGTGGTGGTGCGGGCGGGTTCGTCGGTGATGCGGATCGTTCCGCCGCACCGGCTGACGAGACGTACGAGGGAGGTTGAGAGAAGAGCGGTGTGGACGCCGTAGCCGGCGGCAACCAGGGTCAGTTCCGTGTGCTGGCCGAACCCTGACCGTACCGATCGTGTCCGAATGGAAATGGCGCCGCCGAACGGCAGGCTGCCGGCGGCGGCAAACATGAGCGAGCCGAGAAGCTGCTCGATGTCCTCCTCGCCCGCGGCAATCGCGCCGACGTCTTCGAGATCGAACTCGAGCGAGACCGCTTCGCCGCCGATCTGACGCAGCAACGGTTCCGCGCGCCGAATGGCGTCAGACAGGGACAGGAAGCCGGCAGGCCGGGCCTGCCGCCGGCTGAACGCGAGCAATTGGCGCACGAGCAACGCCGCGCGGCGGCGGGCCTCCGCAGCCTCCGAGGGGTCCTCGAATGCGGCCAGCAACGGCTCGATCTCTCCGGACATCTCGGCTGCGAGCCGACCGGCCATCTCGAGCCGTCGCGCCAGCCGCAGATGGTCCTCCGCCTGGGTCTTTGCGTCCAGGTCGATCACGATCCGTTCCACGACTGGTTCCGCCTCGCCGCCGCCCGACACCAGCGCGGCCGACGTCAGCACGTGCATCGCGCTGCCGTTTGCCCGGCGGACAACCGACTCGACGCGCTCCACGGCCGCGCCCTCCCGCAGCTGCCGCACCACATGCGCATGGTCGGCGAGGCCTGAAAACGGTTCGCTTCGAGGTACGTCCGCGGGGCTGTCGAATCCGAACATTCGCGCGAATGTCTCGTTGCAATCGAGGAGCACGCCCGCCTGCGTGAGGACGGCGTATCCGAAGAGGCGTGACTGCGTCAGCCGCTCGCGCTCCGCTTCCTGCGTTGCCAGTTCGTTCTGCAGCCGTGTCTGGAGCGCCTGCGTCTCGCTCGCCACCTGGTGCAGGCGGTCGGCCGCGGCGGCCAGTTGGTCTTCCAGCTGCCGGCGCGCGGCGGCTTGTCTGCTCTCCAGCTCGGAAAGCGCGGCCCTCGATCGATCCTCCGTATGGCGCAGCGTCCCTTCGAGCACGATGCGACGATCACGCTCGTCCGACAGGGCCTGCCGCACGCTGGTCAGTTCCTCGCGGTCGCGATCGCGCATCGCCCGCTCGAAGGCCTGCGCCTCCCGAAGTTCGTCGTAGGCGCGTTGTCGCTGCGTCAGCTCGCCCGAGAGTGACTGCACCTGCGATGCCAGGTCGCGGATTCGCGCTTCATAGTGGATGACCGCCCGCATGTGGGCGATCTGGTCGGATTCGTTGGCGGGTACGACAGGTACGACGGGTACGTCAGGTACGACGGGTACGCTCGATCCTGGTCGGTTCTTCGCGACGTAGTACCGATGCAGCGTCGCCATCAGCCGGCGGCGATAGGTGCCGGACTTGCTGACGACATCGTCGGCTCCGAGATCGAGCGCGGCGCCGCCGACGTCGCTGCCGCTTGGCGAGGTGAGGACGACGACTGGCAACGCCGGGTAATGTGTCTTCAGCCACTTCACGACCTGCAGCGGGTGCGCGTCGCCGACGTGGTCGTCGACGATGACGAGGTCGGCCGGCTCGCCACTGACCGTGAGGGGTGAAGAAATCTCACCATTGACCGTGATCGTGGCGCGTTCGGACGTGACGAACGCCATGTCCAGCACGAGGTCCCAGGCTAGATCGTCTTGTCCGGCGAAAACCGTCAGCAGTGGTTGTTCGCCATTCGGGCGGCCCAGATGGCGGCTCCGTCGCACGCGTTTGAGCGTGTCGGCTGCGCCCAGAAATTCCGTACCTCTGACGATGAGCACATCGTCTGCGCCGGCCGTCATGGCGGGCGCAAAGAACTGCGGCTGGTCCTCGGTTGCCAGCGCGATGATGGCGACCGAGGCGCGATCGCGCCGGAGGGTCGCGATCAGCGCAAGCGCTTCGTTGCCGGGCAGTTGCGGCGAGAGCACGACGAGTTGGAACGCCGGATCCGTTCGGACGGCCACAAGGGCCGCGGCGGCTCCGACCGCGACGTGCAGGTCAAACGCGGAGTCGAGCGCAGACAGCGCCGCGCGGAGCGGTTCGTCGTCCGCGACGCTGGAGACATAGAGGACCTTCATTGGTCCTGTCCCTGTCGGCATGCCGGCATATGACAGGACTGTCGTCAGGGCAAGTCAGATGCCAGGGCTTGCGATACCAGGATTGTGTGAGGGCCCGCCGATTCGGGCATTTGGCAACGATGGCGCGCGCCGGCGCGTATTAGGACCAGACAATACTGTTACCCGCTGACAAAATTCGTCGGCCCTGTCCGACTGAAAGAAACATCGCCGTGTCTTTGGCGTAAGAACGGGGAAGCCCTGCCTTGCGTCTGTTCGCGGGGCGTCGCGATGCCTGTACTGCCGAGGGAGAGGGAATGACTCGTTTGGTCATAACACGACGCGCGGTATCGACTCAGGCGACACTGACATGCCGTCGGTGCGGTCACGAGTGGATGCCGCGGATGAAGGATGTCCGCATCTGTCCCAGTTGCAAGACTGCCCGCTGGGATCAAGCCAAGAAGACCGGTTCGGCGCGGCGATAGCCCGTCAGATCGGACGTACGCCGCCGCGGTCGTCAGGTTTTGACCGGGCGTTCGAGCACCTACTATCAGCGACCGTATTTCAACCGGCCGTGGCATCCTACTGGCGCTCACCCCTGTTGATGAGCCAGAGGCCGAATGATCGAAATCTTTCTCGCCACCTACGGCGGCGTGTTCATCGCCGAAATTGTGGGGGACAAGCTCCTGTACACGAGCGGCGTGCTGGCCACCCGGTATTCCTGGAGCGGCGTCCTCACCGGTATGGCCCTCGCCTTCATGGCCAAGATGGCCGTCGCGGTCGCGATTGGCGCGGCCATCGGCGATTTGCTCCCCAAATGGCTCGTCGCCACTCTCACGGCCGTGAGCTTCGCCGGAGTGGCGATTGCGATGTGGCGCAAGCCCGATGTTCGCCTGCCGAAGGAGAAGGACGAGCGCATCCTCAAGGGCGCCTCCGTCGCGTTTGCCACAATCTTTCTGTCTGAATGGGCCGACAAAGGCATGTTGAGCGCCGGCGCCTGGGCGGCGACATCGGTGACGTCGGCTGAAGTCAACCACACGATGAGCACCACGCAGGCCGCGCTGATCGTGTGGGCGGCGGCCGTGCTGGCGATGGTGACCAAAGGGGGCCTGGCGGTGACGCTCGGGCACGGCATCCGCAACTGGATCGCCACGCGCGTGTCGCCCCGCTACGTGCGGTATGGGGCCGTGGCGGCCATTGTGCTGCTCGGGATCCTCTGCGTTCTCGAGATCCTGGGGATCATGGTGGACTGACTGAGGCAACGGGGTAACGGGACAACGGGGCAGCCGTTTCCCCGTCACTTCTTCGCCCACTCCAATGAACCCCGAACAAACCTCTCCGTGATGGTGTCTGACATCGAGTAAACCAGCCACGGCTGGCCGGCGTCATAACAGGAGTCTGCGGCGGGTCGTCATCGCCGTGTCGGGTGGCGAATGCTCCATCGAGTGAAGGCTCTGCCCTGGCTCGTCCTCCTCGCGTTCGCTGCGGGTTGCCACGCCGCACCGGAATCTATGTCGCCTCAAGCGGCGGCCGCGACGGTGGCCGGTCCCGGGGCCCTTCGATTCTCGGGCACGCTCGAGGCGGTCCGGTCCAGGTCGATCCCCGCACCCCGCATGTCCGGCAGCTACGCGCCCATGACCATCACGATGCTCGCCAAGCCGGGCACGCGCGCCAAGGCCGGTGATCTCGTGCTGGAGTTCGATCCCCAGGATCAGTTGCGGGCTGCGTCGGACAAACGGGCGGAGCTTGTGGATCTCGACAGCCAAATCGAACGGAAGCGGGCCGACCAGGCCGCGGCCAACGAGAAAGACCGTACGGCCCTGGTGGCCGCGCAGAACGACATCGAGCGAGCCAAGCTCGCCGTCTCGACGAATGACCTCATCGCGCGCGTGGCCGCGGAAAAGAATTCGCTCACGCTGCAGCAGAACGTGGCCAAGCTCGAACAACTGCAGGCGACGGCGGCGCTGAAGCGCGAAGCGGCCGACGCCGACATGAAGATTCTCGAGATTCGCCGCGAGCGGACGGCGCGGGCTCTCAGGTACGCGGAAGAGAACAGTACGAAGATGCAGGTCCGCGCGCCATTCGCCGGCCTGGTCGTGGTCAAGACCATGTACAAGCAGGGATCGCAGGGCCAGGTGGAGATTCTGGAGGGCGACAGCGTCCGGCCCGGCATGGCGATTATCGACCTGGTTGATACCTCGGCCATGCAGGTACGGGCGCGCGTCAATCAGGCGGACGCGGAAATCGTGAAAGCCGGGATGCCCGCCACCGTCCGCCTGGATGGTTTTCCGGATCTGAGCTTCAAAGGCCGCGTGGAGCAGGTGACGCCGCTCGCGACCCCGGGCGTGGGCGATACCGTACGGATGTTCGTGGCCCTCGTGTCGATCGAAGGCTCGCACCCACAGTTGCTGCCCGATCTCACGGCCTCCGTGGAAGTCACGCCGGCCCCGAAAGGTAAACAGTGAGCCGCGTCTGGCGCGCGCTTCTGGCAGTGGTCGTGCTCGCGGCCGCCGGCACCGGCGCCTGGTGGGTCTACGGGCGCCGCGTGGAACCGAACCTGCCGACGGCCGACGTCACTCGCGGGGCCTTCAAAGATGTCGTCGAGATTCGAGGCGAAGTCCGGCCCGTTCGCTCGACGCTGGTGCTGGCGCCGCTGAATGCCGGTGAGTTGACGGTCTTGAAGATCGCCAAGAACGGGACGGCCGTGAAAGCGGGCGATATCGTCGGCGAGTTCGATGCGATGACGATGCGCCGGACCATTCAGGAGAAGCAGTCGGATCTGCGAAGCGCGCTGGCCGGATTTGAGCAACTGAAGGCGGATTCGAAGATTTCGCTGGAGGAGAAAGGCGCCGCCGTCCGTCGCGCCCAGTTCGACGTCGCCAAGGCGGAGCTGTCGGTGGCGGAAGTCGATCTCGCCGGATCGATCGAAAACCAGAAGAGCAAGCTCGCTCTGGCCGATGCCAGACAGCGGCTGCACGAGATGCAGGCGGCCGAGGCCGCCGCCAAGCTGGCGGTCGATGCCGACTTCGCGGCGCGCACACGCCAGATCGACAAAATCAAGGCCGACCTCGCGATGTACGAAACCGCGGTGTCGGCCCTGGTGGCCAAGGCGCCGATCGACGGAACCGTCAACATCCTGCCCAACTACAGGTCGGCGAGCATGATGGGCATGCCCGCCGAGTTCAAGCCCGGCGATAAGACGTATGCGGGCGCGGCGATTCTGGAGCTCCCGGACCTGACGTCCGTCTACCTCGTCGCCCGGCTCGACGAAACCGATCGCGGGCTGCTCAAGCTCGGTCAAACCGCGGCCATCAAGGCAGACGCCATCGCCGATCGTGATTACCAGGCGACCATCTCCGCCATTTCGCTCCTCGCCCGCATGGATTCTTCCGGCGGCTGGCCGCCGACCAAGCAGTTCGATCTGAAGATCACATTCACCACGCCGGACGAGCGGCTTCGGCCGGGCATGAGCGCAGTCGCTCGCATCGGCGTCGGCGAGATTCCTGACGTCCTGATCGTGCCCACCAAGGCTGTGTTCGCCGACGGCGGGCGGCCCGTCGTGTACCGGTTCAGCGGCCGCGAGTTCGTACCCGTGCCGGTGGAAATCATCCGGCGGGGTCGCGACCAGACGGCCATCAAAGGACCGGTGAATCCGGGCGACCGGGTGTCACTGGCATCGCCCGTGGCGCAGAAGGGGAGCGGATCGTGACGATGAAACGGGCCGTCATCCTCGCCGTGGGGGCGGTAGTCCTGTCCGGCGGCGCGTTTGCGGGCTACCACTATCTGGGCAAATCCGCGGGGCTTTCCGCGGCCCCGGCGGCCGTCGTCCCGACGGCGCGTGTCACCCGCGGGTCCATGGCGCTCACCGTCATCCTGCGAGGCGAGTTGCGCGCCTCCAAGCAGACCAATCTCACGGCGCCGCCGACCGGCGGCGCGCTCCGGATTCTGTCCATGGCGGAGACAGGAACCACGGTGGCGAAGGACGATCCGGTGATGGAATTCGACCCGGCCGACCAGCAGTTCGAGCTGGAAAAGGCCGAATCGGAACTGCAGGAAGCCGAACAGGAGCTGATCAAACGCCGCGCGGAGATCAAGGCGCAGGAGGCCGGAGACAGGCTGACCTTGTTGACCGCCGAGTTCGACGTCCGGCGCGCCGGCCTGGACGCGGCCGTCGATGCAGACCTGATTTCTGCCAACGACCACAAGATCCGGCAGGCCGAACTGGCGGAAGCCGAGCGGAACCTCGACAAGCTCAAACGCGACATGGCCGGCAGGGCAATCACGAGCAAGGCCGCGCTGACAGTCCTCGAAGAAAAGAAGAACCGTTCGGCAATGGCTGCCGCACGGGCGCGCCAGAACATGGATAACCTCGTGTTGAAGGCGCCCACCGCCGGCGTGGTCTCCGTGCGCGAGAACATGGACGGCCTCATGTACTTCTACGACGGCATGTCGATGCCGTACCTGCGCACCGGCGATACCGTCTCCTCCGGCCGGCCCGTCGTCGACATCTACGACCTGAGCTCGATGGAGGTCCGTTCGAGCGTCAACGAGCAGGAGCGCGCGAACGTCGTCGTGGGGCAGACGGCCCGGATCGAAGCCGACTCCGTTCCCGGTCTGTCGCCAACAGCGAAGGTCACGGCCGTTGCGGGGCTCGGTCGCGCGGACAGCCGGTTTGGACCGCTGCGGCAATTCGACATCACGCTCGAACTGACCAATCCCGATCCGCGCCTCAGGCCCGGCACGACCGTGCGCGTGCTGGTGGATGGCGGTGTCGTCGAGAACGTCCTGCTGGTGCCGCGGCAGGCGCTGTTCGAAATCGACGGTAAGCCGAATCTGTACGTCCGCGCCGGCGGCGCTGACGCATTCTCCCCGCGCCAGGTCAAAGTCCTGCACCGGACGGAAAGTCAGATTGCGGTCGAGGGCGCCGACGAAGGAACCGAAGTCGCCCTCGTGGACCCCATCGCCGCGTTGAAATTGAGCGGCACGGGCACTACCGGCAGCAGTCCGATGGGAGTGAAGAAGTGACCGACGCGCCCGTGCGGCAGGGGCGGCGTCGACTGGCGTTCGGGCCGGAGCTGGCGCAGGGATTCGACAACCTGCGCGCGCACAAGCTCCGCTCGGCCCTGACGATGCTCGGCATGATCTTCGGCGTGGCCGCCGTCATTGCCATGCTGTCGATTGGTGCCGGCGCCCAGCAGCAGATGATCGCCTTCATTCAGCAACTGGGCGTGCGGAACGTCATTGTCGAAGCGCGGGAGTCAACCGATTCGACGGCCCTGAGCAAGGTGCGGAAGCTGTCGGCCGGCCTGTCCTTCCGTGATGTGCGGATGATTGAGGCCAGCCTCCAGGGCATCAAGGCCGTCACGGCGCGCAAGCGATTCACGCCGGCCAAGCTGCTGCCCAAACCCTACGGAGACGTTCCCGTCGTCTACGGCGTCTCGCCGGTCTATCAGGACATTGCCAGCCTGGGCCTGGCGTCAGGACGGTTTTTTACCGAGGAGGAGGCCGAAGGTGCGGCGTCGGTCGCCGTGCTCGGCCAGGCCGCCGCGGCGGGCTTTTTTGGCTCTGAAGATCCGGTCGGCCGCTTCGTCAAAGTGAACGACACGTGGTACCGCATCGTCGGCGTGGTCCGGCCGCAACTGGCGATGCAGGGCGACACGGGTGGATTGCCGGCGCAGGATCAGAACAATCTGATTTACGTCCCGCTCAAGTCCGCGATCATGCGCATCGAGGATTCGCGGTCGTACTACAAGGACGAGATTGACGGCATCTACATCGGCATGTCGTCGGACGAGCAGGTGGCGCCCGCGGGCGTGCTCGTGCGCGGGTTGCTCGATTCGACGCACAACAACGCCGGCGATTTTTCGATCATCGTGCCGGCCGAATTGCTCGCCCAGCAGGAACGCACGAAGCGGCTGTTCGAGTTCGTCATGGTTGCGATCGCCTCAATTTCATTGCTCGTCGGCGGCATCGGCATCATGAACATCATGCTGGCCAGCGTCATGGAGCGCACGCGCGAGATCGGCGTCAGGCGGGCCGTCGGCGCCCGCAAAGTGGATGTCGTCCGCCAGTTTCTGATCGAGACGACGCTGATTACCGTGAGCGGAGGCGCGGCCGGAACGGTGGTTGGCATCGGCCTGTCGCGGATGGTGGCGTACTTTGCGGGCTGGTCAACGATCGTCACCGTCGCTTCCGTTGTCATTGCGACGGCCGTGTCGGTCACGGTGGGCATCGTGTTCGGGCTGTACCCGGCGGTCCGGGCGGCGAGACTCAATCCGGTGTCTGCCCTGCATTATGAGTAGCTTCGAAGGCCGCCCGATTCGCGATCAGGAAGTAGAGCGGCACCGCGGCGGCGACGAGTCCGCCAACGAAACCAAACGCCATCACGGCCCGCACCGGTGATGCGAGTTGTGGTCCCTCGTCCGGTGACGGGACCACGATCGCCTGACGACTCATCAGAGCGGCCATTCGCGCATCGCGTCCGGGCGCCAGAAAAAAGACGCCGCTGCTCAGGATGGCGAAGACGAAATATGCGATGGCCAGGATTCTTGCCATCCTCATCGTGCGGAGCAGGCCCCAGCCGCAGAAGACGAGGATACCGGCCATGGCCAGCCAGTAGCCGACCGCGGGCGGTCCCGTGAGCATCGTCAGAAAAAACGCCGCCGGTGCGCCCGTCAACAGGCCCAGGCCAATGAATGGCGCGGTGATGAACATCAGCACCGCGATGACGGTGATGCTCAGGGGACGCCTGTTCGCGCGGCCTTCTGTCTCGCCGAATTGCTCGCCGACACTCGGACGTGTGAGCAGGATGCCGAACCACATCGCCACGCTCAGCAGGACGATGGAGAGAATCCCTGTTCCGAGGCGCACCACCGTGAAGGTCCGCACGATCGCCGCGGCGTTGGGGCCATCGTCTTGTGGCACGGACATCCGCAGAAGCATGAGCAAGGCCAGCACGAGCCCGGCGCCGGCGAAGGCGGCAAAGACCGCGAAGACGATCGTCGAAACGCGCGCCCAGTTCTTCAGCCGCAGCAGACCGATGCCGCTCACCACGCCCCAGATACCCGGAAGGATATAGACGAGGCTGCCGAACAGCAGGGCGCCGCCAATGGGAAGCGGCGGCTTGCCTTCCGGCTGAGGGACGGCGGGTGCCACCAGCGCGAAGCCGGCCGTCAGGATACCCAGCCCGAGAACGAGGATAGATCCGATTAAAGTGGCCACAGCGACGGCCAGGACGCCCGCGGAGCGCTGCATCGGCGCTTATTGAATCACGGTCATCACCTTCCGACTCGCGGTAGTTCGCGCGTCACGTTGGGTGGATGCCGCGGCCCTCTGACAGAGTCCGCTCGCCGTTATGAGTCCGCGGGATGGTCCGCCAAGGCACAACGTTTGCAATCCCATGGCTCCGCACCGGAATTACCGGAAGGAGAATCCATGCGCGTCCAAGATCTCATGACCCAGATGCCGGCGACCTGCACGCGAGACTCGTCGTGCGCCGAAGCCGCCCGAATCATGTGGGATTGCGATTGCGGGTCCGTACCCGTGGTCGATCAGAATGGCCGTGCCGTCGGCATCGTGACCGATCGCGACATCTGCATGGCCGCACTCTTCCATGGCTCACCGCTTTCGTCCATTTCCATCGCCGAGGTGATGTCCGGTGACCTCTGCACCTGTCATGCGGACGATGACGTGCGGGAGGCCGAGCGGCTGATGAAACAGCGCCAGGTGCGCCGGCTCCCGGTCATCGACGACGGCGGGTCGCTGGTGGGCATTTTGTCGCTTGGCGACGTCGCCCAGGGCGTGGGCGCCAATGGCAAGGGCGTCCGGCCCGAAGGGCTGGACCTGGTCACGACGATTGCGGCGATCAGCGAGCCGCGGACGCCGCATCAGCACGCGCACATGTGAGTTACGGTCGAGATGAAGACGCAGCCAGCATCGTCCGCTCGCCGACGTGCCGGCGGCCGGAGCGGGGGCGCAGTGGACGCGCCCGGGAAACGTCACCGGAAGCCGCCGCCCGCGGCTCGCGGCGTGAAGCATTCCGACGAGACCATCGCCAAGGCGCGATCGGCCGCGCGGGTCAGGCGGCTGGGCACGCGAGAATAGCCGGACGCCAGAGGTCGGTCCAAAGGTCCAGCGTCCAAAGGTCCAAGGGTTCGGTCCAAGGGTTCCCAAGGTCCGGTCCAACGGTTCCAAGGTCCGAGGTTCTCGGCAAGCGCACGCCCGGCGCGCGGGCCACGCGCGGTTTTTACCACTCCGACATTCCGCCGTATACTGAAGCGTTCCGAGTGCAGGCAGGGCCGTCGCACGCGGTCAGGGCTGATACTCCGACTCGATATTGAGTCGCCTTCTGAGCGGAAGTGGCGGAATTGGCAGACGCACCAGCTTGAGGGGCTGGCGGGAGCAATCCCGTGAAGGTTCGAGTCCTTTCTTCCGCATTTACTCTGGGGGCTTCGCCCCCAGACCCCCGGCTGGCTCACTCGTGCGATTCGTCCGCTGGATCCGCACGGACCAATCGCACGCCGTTCGCCAGGCTCGCGCGCTTTTCGCGCGCTCGCTTCTGACTTTGCCTCGCTGGTAATGGACCTTTGGACCGGACCCTTGCACCGGACCCTTGCACCGGACCGTTGGACCGAACCCTTGGGACCCTGAGGACCGAACCCTTGGACCTTTGGACCTTGGACCTTTGGACCGACGACGTCTATCTAAAATCCCCGCCCGGCGCTTTGGTCGGCGTCGGCTTGGGTGTCGTCGCGGGCTCGGGCGTCTTGCCGCCCGATGGCGTCGTGGTCGGTGTGGTCGTTGGAGTTGGGGATGGTGAACCGGCCGGCGGCGTCGCGCCGGGCGATGCCGCCGGGAACGGCAGCGTAGCCGGCGCAGTTTCCGCGGGACCCGAGACGCCGCTGACGACCGAACCGCCGCCGGGACGGCCGAGGACTCCCAGGAAAAACGCACCCAGCATGAAAAGCGTCGCCAGCACGGCGGTCGCGCGGGTCAGGAACGTCGCGCCCGAGCGCGCGCCGAAAGCGGTCTGGCTGCTCGATCCGCCGAACGCCGCCGCGATGTCGCCGCCCTTGCCCTGCTGCAGCAGGACCACGACGAGCAGGAGCAGGCAGATGAGGACGTACAGCGAAACCACCAGGTAATACATAGACAGATAAGTATACGGGAACGACGGGAACGACGCCAACGACGGGAACGACGGGAACGACGGAGAATCGGTCAGGTTCGGGCGCGGCGGATGATTTCCTTGAAGCTATTAACATCGAGCGACGCCCCGCCAATCAGCCCGCCGTCCACATCGGGCAACCCAATCAAATCGCGGATGTTGTCGGGTTTCACGGAGCCCCCGTAGAGGATCCGGCACGCGTCCGCGGCAGAGCCGCCGAACCACTGGCGGAGGCGGGCGCGGATGTGGCGGTGGGCCTCGTCCGCCTCGGCAGGCGTCGCGTTCTTGCCGGTGCCGATCGCCCAGACCGGCTCGTACGCGATCAGCAGGCCCGCGATCTGGTCTCCGGACAGCCCGTCGAGTCCCGCGCGGATCTGCCGATCGAGGATCTCCAATGTCTGACGGGCCTCGCGTTCGGCGAGCGTTTCGCCGATGCAGACGATCGGTGTCAGGTCGGCCGCAATCGCCGCGCGCGTTTTTCGATTGACCCACTCGTCAGTATCGCCGAACAGCCGCCGCCGTTCGGAGTGACCGACGATGACGTGCGTGGCGCCGGCGTCGTGGATCATCGCGGCGCTGATTTCGCCGGTGAATGCGCCTTCGCGCTCGAAGTACAGATTCTGCGCCGCCACGGAGATCGGCGTGTCGCCGGCTTCTTCAGCCACGCGGGCAAGCGCCGTGAATGGTGCGGCGACGATGATCTCCGCGGCGTCCACGTCCCGCGCAAAGATCGCGAGATCGATCACGAAGCTCGCGGCCTCGGCGATCGTCTTGTGCATCTTCCAGTTGGCCGCGAAGACGGGAATACGCATGGCGCCGGCTCCGTTCTAGTTGGAGCCCCGGGTCTTCGGACCCGGGGTCTCGAGCGCCGCGACACCGGGCAGCGTGCGGCCGCCGAGGAACTCGAGCGACGCGCCGCCGCCGGTGGAGATGTGCGTCATGCGATCGGCGACGCCGGCCTGCGTCACGGCGGCCACCGAGTCGCCGCCGCCGATGATCGTCGTGCCCTGAACCTCGGCCACAGCTCGCGCGACGCCGATGGTGCCGGCCGCGAACACCGGGATTTCGAAGACGCCCATCGGTCCATTCCACACAACGGTCTTGGCGCCGCGAATCACATCCGCATAGCGCGCGACGGTCCTGGGCCCGATGTCGAGACCCATCCGATCGCCAATCGCCGCATCCCCGACGGCGAGTGTCTCGGCCGGCGCCGAGGCTTCGATCTTCGCCGCGACCACGTGATCGACCGGCAGTTCCAGCCGGACGCCCTTGGTCTTCGCGCGCTCGAGCAGGGCGCGCGCTGTGTCCACGAGGTCAGCCTCAACGAGCGACTTGCCGACGGGCTGCTTCTGCGCCGTAAGAAATGTATACGCCATGGCGCCGCCGATGAGCAGGGCATCGACACGGCCGAGCAGGTTCTCGATCACTTCCAGCTTGTCCGACACCTTGGCGCCGCCCAGGATCGCGACGAACGGGCGGTCCGGCGATCCGAGTGCCTTGCCCAGGTACTCCACCTCCGCCATCATCAGCAGTCCCGCCGCCGACTCGCGGATGTGGTGCACGATGCCTTCCGTGGACGCATGCGCGCGGTGCGCCGATCCGAACGCATCGTCGACGTACACGTCAGCCAGCGCCGCCAGCGCCCGCGCAAACCCGGCGTCGTTCTTTTCCTCTTCCGCATGGAAGCGGAGATTCTCGAGCAGGATCACGCCGTGCGGATTGGCCGCGATGACGTCGCTGGCCGCGGGTCCGACACAATCAGGCGCAAAGGCCACCGGACGCCCGAGCAGGGAAGACAGGCGATCCGCCACGGGCTTGAGTGTGAATTCCGGATTGGGCCTGCCCTTGGGCCTGCCCAGGTGCGACGCCAGAATCACCGTGGCGCCGTGATCGAGCGCGTACTTGATCGTCGGCAGCGCGCCGCGGATCCGTGTGTCGTCCGTGATCGCGCCGTGCTCGATTGGCACATTGAAATCGACGCGGATGAATACGCGCTTTCCCTTGAGCGACAAGTCCTTGATTGTCCGCACGCCCCGTTCCCTTAGTTCCCTTAGTTCCCGTCGTTTCTACAGCCCCTTGCCCGCCATGTATCGCAGCAGGTCCACGCACCGGCTCGAGTAGCCCCATTCGTTGTCGTACCACGCCAGCACCTTCACGAAGTCCTGGCCGAGCACCTTCGTGTACGCGGCGTCGAGCATGGCCGAATGCGGATTGCCGCGGAAATCAACCGAAACCAGAGGCGCCGTGACGTACTCGAGGATGCCCTTCAGCGCGCCGTCCGCCGCGGCCTTGAACGCCGCATTGACGCCATCCGCGGTGGCTGGCTTGTTCAGCGTCGCGTTGAGATCGACCACGGAGACGTTCGGTGTCGGCACACGCAGCGAGATGCCGTCCAGACGGCCCTTGAGTTGCGGCAGCACTTCACCCACCGCGGACGCCGCACCCGTCGTCGTCGGGATGATCGACAGCGCGGCCGCTCGGGCGCGGCGCAGATCCTTGTGCGGCAGGTCCAGCAG
>DASUGC010000233.1:0-24341 GCA_036274235.1 Vicinamibacterales bacterium
CTAGCCGAACGGCTGATCGATCGCCACGCTCGGCTTCGTAAAGAAGTGCGCGCCGGCCTCGTCGAAGTACACGCAATCCTCCAGCCGGATGCCGAACTCGCCGGGAATGGCAATCGTCGGCTCGTCGCTGAAGCACATGCCGGGCGCGAGCGGTGTGGTGTTGCCCTTGACGAAGTTGGTCCACTCGTGGCCGTCGAGACCGATGCCGTGGCCCGTTCGATGCGGCAACCCGGGGACTTTGTAATCCGGCCCGAAGCCGGCGGCTTCGATCACCTTGCGGGCGGCCGCGTCCACGCTCTCGGCCGGCGCGCCCAGTTTCATGGCCGCGAACGCCGCGGCCTGCGCGTCCTTCTCGTGGTTCCAGACTTCGATCTGCCGTGGCGAGGGCTTACCCAGGACGATCGTCCGCGTCATGTCCGACGCATAGCCCTCGCATGAGGTGCCGCCGTCAATCATGATGACGTCGCCCTCTTTGATCTGCTGAGGCGTGATGCTGCCGTGCGGGAGCGCCGACCACTTGCCGGTCTGCACGCTCGCGCCGCCGGAGAATCCCAGCGCCTTGAATGCCGACGCGATATTCGCCGAGAGATCGCCTTGTGTCATGCCGTCCGTGATCGTGGCGAAGGCGGCCTTGTACGCGGCGACGGTTGCGTCATTGGCGCGCTGCATCAGCGCGATTTCGGCCGGCGACTTGTAGATGCGGCACCCGGCGGTGACCGGCGTGGCGTCAACGATCTCGAAGCCCGGCGCGGCCTTGCGCACACCGTCCGCGATGAAAAAGCGGACGCGCTCTTCCATGCCGATGCGGTGATGCTGCACGCCCCGGTCCTTGATGATCCCGGCAATGAGCTCGTACGGGTTCTCGTGTTCCTGCCAGACGCGTACCTCGTTGCCGAACTTAATCAGCTCCCGGGCGCGGTCTTCTTCGAAGCCGGGGCAGACGTAGGCGACATCACCTTTTGCGGGAATGACCAGCCCGAACGTCCGCTCGCTCTGGCCCCAGCGCATGTTGGCGTAGTAGAAGCAACTGGTGGTGCCTTCCATGAAGATCCCGTCGATCTTCTGCTCGGCCATCAGTTTCTGCGCCTTCGCAATCCGCGCCCGCCGCTCATCGTCGCCGATCTTGACGATGCCGTCGGTCATCGGTTTCAGCGCGCGGATGGATTCGGGAAGGCTGCTGGCCGGAGCGGCCGCCTCAGGCGTGGCCGGAGTCGTCGTGCAACCCGTAGCAACGGCGCCGGCGCCGAGAGCGGCCGCGCCAAGGAATTCACGTCTGTTCATGGGGGCCGATCCTAGCAGGAACGACAACACCGCGGGGGCGGGGCTTGGCGCGACAACACCGCGGGGGTGGGGCCCCGCGCGCATCAAGAAATAGAAGGCAGCCGCCCAATTATTGTTTTGTCGCCATGTAGTTCTGTCTGGCCCTCGCGGTCATGCCCGGCACCTTGACTTTGACCTCGAGCTTGTGGAGCTTCCCATCGAGTACTGCGGGCGCGATGCCGATGACGTATTGCCTGTGGAGTTCGTCGGCCACGCGCGTGAACGTGGAATTGAGCTCGGTGGCCTTGGAGATTTCAAAGTTTCCACCGCCGGTTTCGGCGGTCAATCTGCGCAGGAACCGGTCGGGGCGCGTCACCGAATACTGTCCGTTGATGACGAGCTGATTGTGCATGCCAATCACGTAGACCATGACGTGTTCGTCCTGGGCGCGCGCCAGGACGTCCTTGCCGTCGGCGGTCTTGCTGCCTGAGTCCTCGCCGTCAGACAGGGCGAGCACGACCTTGCGCGACGTCTCGGTCTTCAGTTGCGCCACGCTGCGATCCAGCGCGTCCCAGAGGCGCGTGCCATTGCCGTACTGAATGTTCGTCCGGATGTACCGGATCAACTGATCTTTGTTGCTGGTGAACTCCGGGCTGAACACGACCCGGTCGTCGAAATTGCCAATCATGGCGCGGTCGGCCGGCAGCATGCGCAGGATAAAGGTCTCGGCGGCTTGCTTGACGAAATCGTCGATGACCAGCGTCATGCTCCCGCTGGTATCAATCGCCACGACGACGGAAATGGGCTGGACCTCGGCCACGAACAGCGTGATGGGCGCCGGCTTGCCGTTGTCGAACACTTCGAAATGCTCTTGTTTGAGATCCGGCACCAGGCGGTTGTTTGCATCGAGGACCGTCGCGTAGATCGGCACCGTCTGGACGCCGGTTCTGAACACGTGCTGCTGCGGGTCCTGGGCGGACGTCGCGACAACCGCGGCCAGGGCCAGCGTGAGCGTGAGCAGAAGGAAACCGGGACGCCGCATGTGCTTGTCAGACCATAACAGAATGTGGCCGGAAGTATCATCGCGGGGTGTTGATCGTGTTCGACCTCGACGGCACGCTGATCGATTCCCGCCTGGACCTGGCGGAGAGCACCAACGAGATGCTGGCGAGCTATGGTGCGCCGGCGCTGCCGATCGATCGGGCGGCGATGATGGTGGGGGAGGGCGCCAGAAAGCTGGTTGAGCGCGCGCTGGCCGCGTCCGGACTCGATCCCGCGGAGCCGGACGCGCTGGCCAGGTTCCGGCGGATTTATGACCGGCGGCTCCTGCTCAACACCAGGCCCTATCCCGGCGTGCCCGAGATGCTGGCCCAGGTCCGAACCCTGGGTCCCCTCGCGGTGCTGACGAACAAACCCGGGGAGCCGACCCGCGCGCTGCTGGACGCGTTCGATCTGTCGTCGAGTTTCCGCCGCGTCATCGGCGGCGATTCGCCGTACCCGCGCAAACCCGATCCCGCCGGCCTCCAGGCCCTGATGGCGCAGTTCGACAGCGCCGCGGAAACGACGTGGCTGGTCGGTGACTCGATGATCGATGTGGAAACCGCGCGGCGCGCGGGCACGCGCGCGTGCGTGGTGTTGTACGGATTCGGGCAACTGCGCGGCGAACTGGTCCTCGACGGACGTGAGTCGCAGGCAAAGACCGCCGCGGACGTCACCAGAATCCTGTCGGGTAATATTCTTTGAGGACGCTCGCCATGACGATGGTCCGGACGGTGGTCGTATTGCTGTGTGTGTCCGCCTTTGCCGGAGCATTCGCGCCGGCTCCGGCGGGATTCGCGGCCGTACGGGCTTCTGCTGCGGCCGATCGGCAAGCCGCTCCGCTTCCGAAAATAACCGAGGCGGACGTGAAATTCATGCAGGGCATGATCGGTCACCATACGCAGGCCCTCGCGATGGTCGGGCTGCTCAAGACCCGAACCGCGCGCGATGACATGAAATTGCTCGGCCAGCGCATCGAGGTCTCGCAGACCGACGAAATCCGCATGATGAAGACGTGGCTGACGAGCCACGGGAAATCCGTACCCTCGGAGGCGGACTATAAGATGATGATGGCGATGCCGGACATGGCCATGCCCGGCATGCTGACGCAGAAGCAGATGGACGAGCTCTCGGCCGCCAAGGGCGCGGATTTCGATCGCCTGTTTCTCGAATACATGATTCAGCATCACCAGGGCGCGGTGGCGATGGTCAGGACACTGATGGCGAGCCCGGGCGCCGGGCAGGACTCGAGCGTGTTTCAGTTCGCCTCGGACGTGGAAGCCGATCAATCAGCCGAAATCACCCGCATGCGCGCGCTGCGGGCCACCATGGGAAAACGATGACCAGGACTCTGACTTTCGCGACCCTTGCCGGCGTTCTGGCCTTTGCCGGCGTCATCGGCGCGCAGCAATTCGAAGCGCAGACACCGCCGCGGCCGTCCACCGATCCACGTGTGGGTCTGAAGGCCGGCCTCGAAGACGCGGGCGTCGCGGTGAAGAACCTCGAGCTGGTGGCTCACATCCAGAAACCAGACAACTTCCAGGACCCGGCGGGCGGATTCAGTTTCATGAACTCCGACTTCGCGTTCCAGGGCCCGCACGTCTTTCAGGGCAACTTCAACGGGTTCAACTTCTACAACGTCGAAGATCCGCGCAAGCCGCAGCTGCGGACATCGTTCGTGTGTCCGGGCGGCCAGGGCGACTTGTCCGTGTACAAGAACCTGTTGTTCATGTCCGTGGAGGAAACGCGCGGCCGCGTGGACTGCGGCTCACAGGGCGTGCAGGCGGTATCGAGCCCGGATCGTTTTCGCGGCGTGCGGATTTTCGATATCACGGACATCGCCAGGCCGAAGCAGATCGCGACCGTCCAGACGTGCCGCGGCTCGCATACCCACACCTTGGTCGTGATGCCGAACGACAAGGACCACGTCTACATCTACGGCTCCGGCACCGCGGGGGTCCGGCAGGCGAAGGAACTCGACGGCTGCGTGGGCGATCCCAATGACCCCAACACCTCGCTGTTCAGCATCGACGTCATTCAAGTGCCGCTCAAGGCGCCGGAAACCGCCAGGGTCGTCAACCGGCCGCGCATCTTCGCCGATTCCGCTACGGGCGCGCCCAATGGCTTGTGGAAGAAGACCGGCGACCATGGTCCGGAAACGCAGACGACCAACATCACCAATCAGTGCCATGACATCACCACGTACCCCGCGCTGGGGCTGGCCGCGGGCGCGTGCTCGGGCAACGGCATCCTGCTGGACATTTCCGATCCCATCCACCCGAAGCGCCTGGACGCGGTGACCGACAATGCGTTCGCCTACTGGCACTCGGCGACGTTCAACAACGACGGCACCAAGGTGCTCTTCAGCGACGAGTGGGGCGGCGGCACGGCGCCGCGTTGCCGCAACACCGATCTGCTCACCTGGGGCGCCGACGCCATCTTCGACATCGTCAATAAGAAGCTGGTCTTCGGCAGCTACTACAAGATGCCGGCGCCGCAGACGGACACCGAGAACTGCGTGGCGCACAACGGCTCGATGGTGCCCGTCCCGGGGCGCGACATCATGGTGCAGGCGTGGTACCAGGGCGGGCTGTCCATGTTCGACTTCACGGACTCGAAGCACCCGGTCGAGATCGCGTACTTCGATCGCGGGCCCGTCTATCCCGACAAGCTCGCGATTGGCGGCTACTGGTCCGCGTACTATTACAACGGCTACATCTACGGTTCGGAGATCATGCGCGGGCTCGACATCTTCAAGCTGGTGGCGAGCGATCAGTTGTCGCAGAACGAAATCGACGCGGCCGCGTCCGTGAAGTGGGACGAGCTGAACGTGCAGGAGCAGGCGCCGATCAGGTGGCCGGCCAGTTTTGCCGTCGCTCGCGCTTACGTGGATCAGCTCGAGCGCGGTCAGGCGGTGGCGGCCGAGAAAATCGCCTCGCTGCACGAGGCCCTCGATCGCGCCGAAAAGGCGGCTGGCCCCGCGCGCACGACGGCACTCGGCCAGTTGAAACCGCTCGCGGCGCAACTCGCCGCCGATGCCCCGAAGGCTACCGGCGCCGACGCGAAGCGCATGAAGGCGCTCGCGGAGACACTTCAGAACCTGAAATGAGTGGTGGTCGTCCTGAAATTGACATGGCCATATGGCCATGGCCATTATTACGATATGAAGACCATGGCGGCCGGTAAGTTCAAGGACGTGTGCCTCAAGACCCTGGATGAAGTGGCTCGGACCAAATCGGCCATCGTCATTACCAAGCGTGGCCGGCCGGTCGCGAAGCTCGTGCCCATTTCCGCTACCGCCGCCACCTCGCGCGCACTGGCCGGCAGCGTGCTCGAAGAGCACGGCGATCCGTTTTCGACCGGCGTGGCCTGGGATGCCGGTCGTTCTTGACACCCACGCCTGGCTCTGGTGGGTCGACGGCGGCCGCCGTCTTTCGCGGCCCGCGACCCGATCGATCGACCGTGCGCAGGCGTCGGACGATCTCTGGCTGTCGATGATCTCAGTCTGGGAGATTGGCAAGAAGATCGAGAAGCGCCAACTCCTGCTGGACCGGCCGCTGGACGAGTGGCTCGATGCGGCGCTGGCGCTGCCGGGCCTGCAGATCGCCGAGTTGACGCGTCCCGTTCTGGCCGAAAGCTGCCGGCTGCCCCAGCCGTTTCACGACGACCCCGCCGATCAAATCATCGTCGCGACGGCACGAGACCGGGGCGCCACGATCGTCACGAAGGACGATCGGATTCTGAGCTATCGGCACGTGCGATCGGTGTGGTAGCGGCGCAATTCTGCCTTCTGACTTGCCAGCCTCAGTACACACACCCCGCCAGACCCTTGTGATTCGCCGTTCCGGTCCCGGCCAGGTACGCCGCGTTCGACCACTTCATGCGCGTCGTCCACTGCGACCCGTCTGAGAACAGCTCGAAGGTGCCGGTTGGGATGAAGATGCCGTCGCACTTGAAGCTGATGCCGTCCCCGTAGGCGTCCTTCCAGCCGTTGCCGTTGGGATCGGTGATGGCGTTCATGAAGTTGTTGGCGCTGACGTTGCCGTACTGAGCCAGTGCGGCCGAGTGTCCGGTCACGCTGCCGTCGTCACCGTGATCCAGGGCTCCGCGGCACTGCGGGTCCGTGCCGGTCATGTACGGCACGTAGACCACCTGAATCGGCCCGGATCGCTTGCCGCAGGTGCCCCACGTACGAATCGCGCAGGTTCCGGTGAGCGCGGCGGCGGTAGAGGTGTAGACGAAGTACACCGCGTCCGGATCGGGGTTGTTGCTGGCGGCTGTGCACGCCTCGGCCAACACGGTGGCGTTCGACAGGACGCCGGCGGGCGGGTTTGTCGAATCGATCACGTGTCCCAGGTACGTCGACTGGGAGGAAATCGGGCCGTTGCGATCGCCATACTCCGCCGCGAGCTCGGCGAAGTGCGATCCGCTGATGCCGGCAAAGAAGGAGTCCATGCCGGTGATGATGTCGCCGGCGACCGCCGGGTTGTTCCAGTCGCTGCCCCAGAAGATCGCTTGTGTCTTCGGGTTGTGGATGACCTGGCCGTTCCTGGCGATCGTCATCAGGTTCAGATCTGTCCTGGGCTTCTGCGCCCGCGGCGCGGCGACCAGCGCCGTCACGCTCAAACCAATGCCGACAAACATGCTCATGCTGCGAGTCATCGCGTCACCTTTCGTCAGAAGAAAGAAGAAGTGGAGGCCCACGTGCCCCGACGCGACGGACTCTAGCGGGAGAGCCGTCAGCGTCGTGGCACGGATGTGTCACGGTTTGGTGAGGATGTTGTGACGATTACTTCTTCGCGTTGAGCAGCTTCGTGACCGCGTCGTACGTCACGCCGTTGTAGGCGCGCCACGTGGAGCGTGAGATGTAGCCTTCGATGACCACGTAGGATCCGTCAGGTGCGAAATGACAACTCGCGTATTCGAAGTCCACATCGGCCGGAGGGTTCTTGAGCAGTGGCCACGACTCGCCGGTTTCGACGTTAGTCATCCACAACTTCAGGTTGGGATCCTGATAGACGAGGAACCGCCCGTCGGCCGACAACGCCGCCGGTGCATGTTCGCCCCCCTTCGTGTCCGGCCACTTGGCGACGATCTTTTCCGATCCGGTCTCGAGCGACCGCACGCGGATGTCACCTGGGATGGGCCTGTTGGCGGCGGAATCGTCCGCGGTCGAATAGGAGATCCAGTTGCCACCCGTCGCGCCCTCGTACTCCCACCAATTATCGAGATGAATCACCTTCTCGTCGCCGCCGGCGATCGGTCTCAAGATGAAATCGTCCTTCGCGTTCGTGTAGACCAGGCTCCGCCCCCCGGCTATCCACACACCATTGCCGACGACGTCCGGCCCCAGCGGCCGCATGTCGCCAGCCGTGATGTTGAGGGCAAAGAGTTTTTTGGCGGCTTGGCGCAGGTTTCCAGTGCCGAGCCCCGCGTCCGTAATCATCAGAAGATTGTCATTGAGCCATCCGACGAGGTTCATCCGCAACAGCATGTCCGGCGGCACCTCTTTGATGACGCGCTCGTTGGCGCCGTTGGCATCCATCAAGGCGAAGCCTGTCGGCCGTCCGCGCGATATGTACGCGATGCGCTTGCCGTCAGGCGACACGCGCGCGCTGATGTTTTGGGGCGAACTTTCCGTGAGTCGGATTGGAGGTCCGATCGGTTTGCGCGCGCTGTCCAGATCGATCCGGTATTGATTCGTCTGGTTGTTGTTGATGCGGATGACCAGCCCCTGAGACGTCCACGAACCGCTTACAGCCGACGCTTCGGAATCCAGTTGTGCGATCTTGACGGGGGACGCCACGGGAATGCGGTCCATCGCCGCTACGTAGAGTCCGTATCCGCCCTCGCGATTCGAGCGGAACAGAAAAAGCCGGCCGTCGGGCGAAAACCCGCCCAGGGCCGTTTGCTCCCACACCGCTTCGGGCGTCAGCGTTCGCTCAGAGTTGTCTTTCACGTTCTTCAAGACCACCCGGCCCCCGCCCGAGATGTTCCTGCGAAGAATGAGCTGCGTGCCGTCCGGGCTCAGATCCTGACAGCCGTCTCCGCCCGAAGATCCGCGGCCTTCGCAAACTTTCTGCGGCGATCCGCCACTCGCACTAACGAGAAAGGAGTCATTGCCGCCGTTCACGTTCTGGGAGTAGAAAACTTCACCAGCCGGCGTCCACGACTTGACCGTCACTCGAGAATTCGGTGTGGGTTTGTCGATCGTGACCGACTGCGTCCCCTTGGTGCCGGGAGTGACAATGCGAATCTCATCCTGACTCGCGCCTGGCTTCGAGTACGCGAGGCGGCGGCTGTCTGGCGCCCAAGCGGCCGACGGCGCCGCGCTGATGGCACTCTCCAGCAAAACAGTGTCACCCGCACCGACCGTGGCGAGCCGCACCTCGAACTGGGTATGCTGGCCGGGGCGTGACGTCGGCAGAATGAACAACACCATGCGGGAATCAGGCGACCAGTGCAGCTGGAACGCGGGGCCCGCAAAGGCCGCCTTGGCCAGCGTGTGCGATTCACCCGTGGACAATGTGATGAACCGAAACTCCAAGCCGCTCGGCACCTTCCACAGAGCGGCGATCCGCTGCGAGTCGGGAGACCAGGCTGTGAGGTACGGCCACTCGCCAGGTTTGGCATCAACCAGGCGCCGCTCCTTTCCACTAACCAAGTCGCGAATGAAGAGAGGCCGACCCGCGCTCTCCGCGCTGGGGCCTTGGCTGCCATTCTTCCGATACGCCAAATACTTGCCGTTGGGTGAAACCCACGCACCTTGAGTGTCCTTGAACCACTCGTCCAGATTCTTGAATGAAAAGGGCCCGGCATCCGCTCCCTGCAACTTCGTCAGCCGCGCCCGCGCCGTGACCGCCGTCGGCGTATCCGCGTAGTCGCTGATGATCCGCTGGTAGGTCCCTTGCGCCTCCGCCTTCCCTTGCCGTTCGTAGATCCCGCCGAGTTGCAACAACGCCTTCGCCGCCACCGCATGGTTGCCTTGAAAGGTGCTCGCAATCTGCTTGTACTGCTCAATCGCACCCGGTAGATCGCGCTGCACCGTCTCCCGGTTCATCGCCGCCTTGAGCTGCGCTTCGGGCGACGGCGTCGATTGCGCCGTCAGCATGGCCGACGACACGACCAGGCCAATCAGCGCCACCGTATTTCGCATGGATTTCATCGGTCGTTCCTCCTGGTCAGCCAGACTAGGGGCCGCCCGTCCTCGAAAGAGCAGCGTCCGGTCATCGTTGTGTCACGAGGGATCGAAGCGATAGCCGAAGCCTCGGATGCTGTTGAGAAAGACCGGTGCTGACGGCGTCGGTTCGATCTTCTTGCGCAGATTCGTCACCTGGTTGTCCACGACGCGATCGGTCACGAACGTGTCACGGCCCCAGGCTTCATCGATCAGCCGTTGACGCGCGAGCGCGCGGCCCCGGTGCCGGATGAACGTCTCGAGCAGCCGGAATTCCAGCGGCGTCATCGGCACGGGCACTCCAGCCCGGCGCAGCTCCCGCCGGCTGAAGTCCACTTCCGCATCCCCAAACCGGAAGACATCCGGCATGACCTCGCTCGATCGCCGCAGCGCAGCCTTGACGCGCGCACGCAGCTCGCCTGGGCTGTACGGCTTGGTGACGTAGTCGTCGGCGCCCGTCTCGAGTCCCAGGATCTTGTCCGGCTCGGCCGTGCGCGCCGTGAGCAGAATGATGGGCGCGCGCACGCCGGCCGCGCGCACGTCGCGGCAGACCGCAAATCCGTCCTTCTGCGGCAGCATCACGTCCAGCAGGATCGCGTCCGGTCCTTCGTCGATGGCCTTCGTCGTCGCTGTCACGCCGTCCGTGGCGACGATGACGTCGTAGCCTTCAGCGCGAAGGTCGTCTTCCAGCGCCATCGCGATGCCCGAATCGTCTTCGACGACGAGAATGCGTGTCATGACATGCCAGCCATTCCGGGTACCGGCACGGCCGATCGCTCTGCGGCCACGGGCAGCACGATGCTGAATTCACTGCCGGCACCCACTTCGCTCTCGAGCCTGATCTCGCCGCCATGCGCGCGCACGATCTGATCGACCATCGCGAGCCCGACGCCCGTGCCGCGAATGCCCGACGAGATCTGCCCGGTACCTCGCACGAATTTGCGGAAAATCGATTGGCGCTCGGACACCGGCACGCCGATGCCGCGGTCACGCACGCGCACGATGGCCTGTGCATCGCGGATCGTCGTCTCCACATCGATGGGTGCGTCAGGCGGCGAGTATTTCGCGGCGTTGTCCAGCAGGTTCCACAGGGCGCGCCCGAACGATTCGCGATCGATCCGCACGATTGGCGCCGCCGCGCCTGTCGCGAGCGCCACGGGATGACGCCCGGCGGCCGGATCCGCGCGGAATTCCTCTACGACGGCCGCCACCACCGGGCTGAGGTCTGTGGGCTCCAGGCGCACGGTTGCCGCGCCCGCTTCCATCCGTCCGAAATCGAGCAGGCTCTCGACGAAGCGCCGGAGACGATGGGTGTCGCGCGACAACGCGTCGTAGTACTCACGCCGGCGCGCGTCGGGAATTGCGGGATCACGCTGCAGGCGATCGACCAGGTGCGACATGGCCGTCAGCGGCGTGCGGAACTCGTGCGAGACAGCGGAGACGAAGTCCGCCTGCAGACGCGCGACCGCGAGTTCCTTCTGCATGGCGCGCGCGATGACATAGCCGCAGGCGGGAATCAGCAGCAACAGGACGCCGACGCCCGCGCCGATCAGCCAGCGGCGGGACCGCGCGGCGGCCAGTTCCGCGTCGGAGACGACGACCGATGCGCGAACCGTCCATGGCAGTCCCGTTTCCGCGCGGGCTCGTGCCACGCTCGGCTGATCGGGACCTGGCTGGCGGCCGACGATCGCGCGACCGGTGTCATCGGTGAGCGCGACCTCCACCGGCTCGGCAGACCACACGCTGCGCCATTCGCGGGCCACCCACTCGGCCGATGCGGCAAGGACCGTGACGCCGCCGGCCGCTCTGCGCCAGATTACGACCAATCCGAGGTCGTCCTGCCACAGGGTCCTGGCGCCGCTCTCGGGTGCGGCGCCGCCGGCGACAGCGGGCCAGACCGCGTCGATCGCGGATGCCAGTGACAGCTCGACGCCTGATTCCAGCATCGACGTCCAGCCGCGTACCTGGCTCGAACGGAACTCGAACGATCCGCGATCGATCGCCCAGCGTCCCTTCCGCAGATCGGCGGCCAGCGAAGCGGCCTCCTGCGCCAGCTGGTCGCCGCGATCGAGCGCGCTCAGCATTTCGCAGGCCGCTGCGCGGCCGACCAGTTCAGCGGGCTCTCCATCCACGCGTGCGTCGATTGCCGAAAGCGCGCGATAGGCGGCCAGCGCCTTCTCGAATTGACGAAGATTGCGCAGCACGCCGGCGAGCCTGACGAGAGCGCCGGCCCGAATGCCCGGATCCGACGACGAGACCCGGCTCGTAAATTCGCCGGCGGCCGCGTGGAGGTCGCCGCGAATCTCCGCGGACTCGCCGGCTTCCCAGACTTCGGGTCCGAGATCGCTCGACTCTGCCACGATGGGAACAAAAGGAAGCGCCGCGCCGCGGACGGTCAACGTGCCGGCGGCATCGACATTGACCAGCGCGGCGTCCTGGCCGATGGACGCCGGCGGAGACGCGGCCCACGCCGGCAGCGCGTCGATGGCCGCGTGGATTTCGCGCAAGAGCCCGTCGGCGACCAGGGTCGCCGTCCGATCCAGCCGGGCCTGCGCGCGCGGGCCGTCGAGATCGCGGTCCTGCTCGATCACCTTCCAGCCGAGCCAGAGCAGGACAAGCGCGGGCACCAGTGTCACCACGGCGAACAGCGCCAACAGGCGCCTCGGCAGCCGCAGCCACGCGCTGATCCCCATGGGCGGGCGCCTATTATGCCCGAGCGAATGTCAGGGTTGTGTCACGGGGAGGTCGTTGGGGAGCCGGCTACTTCTTTAATACGGCCTCAATCGAATCCTGTGCCATCGGGTGGTAGCCCTCGCGGGCGGTGGCGAAGATCTTTTTCGCGAGGGCCAGTCCCTCCGGAGTGGCAGCCAAATCCCGATACAGCGGGACGATGAGTTTCCGGCGTCCGATGCGTTCCATGTACTGCTGCATGGCGGGATAGGCCGCCGTGTAGTGATTCGCGATCGCCAGCCGGTACCACGCGTGCGCGATCTCCGCGTTGCCGGAGGTCGTGAGGTTGAATTGCTTGTCCAGCGCGGTCAGCAACGCCTCATTCATCTTGCGCGGCAGTGAATTGAGGAAATGGAGCCACTCCTGTGTCGTCCAGCCGTTGGCGGTCGCGGCGAGTCCCTCGACGAGCCCGCCGGCCTGCCAGATGGCGGACGCCTGCTCAACCTTGGCGAACGCGTCCGACTTCGGCAGTATCGCGAACGACGGAACCGTTTCCGAGTGCAGCCATTCCTGCACCTGCGCGTCGGTCACGACGTTCGGGCTTTCGGTCATGAGCGTCGATTTCAGGAACGCGACGAACTGCGCCGTCGTGACGCTTTGAAATTGATGGTCGTCGAACCAGCGCCGGAGGAACTCGTCGAACCGGTCGCGGCCGAATTTCGCTTCCAGGAAGGACAGGAACAGAGCGCCCTGCTCGTACGGCACGGACGAATACGCGTCGTCCGGATCGCGGCCGGCCAGGTCCGGGAGCAGCGTGCGGTCGCCCGGTGTATCCAGGGTCTTGCGGCTCTCTTCGAGATCCTTGAAGCCAATCACCGCTTCCATGTCGGCGAGGCGCCTGCCATAGACCGCTTCGACGATTCGCCGTTCCAGATACGTGGTGACGCCCTCGTTCAACCAGAAGTCCGTCCAGGTCGCGTTGGTGGCGAGGTTGCCGGACCAGGAGTGCGCCAGCTCGTGCGCGACCAATGAGACCAGGGACTTGTCACCGGCGATCACGGTCGGCGTCGCGAACGTCAGGCGCGGATTCTCCATGCCGCCGAACGGAAACGACGGTGGGAGCACCAGCAGGTCGTAGCGGCCCCACTGGTATTTGCCGTACACCTGCTCGGTGGCCTGGATCATCTTTTCGGTGTCTTCGAATTCGCGCGCGGCCGCGTCCACGACGGACGGCTCGGCCCAGACGCCGGTGCGTTCGGACATCTCGCGGAACTTCAGATCGCCGACGGCCAGCGCGATGAGGTACGAAGGAATCGGCAGCGGCATGTGGAACTTGAAGGTGCCGTGCGCTCCTCCAGGCGCGTCTTCCATTTCCGCCGCCATCACGGCGACGAGATCCGCCGGCGTGTGAATCGTGGCGTCGTACCGCAGCCGGACGCCCGGCAAATCCTGAATGGGCACGAACGAGCGGGCCTGAATCGCTTCGGCCTGCGTAAAAAGAAATGGATGCGTCTTGCCCGCGGTTTGCGCCGGCGTCAGCCACTGCAGGCCCTTGGCGCCTGGCGACGTCGTGTAGGTCACCCGGACCGAGTTGGCCTCCGGCGGCATCGCAATGCGCAGCGCGCTCCCGAACGCGGCCGTCGCCGGGTCGAGCGTGAACGTCGTGCCGGCCCAGTTGGCTTCGTTGGTACCGGCTTCGGCTTTGCTGATGTGCAAATCCCGCGTATCGAGCACCACTTCGCGGGCGGCAGGATCGCGACGTTCGAACGTCAGGCTGGCGATGCCGGCCATCGTGCGTGTGTTGAAGTCCGGCGTGAGGTCCAGTGACAGGTGGGTCGCCACGAACGCCGCGACGTTGGCGTAGGACGCCGGATCCGCGGGAATCTCCGGCGGCTTTGGCGCCGCGCCGCCGCAGCGGGACGCCAACAGGGCCGCGGTGAGAGTCAAACCAATCCGATGGCGGGAAACCATGCCTTTTTCATACTACATATCGCTCGCCGCGTCCCTCGCCGGCCGCAAATCGACCAGGTGCGAATGCCGCGAGGTCGAATCGCGGATCTCTGCCGGCAATCTGGTCGGCCAGAATCCGCCCGGCTGCCGGCGAGTGTTGAAATCCGTGGCCGCTGAATCCGGTAATGACATAGAAGCCCGGCAGATCCGGAGCCGGACCGATCAGGGGATTGGCGTCGGGCGTCACCTCATACAGGCCGGCCCAGCTATGCGTAATCGCCGCGTCGCGCAAGGCCGGCAGCCGCCGCATCGCGATCTCGATGACGCGGGGCAGGAAATCCCATTGCACCGTCGTATCGAACGTCGGCGATTCGTCCCGATCGCCCATCCCGAACAGCACGCCGGCGCCTTCGCGGTGAAAGTAGAACGTCGAGTCGAAGTCGATCACCATGATCCGCGTCGGCGGGACACCCGTTGCCGGCGCATCGGCAATGAAGATGTGCCGCCGGTACGGATCCACCGGCACGTCGATGTCCGCCATGGCGCCGATCGCCCGCGCGTACGGCCCGGCGGCGTTCACGACGACAGGCGTGGCGATCGGCCCGCGAGATGTCTGTACGCCTGCCACGCGGCCCCCGGCGCAATCGATGCCGGTGACTTCGACTTCGCGCGCGATGACCACGCCGGCGCGCTCGGCGGCTTTCGCAAACCCGACCGTGACGCCGTTTGGATCCGCGATGCCGTCGCGCCCGCAGAACGTCGCCGCGGCCACGCCGCCCACGTCGATTCCCGGAGCCAGGCGGGCGGCCTCTTCGGGCGTCAGCCACTCGACCGGCACGCCGCAGCGTCGTTGCAGCTCCACGTTCTGGCGGAATGTCGCGGCGCTCTCGTCGGAGGACAACAGAAACAGGTACCCATCCTGGTGCAGATCGGCCTGATGGCCGACCTCGTCCTGAAATCGTTCGAGCAGGTGAATGGACTCGATTGACAGACGAATGTTCGCCTCGTGGGAAAACTGATGCCTCACGCCGCCGGCGTTGCGTCCGGTGGATCCCGTTCCAAGAAGCGCCTCGCGCTCCAGCAGCACGGCGTTCGTGATGCCGAGCCGCGCCAGGTGAAACGCCACGCTGGCGCCCATGCATCCACCGCCGACAATGACGACGTCGGCGGCGCGGGGAAGCGTGGACACTACCAGATGACTTTCACGGCGCCGGACGCTCGCATGGGTCCATCACGCGTCAGGAGAGGGAGGGACAAGTCGCGCGCGGCGGCGACGATCAGGGCATCGAACGGGTCGCGCGTGAAGCGGAGTGTGTCGGCCATCAGGACCTGTGCGGCCGTGAGATCCAGCGGCTGGTAGGCGGCGTTGCTGAAGAGGTCGGCGAAGAACGTCTCCGCCGACCTCCGCAGATTCACTTTCACGGCGCGCGCCAGCAGGCACGTTTCCCAGATGACGGCGGCCGGCACGTACACGATGGCGTTGCCGTTTTCGGCGGCGGCGTAGTGCGCGCGAGCTCTGGCGCCGAGCTTCGCGCCGCCCGCGGCGTGAAAGATCAGGGCGTGCGTGTCGGTGACCGCCGCCTCAGCCACGGTGAGGTTTCGTGGCCTGCCCAAACAGCGACCGAATGTACTGATCGGCGCCGGCCAGATCCGGATCGTCCGCCGGCAAGTCAATGCTGCCGACGACCGATCGTCCCTCTCCGTGGTACGGAGCGGATTCCCGGACCTCACTGATCAGCGCGTTGAGCGTATCGCTGACGCTCCGGCCTTTCCCCGCGACGGTCCGGCCTTTCAGCCACAGCAGGTTGGCGGCGTCGAGGGTGACTGACACGGCCTTCTTTGGCATAAACACACTATATCATATAAAACTAATATCTATTGGGAACGGGCCAGGCCTGCCCGTATCGCCGCCTCGAGCGCGCCGGCCATCCGGCGGTAGCCGTCGATGTCCGGATGCAGATCGTCAGGCGATCCGGACAATCGATCGATATTGCCGGGTTCGGCGGCCGCCAGCCGCGTGTCGGCAAGACAGATGCGATCCGGGTTGTCCGCGGCGTACCGCCGAATCCAGTCGTTGATCGCGTGCATCCGCGCATTCTGATCCGCGGTCGCGGTGTTGTAAGGCACGATGGTGCCGGCGACGACGCGGATGCCGCAGGCCCATGCGAGTTCATACACCCGCTGCAGTTGCCGCGTCACGTGGTCGGCGGGTAATCCCTGGTACACGTCGTTCACGCCCGCGATGATGACGACGACGTCCGGAGAAGGCACCCGAACGTCCCGGTCGAATCGATCCGCGATTTGATCGCTGCGCTCGCCATTGACGCCGCAGTTCGTGACCTGCCACTCGGGTTGCGCCTGCCGCAGCCAGTACGCGAACTGACTTCGCTCATCGCCCGCGCCGTCCGGAGGCGCCTCCAGCGGCGACTTGAACAGCGGCGTCCCGGCCGTCGTGGAATCGCCGAGGCAGACGATCTTCACCGGATCGGCGCTCCGACCTTGCCGCCCACCGCCTCGACGGCCCGCATGACGCGAAGCATATTGCGCCCCGCAATCTTCCTGATGTCCTCGTCTGTGTAGCCGCGCTTCAGCAGCTCGGCCATCAGCGCCGGATACGTCGAGACGTCTTCGAGCCCCTGGACGACCGTGGTGATGCCGTCGAAGTCGCCGCCGACGCCGATGTGGTCGATCCCCGCGACCTTCCTGATGTGATCGATGTGGTCGGCGACCTGCGCCAGCGTGGCTCGCGGCGCGGGATGCGCGGCGCGCCAGGTCTCGAGTCCCCTGGTCACGGCCTCCGGCGTGGCGCCGGGAACGGCTTCCAGCCGCGCGCGCTCCGCCGTGTCGCGGATGTTGTGGTCGGCCACGGCTTGAGAAATGAACTGCGGGACGAACGTGACCATGACGATGCCGCCGTTCTTCGGAATCTGGCGGAGGATCTCGTCGGGGACGTTGCGCGGAACGTCGCACAGCGCCCGCGCCGACGAATGCGAAAAGATCACGGGCGCCGTCGTGACTCTCAGCGCGTCGCTCATCGTGCCGGGCGAGACGTGGCTGAGATCGACCATCATGCCGAGCCGGTTCATTTCGTGCACGACTTCCTCGCCAAACGGCGAGAGCCCGTCCAGTCTGGGCGTGTCCGTGGCTGAATCAGCCCAGGGGATGTTGAGGCTGTGCGTCAAGGTCATGTACCGGGCGCCCAGGCGATACATCATCCGCAGCGTCGCCAGCGACGAATTGATGGCGTGGCCTCCCTCCATCCCGATGAGCGACGCGATCCGGCCGGCTTTCTGGGCGTTTTCGATGTCCGCCGCCGAGAGCGCGAGCTGGAGCTTGTCCGGGTAGCGCGCGACCATCCGGTGCACGATGTCGATCTGTTCCAGGGCCGTCGTCACGGTATCCGCTGCGGTTGTGCCCGCGGCCGGCGACGGCACGTAGACGGACCAGAACTGTCCGCCCACGCCCCCGGCTGTCAGCCGCCCGAAGTCCGTCATGATCGACGGCTGCGGCTGGCGCATATCGAGTTTGTTCAGATCCATCGCGGCCTTCTGCCGCACTTCCCAGGGATAGTCGTTGTGTCCGTCGATGATGGGCACCTCGCGCAGCAACCGGCGGGCGCGATCGATCATCGGATCGGCTTGCGGCGCAAGCGCCACGGCAAACGGCGCCGCCAGCGAGAGCAGCGACATGATGACAAGCGGCTTGGACATGCCCGGATTATAACGACGGGCCCGTCATGGCGGCCCGCCGTCCGCGCGCCCAAACACAGACGCCGGCGAGCGTTGAAATATACTGGCTCCGCGTTGACGGAAATCAGGTTCACGCCACGGGAACGGAAGTCGCAGCTGGGCGAACTGCTCGTGGCCAGTGGTTCGATCACCCGGGATCAGCTCGAGAACGCGCTCGCGCGTCAGAAGACACAGAAGATCCCCATCGGCCAGTTGCTGGTCAAGCTCGGTTACCTGACCGACGACGTCATGCGGCTGGCATTGTCGAGCCAGTTGGGCGTGCCGTTCATCGATCTCGACAAGGTGGTCATCGATCGGAGCCTGGCGCGCGCCGTCAACCGGACCTTCGCCCGCCGCCATCTGCTGCTGCCGGTCGCCCAGGCCGGCCGGACGCTCACGATCGCCATGGACGATCCCACCAAGGCCGCCGTCGTGGACGACATCGCGCGCCTGACCGGTCAATCCATCACGGTGGTCACCTCCTCGAGCCGCGGGATCCAGCGCGCGCTGCGGCGGCTCTACGACGACGAGGAGGGCGAGGACGCGGGTCTGGTGCTGGGCGAGTCCGCGCCCGAGGCGCCGGCTCCGGTCGCGCCGCTCGACGAGCAGACGATTCGCCGCGCCGACGAGTTGTTCCAGTATGTTCTGGGCCGCGCGATCGACAACCGCTGCAGCGACATCCATCTCGAGATGTTGCCGGGCGGGCTTCAGGTCCGGTTCCGGATCGACGGCGTGCTCCGCCCGAGTGAGTTCGGCCTGACGCAACAGGCGATCGACAAGAGCGCGCGCGAAATCATTTCGCGCATCAAGATTCTCAGCCAGCTCGACATTTCGGAACGCCGGCGGCCGCAGGATGGCAGCTTTCAAGTCTCGGTGGATCGCAAGGGCGCCAAGTCCAGCGTCGATCTGCGCGTGTCCACGATTCCATCGTTGACGGGTGAAAGCGTCGTCATCCGAATCCTCGACAGAGGGCGGGCGCCGAAGGGGCTCGACGCGCTCAATCTCGAGCCCGCGATGCGCGATCGCATCCATCAGGCACTGTCCAGGACGGCCGGCATTTTCCTGGTGACCGGGCCCACCGGGGCGGGCAAGTCCACCACGCTGTATGCGTGCCTGATGCACCTGAACCGGCCGGAGATCCGGATTCTGACGGCCGAGGATCCGGTCGAATATGTGTATCCGGAGCTGAGCCAGTCGGAAGTCAACGCCGAGATCGGCAATACGTTCGCGGCATTTCTCCGCGCGTTCCTCCGGCACGATCCGGAAGTGATGATGGTCGGCGAGATTCGGGACGAGGAAACCGCCGAGATGGCGTTCCGCGCCGCGCAGACCGGGCACCTGCTGCTCAGCACGCTGCACACGAACTCGGCGATCGAGGCGTTGCCCCGGCTGATGGATCTCGGAGTGGACTCTTCGCTCATCGCCTCGTCTCTCATTGGCGTCATGTCGCAGCGATTGGCGCGCGAGGTCTGTCCGCACTGCCGCAAGCCCGACGAGCCGGCGCCCGAGGTGGTGGCCGAGTTCTTTGGAGGCGGACGGCCGGACGTCGAGCTGGTCAAGGGCGCCGGGTGCGACCAGTGCAATTACATTGGATACCAGGGCCGGTTGCTGGTTGCCGACCTGTGGGTGCCCGATCCCGCCGATCAACTCCTGATCATGCGCCAGGCGGGGTTTGAGGACATCAAGGCCAGCTCCGCGCGCACGACGATTTCCATGGCGGAATCGGCATGGAACCGCCTGGCGAATGGCAGCACGACGCTCGAGGAATTGATCCGCGTGTTGCCGTACTCGGCGGTCGTCGAGTTCCGCGAGCGCGCGGCGGCCCGCGCAGCGAGGTAGTCATGGTCTCACTGTCTCTCGAGTGGCACGGCGATCTGAAATTTCACAGCAGTCCCGGCAGTCCCAGGATTGAGCTGCACAGCTCGACGCCTGGCGTCGCGTCGCCGCCGCAGGCGCTGGCCTATGGCGTCATGGCCTGCATGGCGATGGACGTGGTGCATGTGGTGCAGAAGCACCGGCAGACCATCGAAGCCATGACGGTGACGTTTCATGGCGAGCGCGCATCCGAGCACCCCCGCCGGTTCGTCAGCATGGCCATCGAATTTCAGCTTACCGGCGTCATCGACGCGCACGTGGTTGAACGCGCGATCGATCTCTCGCGCCACAAGTACTGCTCCGTCTGGAACTCGATTCGTCCGGACGTCGAGCTCAAGACGTCGTTCACGATCAAGCACTGAGGAGGCCGGGGCTCATTTCCGGCCGGCACGCGCGGAAATGAGCCCCGGCCTCGTATCCCGTCGCGCCTACATCGACTGGCTGCGCGGCATCGCCGTCCTTTGCATGATCGAGTGGCACGTGCTCGATGCGTGGACGTCCGTTCCCGCGCGCGCGAGCGCGCTCTGGCCCGTCGCCGGCTGGATTGGCGGATGGGCGGCGCCGCTGTTCCTGTTCCTGGCCGGCGTGGCGGTGCCGTTCGCGATTGCCGGGCACGCCGCCCGCGGCGCGACGCCGGGACAGGCGGCATGGCGTGTCGAACGGCGCGGCTGGCAGGTCTTCTGGTTCGCGCACCTGTTCCGGCTGCAGTCATTCGTGTACAGCCTGAGCGCGCCGTTCTCGAGTCTGCTCGCGCCGGATATTCTCAACATTCTCGGATTGGGCCTGGCGGTGACGGCGCGGGCCACCGGCTGGGCCCGTCCGCGCGCGTTCATCGGGCGCGTGTTCTGGCTGGTAGTGCCGGCCCTCGCCGTCATTGCGCTGACGCCGTTCGCGGCCGAATGGCCATGGCCATCGCGCCTGCCCGCGTGGCTCGAGGCCTACATCCGGCCCAACGGCATGGGGTTGTTCCGCATCTTCCCGTCGCTGGCCTTCGTCCCCCTTGGCGCGTTCGCAGGACTCCTGCTGTCTGAGGCGAAAGACGAAGGCGCGGAACGGCGTGCATTGCGGGGCCTGGCGATCGCCGGAGCGCTGACGGCCGCCGCCGGCTTCGTGCTGGGCAGGATTGATTCGCCCCAGCTCTTCAAATTCACCAGCGCCTGGTCATGGCCGATCTGGCAGACCGGCGTCATGACGTTCGGGTTGTGGGCGGCGTGGGAGCTCTTCCGCACGTGGCAGTCGCCGGCGGCCGATCGTATATGGGCCCCGGTGCTCGTGCTGGGCCGCACGTCGCTCTTCGTGTACTGGGTCCACGTCGAACTCGCCTACGGCGTGCTCAGCTATCCACTCCACCACGCGTTACCGCTGCCCGGCGCCGTGCTCGGCGTCATCGGGATGATCGCGGCGATGTACTACGCGGCGGGGTGGTGGAATCGCCGCGTCGCCAGGCCGTGGATACCGGGCCGACTGACCGTGCAGTGAACGCGGGGCTGAGGCCCCGCGGCTACGGGATGGAGCCGGCCCCCGCCTTCACCGAACCCGAATCGTTATTTCACAACATCGTTCCAATTCATCATGGCGTTGAACACCATGTTGAATTCGCCATGATTCTGCCAGCGATAGATCGGGTTGCTCGAGAACATGACGACGCGGCCCTTGCCGCGTGAGGCTTCAGGCACGTCCATCACGAAGGCGCGGCCGGTGAGCGCGGCGGCACCTTCGCCGAGGCCGGACAGGACGGACGCGTCCCCGCCGACAAAGCGCGCCACGACCTTGTCCTGATCCGCGACGCCGAACTTGAACACCTGCTGGCCCTGCCCGAATTTGACCGGGAAGATCTTCTCCGGGTAGCCGTAGAAGATCGGGCTGTCGGTCTTCACGATTTCGGCCTGCACGAGCGGTTTCTGCGCGTTGAAGCCCTGCACGGATTCGGTGTCGATGGAACGCGCCCAGCCGAATTCGATGGGGAAGCGCACCGCGTTGAGCGTCGTGATCAGCGTCCCGCCGCCCTCCAGGAACTTCTCGAACGCATCGACACCGGCCTGGCCGAATCCGCCGCTCATGTCCGGCGTCGATCCGTACATGCCGAGGAACTTGTACTTGTCGGACTTCTCGTACGGTTGAGGCCGGGCCGCCGGCTGCTGCATGACCGCCGCGCGCGTGATGCTCTGCGCGGCCATGATGATCACGTCGTAGTCCGCTTTCAGGTTGCCCCTGGCCACGCGCTCTTTGAAAATCAGATCGAACGGAATGCCGAACTGATCGAACGCGTGCCGGTACCAGCCGAGCTCCTGGGTCTGGCCCCACTGGGAGTAGATCGCGACGCGCGGGGCGTCGGCATCGTGCGTCGCCACCGCCGGGACGCTCGCGAGCGACGCCGCGGTGAGGCCCAACGAGTCAGCCGCCGCCTTTGCGGCCTGCAGATCCGCGGCCGATCCCGTGACAATGAACGATCCGGCAGGGAAATCGATGCCTTCCGCGCTGAAGGACTTCTCGGCGACTTTCATCGGCGTCGCCTTGAGCCTGTAGCGGAAGGTGATCATGTTGTTCGATCCGAAGTGCGCCACGGCCACGCCCGCGGTGCCGGCGCCCACCGTCCTGCCCTTCAGCGCGTCAGATTTCACGAGCGTGATCGGCGCATCCAGAATCGCCTTGTCCGCGATCTCTTTCACGTCCACATTGAACGCATACCCCATCGTCCAGCCGCTGTCGTCGTAGGTCCGCATGTCGGGGTCCGGATAGTCCTGCCGCTCCAGCAGATTCTTGGCGAGCCGCCAGTACGGCTGGCCGCCCCTGATCACGTACGACCCGGCCTTGAACGTCGCATCGCCGATCTTGATGTCGGCATTCGCCGTGCCGACTTCGATGCCCTGCAGGCGCAGGATTCGGACGAGTTCCGCCGGCTTCGTCATGTCGCGCTGGACCGGAATCACGTAGGCGTACGGCGCCTGGTTCAAGCCCTGCGCGATCGAGTTGCGCGTCTTGATATAGAAGTTTTCGACGACGAGATTCGGGAACATGGAGGTGAGCTGGAGCGATGACAGCACGCCCGTTTCCATGTAATTCGTGTTCACGCGCCGCGTGAAATTCGCCTGCGCGCCCGGCGGAATCGCAATGCCGCGATACCACTCGCGATCCTGGCCGCCGCCCCGGCCCGTGCCGTTACCGCCACGGCCGCCGCCGCCCGCGCCGCGTCCCGGTGCGGCTCCCGCACCCGGCGCTCCAGCAGGCGGAGCGCCTTGTCCGCCTCGGCCCTGGAACGCATTGGCGCCACCAGCACCGGCGCCTGCTGCGCCTCGTCCGCCTCCCGCCGCACCTTGACCCGCAGCGGCCCCAGCCCCGGCCGCCCCAGCTTGTCCAGCAGCGGCGCCACCGCCCGCGCCACCACCGCCGCGGCCTCCGCCGGCACCGCGCCCACCGCCCGGACCAGCCGTCGTCGTGGCATTAGCCGTCGGCGCGCCCGTTGGATTCGGCACGTTGTCGTTGCCCGACGTCGTTTCGTACATCTTCATCATGCCGTTGTGGTTGTAGGCGACCGAGCCGAGATAGCCCGGCGACCAGCCGTCCATGAATGCGTGCGTGTACACGCCCGGCATGCCCCACTTGGTCATCTGCGCCATTTCCCAGTTGGCGAAGAAGGGGAGTTCGGAGAAGAGAATCGGATCGAGATTGGGATTCTGGGGCGGCCCGCCGCTGTAGGTGTACATCAGCGGCTGCGCCTCGTGCAGGTCGTGCATGATCGGCGGATGGGCGGTGTAGTACCAGTTCGTGATCGCGCGCATGGAGACCTGCGACAGATTGATGTCGCGGTTGTTGTCGTGGAACACGTACTTGCCCCAGTAGGGCAGGGCGCCGCCGCCACCGCCGCGTCCACCGCCACCCGCCGCTCCCGCGCCGCCGCCCGCGGCCGCCTGCGCCAGTTCCTGGCCGCGGTAGTACCAATCGACGTTGCGATCGCGCCCGTCGGCATCCGCCACGGGCGTCACGGACACGTACACGTTGTCGCGAATCTGCGAAATGAACGGTGACGTTTCCGTCGCGAGGCGATAGACCAGCTCCATCAGCATTTCCGACGGGCCTGTCTCGCCGCTATGGAGGCCGCCCATCAGGTGATAGTGCGGCTTGGTGGTGGCGATCAGGTTCTTGATCTGGATGTCCGGAAGGCCGCGCGGATCGGCGAGCTTCGCAAGGTTGTCGCGGTTCGTCTGGAGGTTCTTGATGTTCGCGTCCGACGAGACCCAGACGACCACGAGCTCGCGGTCCTCATCAGACCGGCCAATCGTCTCGACTTTGACCCGCGGCGTGGCCGCCGCCAGCGCGCGGTAGTACTTCACGATGTCCGCGTAGTACGTCAGCTTGTTCGGCGCGCCGATGTAGTAGCCCAGGACGTCTTTGGGGGTCGGAATCCCGTTCACCTTGGGCAGGTGATCGACCAGCGGGCTGCCGTACCGGGGTTCGGCAGTCCACATCGCGTAGGACCTGGCGAAATCCTCGTCCTGTACCTGCTTGGGATCGCGGGTCTCGGTCACCCAGGTCTGGGCCGGCAGGACGGTTCCGGCAAACAGGACGAGGAGCAGGCCGGCCGCCAGGGTCCAGGGGCGTCGGCTTGGGGTGGCGCGCGGGGTCATTGATTTAACTCCTTGAGA
>DASUGC010000234.1:0-24425 GCA_036274235.1 Vicinamibacterales bacterium
AGGCCATGCCCCAGATGCCGCAGTCGGTGAAGAACTACGGCGTCACGGTCAAGAAGGCCCTGGCGTTTCCGCTGCTCGTGCTGTCGATCAAGTCACCGAAGGGCACGTACGACAACAACTTCCTCTCCAACTACACGACGATCAACGTCAACGACGCGATCGCGCGCATCCCCGGCGTGGGCCAGATCAACCTGTTCGGCGGCAGCGATTACGCGATGCGCGTCTGGCTCCGGCCAGACGTGATTGGCCGCCTGGGGATCACGATCCCGGAAATCGCCGCCGCGATTTCCCAGCAGAACCAGCTGAGTCCTGCCGGACAGATCGGCGGGCCGCCGGCAGCCAAAGGTACCGAGTTCACGTACACCGTCCGCACGCAGGGCCGCCTGCTGAACCAGGAAGAATTCGGCAACATCATCCTGCGGACCAACCCGAACGGCTCGGAGGTCCGGCTCAAGGATGTAGCCCGGATCGAGCTCGGCACGATGCTCTACAACGCGGTCGGCCGCCACGACGGCAAGCCCGCAGCCGTCATCGCCGTGTTCCAGATTCCCGGCACCAACGCGCTGAACGTCGCCGATCAAATCAAGAAGACCATGGACGACCTGTCGAAGCGGTTCCCGCGCGACATGGAATACAAGGTCTCGCTGGACACGACGCTGCCGGTCTCGGAAGGCATCAACGAAATCGTCCACACCCTGCTCGAAGCCGTGGTGCTCGTCATTCTCGTCGTCTTCGTCTTCCTGCAGAACTGGCGCGCCACCTTGATCCCGCTGATGACGGTGCCGGTCTCGCTCATCGGCGCGTTCATCTTCTTCCCAATGCTCGGATTCTCGATCAACGTGCTCTCGCTGCTGGGGCTCGTGCTCGCGATCGGCATCGTCGTGGACGATGCGATCGTCGTGGTCGAGGCCGTGATGCACCACATCGAGCACGGGATGCCGCCGAAGGAAGCGACGGTCAAGGCGATGGAGGAAGTGTCCGGCCCGGTCGTGGCGATCGGCCTCGTCCTGAGCGCCGTGTTCGTGCCCGTCGGTTTCATGGGCGGCATTACCGGCCAGCTCTACCAGCAGTTCGCGATCACGATTGCCCTGTCCGTGCTGCTCTCGGTCGTGAACGCGCTGACGCTCAGCCCGGCGCTCTCGGCGATGCTGCTCAAGCCGGCATCCGGCAAGAAGAGTTTTCTGACGCCTTTTTACAACGGCTTCAACAAGGTCTTCGGCCGCACGACGGACGCGTACGTCAGCGTCGCCGGCATCCTGGCACGGAAGATGGTCCGCAGCCTGGCCTTTATCGGCATTCTCGTGTACGTGATCGTCGTCCTCGTGAGGAACATCCCGGGCGGGTTCGTGCCGGAAGAAGACCAGGGCTACCTCATGGTCAACGCGCAGCTGCCGGACGCGGCCTCGCTGGAGCGCACGGACGCCGTCATGAAGAAGGCCGAAGCGGTCCTGGCGAAGAATGAAGGCATCGAAGGCTTCAACACAATCAGCGGGTACTCGCTGCTCACGTCGGCCTACTCGTCGAACATGGGCTTCTTCTTCGTGCAGCTCAAGCCCTGGCACGACCGTCACACGGCGGAATCGCATGCCAACGGCATCATCGCCGCGCTCAACAAGGCATTCAGAGAACAGATTCCGGAAGCCGGCGTCATCGCGTTCGGGCCGCCGTCGATTCCGGGCCTTGGCACCGGCGCGGGTTTCACCATGCAGCTGCAGGATCGGAGCGGCGGATCGCCGGAGTATCTGGCGCAGAACGCACAGAAATTCATGGACGCCGCCCGCAAGCGGCCTGAGATCGGCCGCATCGGGACGCTCTATCGCGCGGCGGTCCCGCAGATTTATGCCGACATCGATCGCAGCAAGGTCCTCAAGTCCGGTGTCGAGCTCGGCGACGTCAACACCACCCTGGGCGCGCTGCTCGGCAGCTCCTACGTGAATGACTTCAACCGTTTCGGTCGTGTCTACAAGGTGTACGTCCAGGCCGAGTCGGAGTTCCGGCAAGACCCGAAGCAGCTCGGCTTGTTTTTTGTGAAGAACAAGACCGGCGGGATGGTGCCGCTCGATACGCTGGTCACGACCAAGCCGGGATCCGGGCCTGAGTTTACGAACCGCTTCAATTTGTTCCGCGCGGCGGAGCTGACGGGCGTGCCTGCTGAAGGGTTCTCGTCCACGCAGGCGCTCGATGCGCTCGAAGAGACGGCCCGCCAGGTCTTGCCGCCGGACATGGGCTTTGACTGGGCTGACATGTCCTATCAGGAGCGCAAGGCGCCGGGCGTGGCCGTCGTCTTCATGCTCGCCGTCTTCCTCGTGTTCCTCATTCTGGCTGCGCAGTACGAGAACTGGGGGTTGCCCTTCAGCGTGCTTCTCGGCACACCGTTCGCGGCCTTCGGCGCATACCTGGGTTTGTACCTGGCACGACAGTTCCTGGGACCCAGCTATGTGAATAACGTCTTCGCGCAGATCGGCCTGATCATGCTGATCGGCCTGGCGGCGAAGAACGCGATCCTGATCGTCGAGTTCGCGAAGATGGAATTCGATCAGGGCAAACCGCTGATGGAAGCCACGCTGAACGCGGCCAAGCTCCGGTTTCGTCCCATTCTCATGACGGCGTTCGCGTTCATTCTGGGCGTCGTGCCATTGCTCACCGCGACTGGCGCCGGCGCCGAAGCCCGCAAAGTCATGGGCATGACGGTCTTCTCCGGCATGCTCGTCGCGACGTTTCTTGGCGTCCTGCTCGTGCCGATGCTGTTCGTCATGGTCCAGAAACTGACTGGGGCCAAGCAGGGCGCGCCGGCCGCGGCCGCGACACCGCCACCGGCACTCGCGACCGAACACGGTCAGGGAGGGCACTGACGTGCGCGTGCGTGCCCTCTGTTCCGTGCTGTTTGTCTCCGTGATTTCCAGTGGCCTCGCCGGCTGTACCGTCGGGCCGAACTACGAGAAGCCGAAGCTGCCGACGCCGGAAGCCTATCGGTTCGCCGAAGCGAATGCGCAGGCGCAGTCGATGGCGGACATGCCCTGGTTTCAGGTGTTCGATGACCCGGCGCTGCAAGCGCTCCTCACGGACGCGATCGCCAACAACCTCGATCTGCGGGCGGCGATGGCGCACGTGGAGGAAGCCCGCGCGCGGGCCGGCATCGCGACGTCCTACCTGTATCCACAGGTCGATGGATCGGCGACGTACGGCGTCCGCGGCGCCTCGACCACGACAGACCCCACCGACGGCACGCACCAGAGCGGGTCGTACGGATTTCATCTGTCGTGGGAAATCGATCTCTGGGGACGTCTGCGTCGGGGCCAGGAGGCCGCCAATGCGCTGGCGCTGGCCACCGAGCAGGCGCGTCGCGGCGTCCTGGTCACGCTCGTCGGCGATGTGGCATCCAGCTACTTTCTCCTGCGCGAGCTCGACCTACAGCTCGAGATCGCGCGCCAGACGCTGCGCATCAATGACGAGACGGTCACGTATTTCCAGAACCGCGTGAGCGGTGGCGTCTCGAACAAACTGGAGCTCGACCGCATCGTGGCGCTGCGCGAGCAGACCGCGACGGCAATCCCGGAGATTGAACGCCAGATCGGCCGCGTGGAAAACGCTGTGTCGCTGCTGTTGGGGCGCGCGCCCGGACCTGTCACGCGACAGCCGCTGGCGAGCACGGATCAGCAACTGCCGCCGCCGATTCCGCCTGGCCTGCCCGTGTCGCTTCTCGAGCGCCGGCCGGACGTGGTCCAGGCCGAGCAGCTCCTGGTAGCCGCCAACGCGGACATAGGCGCGGCAAAGGCGTTGTTCTATCCCACGATCAGCCTGACGGGATTTTTCGGCGGCGTCAGCGGGGATGTCACGTCTTTCCTGGGCGGGACCGGCGCGCTCTGGTCGCTGGCGCCGGGCGTGGTTCAGCCGATTTTCCAGGCCGGGCGCATCAAGAACAACCTGGCGGCCGCGCGGGCCCGATTCGACGCCGCGCTCGCCGAATACCAGAAAGCCGCGCTCAACAGCTACCGCGAGGTCGCCGACTCGCTGGTCACGATCCAGAAGCTGGCCGAGCAACGCGGCCACCGGCAACTGGGCGTCGCCGCATTGCAGGACGCCGCGGACCTTGCCCGCGTCCGGTACGATTCCGGGCTTGCGAACTACATCGAGATTCTGAGCGCCGACCGGGACTTGTTCGAACAGCAGTTGCTGCTGGCGCAGACCGTCGGCGCCGAGCTCAGGGCGCGCGCGGAACTCTACCGGGCCCTCGGCGGCGGGTGGCAGCCGCGTCCCTGAGAGGAGTCAGTTCGATGGCGTCCGAAGACAAGAAGCTCAAACGAAAGAAATACGACAAGGAGCTGGCGCGCCTCCAGGGCAAGCTGTGCATGCTGCAGGCGTGGGTCAAAGAGAAGGGCCTGCGCGCCATTATCGTGTTCGAAGGCCGCGATGCCGCGGGGAAGGGCGGGACGATCAAGGCCATCACGGCACGCACCAGCCCGCGAGTGTTCCGGGTGGTCGCGTTGCCCGCGCCATCGGACCGCGAGAAATCGCAGCTGTACTTGCAGCGTTACATGCCGCACTTTCCGGCGGCCGGCGAGATCGTCATTTTCGATCGCAGCTGGTACAACCGCGCGGGAGTCGAACGCGTGATGGGATTCTGTTCCGACGACCAGTACGAACGATTCCTGAAGGTGACGCCAGGCTTCGAGAAACAGCTGACCGACAACAACATCATCCTCATCAAGCTCTGGCTGGAGGTCGGCAACAAGGAACAGGAGCGCCGCTTCCTGGCCCGGATAGACGATCCGCTGCGCCAGTGGAAGCTGAGCAACATGGACCTGCCGTCGCGGGCCAAGTGGTACGAGTACTCGCTGGCGCGCGACGCGATGTTCAAGGCCACCGACACCAGACACGCGCCGTGGTACGTCGTCCGATCCGACGACAAGCGCCGCGCGCGGCTCAATGTGATCCAGCATATTCTGGACGCGATTCCGCACAAGAAGATCAAGCGCCCCAAGGTCGAGCTGCCGGAACGCTCGCGCAAGCACGAGTACGACGATCAAAAGACGTTGTCCAGGCGCAAGTTCGTCCGCGAGGTCTACTGACAGCACGTGGCGCCGCAACCTCAACAGGATTTTTCGCTGGTCCTCGGCGGCCCGCTATACCAGCTGTTTCGCCGCGCGCGCCTGTCCGACGATGCGCTGACGCTGGTCCGGCGCCGTGTGCTCTTCATCGCGGCGCTCTGCTGGCTGCCGTTGCTGGTCCTGACCGGATTGCAGCGTCAATGGCTGGGGCACGGGCTCACGGTGCCGTTCCTGTTCGACGTGGAAGTCCATGCGCGCTTCCTCGTCGCCTTACCGTTGCTCGTCGCGGCCGAGTACATCGTCCACACGCGCCTGCGGCACATCGTCGCGCTCTTCCTGGAGCGCGGGTTGATTCCGGAACAGGCCATGCCCCGGTTCGAAGCGGCGTACACGTCCGCGATGCGTCTGCGGAACTCGGTGCTCGCGGAGGTCCTGCTGATCGTCTTCGTCTATGCCGCCGGGAGCGCGTGGCGGCACTACGTCGCGATGAACGCCGCCAGCTGGTACGTGTCGGAGGATGGCTCGTCGCTATCCTGGGCCGGCCGGTGGTTCAGCTACGTGAGCCTGCCCGCATTTCAGTTCCTGATGTTTCGCTGGTACTTCCGCCTGATCATCTGGATGCGCTATCTGTGGCAGGTCTCGCGCATTCAGTTGAACCTGATGCCGATGCATCCCGATCGCGTCGGGGGCTTGGGGTTCCTCGCGAACACAGCCTATGCCTTTGCGACGCTTGCGGCCGCGCACGGCACGTTGATGGCCGGCCAGATCGCGAATCGCATCTTTTTTGTCGGCGCCAGGCTGGTGGACTTCAAGGTCGAAATCTTTGTGGTCGTCGCGTTCCTGCTCACGCTCGTCGTCGGCCCGCTCCTCGTCTTCGGGGCGCAACTGGCGCAGGCCAAGCGAACCGGCCTCCGGCGGTACGGCACGCTGGCGCAGCGCTATGTCCGGGACTTCCAGACCAAGTGGCTGGAGGGCGGCGCCGACGCGGGCGAGGCGTTCATCGGGAGCGCCGACATCCAGTCGCTGGCCGATTTAGGCAACAGCTTTGACGTGGTCAAGGAGATGCGGTTCGCGCCGGTGACCAGAGACATGCTGGTCCAGCTCTCGATCGCCACGCTCGCGCCGATGGCGCCGCTCTTCCTCACCATCATGCCGCTGGAGCAGCTGCTTCGGACGCTGGGCGGGGCGATCTTTTAGGACCTCTGAGGTCGATTCCCCTGAAAACGGAAACTGAAGTTTCCCCGAACACATCTGGGGAAACTTCAGTTTCCGTTTTCAGGGGAATCGACCTCAGAGGTCTTTTGCTATGATTCCGTTTCTCCACAGCATGTCCGAGCCCGTTTCTCCCCCACCTCCGAGCGCCACGGACACGCTGATTGAGCAGTGTCTCGCAGGCGACCAGCAGGCCTGGGACCAGATCGTCCGCCAGCACTGGCGGAAGGTCTTCAACCTGGCCTACAAGTTCGTCGGCCGGCACGATGAAGCCGAGGATCTGACCCAGGACATTTTTCTCAAGATCTTCAAGGCACTGCACACGTTCGATCGCCGCGCCAATTTTCAGACCTGGCTGATCAGCATCAGCCGCAATCTCTGCATCGATCACTATCGCAGCGTCCGCAAGGAGCGCGAGACGATGGCACGGGATGTGGACGCGTCGCAGCTCGCGCCGCCCTCACGGGAGCGCAGCCCGTACGGCGAACTGGAGCAAATCGATCTGCGGCAGCGGATCCGCGTGGCGCTCGCCGAGCTGCCGCCCACGCTGCGCGAGGCCGTCGTCCTGCGCGATTTGCAGGAGTTTTCGTATCAGGAAATCGCCGACAGACTGCGCTTGCCGGAAGGCACCGTGAAATCCCGAATCAACCGCGGCCGGCTTGAACTCGCCCGTCAGATGCGTCGTCTTCAATCTAAAGCGCCGGCCGGACGGCCGGCGTCGTCCGGAGGGACCGAATGAACGTCACGACTTCGCACATCGGCAACGTGGCGGTGCTGCGCGTGCAGGAAACGCGACTCACCTACCCCATTCTCGCGGATTTCGCGACGACGGCGGCCAACCTGATCGCGGCCGGCGACACGCGCATCCTCGTGGACTTGAGTCCGGTCGCATATGTGGACAGCGCGACGATCGGCTGCCTGATGGACCTGTACCGGCAGGCCGACGCCGCGGGGGGCACGTTCAAGCTGTCCGGCGTGCAAAAGCGCGTCGAGACGATGCTGACCATGACGGGCGCGCAGAATTTTCTCGAGGTCCATCCCGACGAGGCATCGGCCCTCGCCAGTTTCGGAGCATAGTCATGCGGACGATCACCACCACGGCGGGCACCCGGCTCGAGCTCGACGGCGACGTTCTCGCGGTCATCGAGACGGTCTCGCGAGACCTGCTGCGACGCCAGGCGCTGGAGTATGGCTTCGAGGACGTCGATCGCGAATTCGTCCACCTCGTGAGTCAGATGTCCACGGACGAGTTGCGCGCGTACCTCAAGGAAAGCCTGTTCATGAGCTTCAACCGGTACGAGAACGAACAGCTCTCGGCGGTGCTGCGCCGCGCGAGCCGGGTCAAGGAAACGGACGGGGACGATTCGGACGATCGGACCTAGGAGCCAGCAGGTCCACGGGTCCATGGTCCAGGGCCAAGGGTTCGGTCCCAGCGTTCGACGGGTCCGGCCCCAAGGGTCCGAGTTTCGCGGGTGCAGCCCGCGCAGCCTAGCTGGCGTGTTGACGGATCGGCACGCGCGACGGCACGCGGCCGGTGACGGCGTCCGCAGGCGTTTCGACGAACTGCCACGCGTCAGACTGGCGCAGAATCTCTTCGGCGAACGCCGCATGCAGCGCATGGCCGCCGCGGTGCACCACCAGATGGCCCTGAATGGCATGACCGACCAGGGCCAGGTCGCCGATGACGTCCAGAATCTTGTGGCGGACGAACTCATCCTCGAAACGCAGCGGATTGAGCACACCGGTTTCGCCGAGGACGACCGCATTCTCCAGTGACCCGCCAAGCGCGAGGCCGCGCTGGCGAAGCATTTCCACTTCCTTCAGGAATCCGAACGTCCTCGCAGGCGCGACCTGGTCCACGAACACCTGTTCGTCAATTTCCATCGTCTTCTGCTGGTGGCGCAGGAGCGGATGGTCAAAGGTGATGGTGTAGCTGACCCGGAAGCCTTCCGACGGATAGAGCGCGATGCGTTTGTCGCCCTGCTGGAACTGAATCTGACGCAGGACCTGCAGCGTCTTGCGCGGGGTGGTCAGGACCTTCACGCCGGCGTCCTGAATCAGATAGACCCACGGCGCGGAGCTGCCGTCCATGATCGGCACTTCCGAGTGGTTCAGCTCGATGGTGACGTTGTCGATGCCGAGGCCGCGCAACGCCGAAAGCAGGTGCTCGACGGTTTCCACCGTGGCGCCGCCAGCGGTCAGCGTGGTCTGGAGCTGCTGGCGGGTGCCGAGGTTCGCGGCCAAGGCCGGGATTTCGATACCCCCCAAATCCACACGCCGGAACCGGATGCCGTGGTTGGCTGGAGCGGGCACGAGGGAGATGGTGACTTTCCTGCCGGAATGCAAGCCGATCCCTGCGCAATTGACGGTGCGACGGAGCGTGCGTTGCAAAGCCATCCGATTTGCCGCTCCTTGCTATAGCAAGGTGGCTGCCACCTCTGGTTGCCTGCCGATCCGTTCATCTAAGTCATTCATTCCAGTTGACTTATACATTATCGGCACTCAAGAGTGACTTGTAGATACCTTTGAAACGTGTCAAATCAGCCACAGTATTTCGTCGCCAACCGTGTCAGTTTGCCCACAGGCGTCAGGAAGCTGCCATACCTGAGCGGCCGGGCTCATCCTTCTTCGACACGATCGCCCTCAGAAACTCGCCCGTTGGAGAGTTCCTGACGGCCGCAACGTCCTCCGGCGTCCCGGAGGCGACCACTCGTCCGCCGCCCGCCCCGCCTTCGGGACCCAGGTCGATCACCCAGTCGGCACACTTGACGACGTCAAGGTTGTGCTCGATGACGACAATCGTGTTCCCCTGATCAACAAGCTTGCCGAGCACCTCCAGGAGGCGTCTGACGTCCTCGAAGTGCAGTCCGGTGGTCGGCTCATCGAGGATATACAGCGTCCGGCCCGTGCCACGGCGCGCGAGTTCGCGTGACAGCTTCACGCGCTGCGCTTCCCCGCCGGACAACGTGGTGGCCGACTGGCCCAGCTTGATGTATCCGAGCCCGACTTCCCTGAGGGTGCGGAGCCGCAACGCAATCGGCGGAAAATTCTCGACCAGTTCGAGCGCCTGGTCAACGGTCAGGTCCAGCATCTCAGCGATGGACTTGCCGCGATATCGCACTTCGAGCGTCTCGCGGTTATAGCGGCGCCCCTTGCACTCCTCGCACGTCACGTACACGTTGGGCAGAAAGTGCATTTCGATCGCGATGACGCCGTCACCCTGGCAGGTTTCGCAGCGGCCGCCCTTCACGTTGAAGGAAAAGCGGCCGGCCTTGTACCCGCGCGCGCGGGATTCCGGCAGCATCGCAAAGAGCTCCCGGATGAACGTGAACAGTCCCGTATACGTCGCGGGATTCGAGCGCGGCGTCCGGCCGATCGGTGATTGATCGATCTGAATGACCTTGTCCACCAGATCGATGCCTTCGATCGCCGTATGGGCGCCGGGCTCGTCGGTCGCGCGGTACAACACGCGCGCGAGCGATCGGTACAGAATTTCGTTCACCAGCGTGGACTTGCCTGATCCGCTGACGCCGGTGACGGCGATGAAGGTGCCCAGCGGAAACGCCACATCCACGTTTCGCAGGTTATTGGCGCGGGCCCCGCGGACCACCAACTGGCCTTTCGTCGCCGGACGCCGTTCCGCTGGCACGTCCACGCTCCGCAGGCCGGCCAGATACTGCCCCGTGAGCGACTCGCCGGGATTGGACAGGAGATGCTGCGGCAAGCCCTGAAACATGACGTGACCGCCGTGCTCGCCGGCGCCCGGTCCCAGATCGACCAGGTAGTCCGCGGTTCGGATGGTTTCTTCGTCGTGCTCGACAACCAGGACCGTATTGCCGAGGTTGCGAAGTTTTCCGAGCGTCGCGAGCAGCCGGCGGTTGTCGCGCTGGTGCAGGCCAATCGACGGCTCGTCGAGCACGTACAGCACGCCGGTGAGCTGCGATCCGATTTGTGTCGCGAGCCGGATCCGCTGCCCCTCGCCGCCCGAAAGCGTCGCGGCGCTCCGTCCCACCGTCAGGTAGCCGACGCCGACGTCGAGCAGAAACCGCAGGCGATCCCGGATTTCGCGCACGACACGGCCGGCAATCACCTGCTCGCGCTCCGATAACTCCAGCGATTCGACAAGCTTCAGCGCATCGGCGACCGGCACATCGACGAACTCGGCGAGATGGTGGCCCTTGACCCGCACGGCCCGGCTTTCCGGGCGGAGGCGCGCGCCGCCGCAGGCCGGACACGGCTGGAGCGCGCGGTACGGCTCCAGCGCCTCCTGATCCGTCCACGTCCCATCGTCGAATCGCCGGCGCAGATTCGGAATGACGCCCTCGAAGTCCGCGCCGAACGGATCGCGCGGCGCCCGCGATTTGCCGGACGGAGGCAGTGGCCGCCGGCCGGGCGCGCCGTACAGCACGATGTCGCGCAGCTTTTTCGCCAGTTTTCCGAACGCGACGTCGGGATCGATGGCAAATGCCTGCTTCAGCCCGGCGAGCATCTCGTCGATGGAACTGCGATCGCCTTTCGCCCACGGCGCGATGGCGCCGGAGGCCAGCGAGAGCGTGTCGTCCGTGACGATCCGCCCGGGGTCGAAGTCGTACACGGCGCCGAGCCCCTGGCACGCCGGGCAGGCGCCGTGCGGCGAATTGAACGAAAACGCGCGCGGGCTCATTTCCGGAATGCTGATGCCGCACGACGGGCACGCCATGCGCCGCGAGAACAGCCGATCGCCGCCGTTCAAGGTGTTGATCACCACGACGTCGTCTGCCAGCTTGAGCGCGAGATCGATCGAATCGGTCAGCCGGCGTTCAACGCCCGGCTTGACGATGAGGCGATCGACCAGCACGTCGATCGTGTGGTTCTTGCGGCGATCCAGCCGGATCTCGTTCTCGAGCGCCATGAACACGCCGTCGATGCGCGCCCGCGTGAAGCCCTTCGCGCGCAGCGCCGCCAGCTCGCGCTTGAACTCGCCCTTCCGGCCGCGCACCAGCGGCGCCAGGACGTTGATCCGTTCGTCAGGCGGATAGCTCATTACCAGATCCATGATCCGCTCGAGCGATTGCGACGAGATCTCCCGATCGCAATTCGGACAATGCGGCACGCCGACGTTCGCGAAGAGCAGACGGAGGTAGTCGTAAATCTCGGTGACGGTGCCCACGGTGGAGCGCGGATTCGATCCGGTCGTCTTCTGCTCGATCGAGATGGCCGGCGACAGGCCGTCGATCAGATCGACGTCGGGCTTCTCCATCTGCTCGAGGAACTGCCGGGCATACGCCGAAAGTGACTCGACATAGCGCCGCTGGCCTTCGGCATAGATGGTGTCGAACGCCAGGGACGACTTGCCGGATCCGGACAGGCCGGTAATGACAACGAGCCGATCGCGCGGCAGGTCCACATCGACGTTTTCCAGGTTGTGTACGCGCGCCCCGCGGACGGCAATCCAGTTGTGGGACATGGCTTACTGCGGGGTTTTTCGTGCAAACCCCAATAGGCCATTCTACTAGAGCGAGGCCAGTATTTCGTCAGTATTCGCGCCCAACGCCGGGGCCGGCGCGAGGGGCGCCGCGCGGCCGAGGAATGGCGGCCGGACAGCCCGGACGCCGGCCTGATGGCTGACAAGACCGCGCGCACGAGCATGCGGATCGCGGAGCGCCTCAGCCGGCGTATTCAACGGCGTGAGGCACACGTCATGCGCGCCGAAGAAGTCCAGCCATTCTTCCCGCGTCCGGGTCGCAAACACGCGGCGGGTTTCGCGAATCAGGTCGGCCTGGTCCGCCTCGCCGGTGTCATGCCTGGCCGCCAGGTCCGGGCGATCGATCGCCTGGCAGAAGGCGACCCAGAACTTTCGCTCGAGCGCGCCAAGCGCCAGGCGGAGCCCGTCACGAGTCTCATAGACGTTGTACGAGGCGTGCGCGCCGAACGTCGGCAAATCGCCGCTGGCTGACGCGCCGTCGTCGATCACATCACGAACGGCGGGAATCATCATCCAGTACAGCGCGGAGTCGTGCATCGAGACGTCCAGCGACGCTCCGGTGCCGTGCCGGTCGCGAGCGATGATGGCGGCCAGCATGCTGATCACGGCCGTCTGCGCGCCGCCGCCGACGTCCGCCATGAACATGCGCGGCAGCTCGCCGGTCGTTCTGGCCTCGGCCCACAACAAGCCCGAGAGCGCGACGTAATTCAGATCGTGGCCCGGCCGCTCCGCGTACGGACCGGTTTGCCCGTATCCCGTAATCGCACAATGAACGAGCCGCGGATGGCGGGCGCGCAGCTGCTCGCCGGAGACGCCGAACCGCCGCGCGGTGCGGGGCCGGAAGCTCTCGACGACCACATCGGCCGTCGCAATGAGGCGGTCGAGGCTCTTCAGGCCGTCGTCGCGCTTGAGATCGAGAACCACGCTCTTCTTGCCTCGATTCAGGAGCAGGTCATAGAGTCCGCGGCCGTTCAGGATCGGCGGCAACTGCCGCATCGGATCGCCACCGGCGGGATCCTCAATCTTGATGACCTCGGCGCCCATCTCCGCCAGCATCAGCGTGGCGAAGGCGCCAGGCAGCAGGCGGGACAGATCGACGACGCGGACGCCCTGAAGCGGCGCAGGCGCCGTCATTGCGGGCGGTACGGCTGCAGCGGACAATCGATGCGCCAGGCCGTGTCAGCGGACGCGAGCACGAGCCCCCCGGCGGGATCGAACGCCACGCCAATCAACGAGGGCGCGCTCGCGACGAGTTCGGGAGTCGGGGATTTGGCGGCCGGATCCAGACGATAAAGCCCGGAAGCGCCGGCGAGGGCATCCACGACGTAGAGCGCGCCCGTGGAATCGAAGGCGACACCTTGCGGCCGTCCGAATCCGCTGTACACCACGTCCACCATGCGGTCGCGGGTCACGCGATACACGGCGTCATGGGTTGCCAGGGTTGGCGCCGTGACGTACAGCGCCTCGTCCGGGCCCATCGCCAGATGGAAGGCCGCGATGCTCGCGGGAATCGTCGCAAAGTTCTCGACCTGGCGGTCCGGCGAAACGCGCAGGATCGTGCCCGAACGATCGCCGACGTACAAACTGCCGTCTGCGCCAAACGCGAGACCGGTCGCCGTGCCGAGCTCCGTCGCATACAGCTCGAGCCGATCGTCCTCGAGCAGCCGGTAGACGTGGCCATCGAACCGGCTCGAGATGTACAGCCGGCCATCCGGGCCCACGGCCATCGACGTCGGATTGGCCAGCTCCACGGCGATGGGCTCGCGCGCACCATCGGCGCTGATATTGATGCGGAAGAGCGGCACCGCGGCTTTTGTGCCGCGGCCGCCGCTGACGGTGCAGTACAAACGGCCGTCGCGGCCAAACGCGGGGTTGTCCACCTGGTGAATGCCGGTCGCAAGCACGCGCGCCACCTGCAGATACACGGACTCGCCGGGAAGTTCGTCGATGCGGACGGCCAGGGTCCCACCCTCGGATTCCGGGGGCACCAGCAGGCGCAGCGCGCGGTGTGACGCGCTCGTCACGCGCGCGTCGAGCGCGCCCACGAGCACGTGCGGCGGCCCGTCGGCCGGCACCGGAAGATGCACGCCGTCAATCGAGACGGCGGCACCCGGCACGGCCCAGCCGGGCCGGATCGCGGAAATCACATGTGGCACAAGATGCCTTGCCGTTACGAATCAACCTTCGTCGTCGAGCTTCACGTTCCAGTAGACGTAGTCACGCCAGCTCTCCGGCGCATTGCGGAGGCCGAACGTGATCCGGACGGCAGGCGCTTTGTCCGGGCGCCTGGGATGGCGAATCAGACGCATGCCCGCCTGGTCGGGCGTGCGGCCGCCCTTCTTCCGGTTGCACGTGATGCAGCAGGTCACGATGTTTTCCCAGTCCTTCCGCCCGCCCTGCGCCACCGGAATCACGTGATCGAACGTCAGCTCGGCCGAGGCCAGCGCGTCGCCGCAATACTGGCAGGAGTGGTTGTCGCGCGCGTAGATGTTCGCCCGCGAGAACGGCACGTACTCCGCCGTGCGCCGCACGCGGATGCGCCGCAGCAGCCGGATGACCGACGGGAGCTTGATGGAGAACGACACGGACCGCACTTCGCGGTCGTAGTGCGCGACGATCTCCACCTTGCCCTGGCACCACAGCGTGATGGCCTTCTGCCAGTGCACCACGCGCAACGGCTCGTAGGTGGCGTTGAGCAGGAGCGTCTGTTCCATAGCCCGAGTGCACCAATTTTTGCTGGTTGGGAAAACGAAGTCAATTCGCCGGCGGCTTCTCCGCAGGCGGTGTCTTCCGCTCCATGCGTCCCAGAATGATCCGCTGGCGCTTGAGCAGGGTCGCGTTGGGTCGCGCGGGACTGAACACCCGCGGGTTGGGAATCGCACCGGCCAGCAACGCGGCCTGCTCGGCGCTCAGATCGCTGGCCGGCACGCCGAAGTAGCGCTGCGAGGCCGCCTCCGCGCCCCAGATTCCGTCGCCCCATTCAATCAGGTTCAGATACAGCTCCAGAATGCGCGTCTTTGAGAGCTCAGCTTCCAGCCGCCTGGCGATGAGCCATTCGATGACCTTGCGGTACGGACTCCGCGAAGGCGACAGGTACAGGTTCTTGGCGAGCTGCTGCGTGATGGTTGAGGCCCCGCGCCATTGCCAGAACCGGTAATTGCCTTCGATCGACGCGCGCAATTCGTCGTAGTCGATGCCGTCGTGTGAAAAAAACGCCGCATCCTCCGCCACGAGCACCGCGCGGATCAGCGACGGGCTGATCCGGCTGTACCGGACATACCGCTGGGAAAAGGCGGGCTTTTTGCCTGCCGCCACGCTCTCGGCGTAGCGCAGGCGCATGAAGGCGGTCGTCGGCGGGACTTCCGTCCGCAACGGGCGCACATCGGGGAGGGTCAGCCAGCCGTACGCCACGATCGCAAAACACACGGCCGCGGTTCCGAGTGCTCCTCGCACGATCAATCGACTCAGCGCTTGCCGACTTGGATTGCCTGCCACGTCTACCTGAGTGTCGGCGCGGAGCTACCGCCCCTTTGCCGTGACGTCGTCGAACGCGTCGAGGAGGCGATCGACATTTGTGTCAGTCGCGCCGGACCCCATCAGGCCGACACGCCAGATACGGCCCGCCAGCGGACCGAGCCCGGCGCCGATCTCAATCTGATGACGGTTGAGCAGCGCGGTACGGACGCCGGCCTCATTGACGCCGTCAGGCACGCCGACCGCGTTCAGATTCCAGAGTCGATCGGACTCGTCCGGCAGCAATGCCAACCGGCGATGCGCGAGCCCTGCGACGAGCCGCTTGTGCACCCGCTCATGCCGCGCCCATCGTGTCTCCAGGCCTTCTTCTTCGACGTCCTCGAGCGCGGTCGCCAGCGCGTACACCAGCGGCGCTGAAATCGTGTGGTGATACTTGCGGTCCACCCAGAACGCCGACAGGAGCGAGAGATCCAGATAGAAGCTTCGGCAGGCTACGCGCCGGCCGAGCGCGCGCGGGCCGAACGCGAGCGGCGACAAACCCGACGGTGCGCCCAGGCCCTTCTGCGAGCACGAATAGGAGACGTCAACGTCCCAGGCCGCCATGTCTACGGGCACCGCGCCCAGCGACGTGACCATGTCGGCGATGACGAGCGCGTCATGGCGACGCGCGATCGAGGCGACGGCCTCAACCGGATTCCGCACGCCTGTGGACGTCTCGCCGTGCACAATCGTGACGAGATCGAAACTCCCGCGCGACAATGCCCGATCCACGGCCGCCGGATCGACGGCCTTGCCCCAATCGACCGCCAGCGCCTCGACCGTCGCGCCGTACCGTGTGAGCATCTGCGCCAGTCGATCGCCGAAGTACCCGGTGACGATGGCCAGCGCGCGCTTGCCCGGCTCGGCCAGATTGGCGATGGCGGCCTCCATTGCCGACGTGCCCGTGCCCGAGACGGCCAGTGTCAGCGCGCCCTCCGGAGCCCGGAACACGCGCGCCAAACGCGCCCGGACATCGTCCAGGAGTGCAATCATTTCGGGATCCAGATGCGAGCGCGCGGGGGATCCGAGCGCGGCGGTGACGCGGGGCGACACCGGCGACGGTCCGGGCCCGAGCAGCAGTCGATCAGTTTGCGGCAGCATGAGATGCCTGCCGAAACGCCTCGATCGCCTGCGCGATTTCGTGGCGCGGGCCCTCGGCGAGCGGGCGCAGCGGCGATCGCGGTTCGCCGCCGGCGAATCCGATGAGGTCCAGCGCGTGCTTGAGGCCGGCGATGCCATGGACGCTCGAAACCAATCGGGCCAGCGGCGTGATCGCGCGCTGCAGAGCGAGCGCTTCCGCGTGCCGGCCCTCTGACGCCAGCCGGTACAGCGTCACACAGTCATCCGGGAGCACGTTGGCCACCGCCAGGATGCCGCCGGCGCCGCCGATGGAAATCGCCGGATAGATCACGGGCGCCCAGCCGCTCAGCACCTGAAACCGTCCGCCGATGGCCGTGAACTGGCCCAACCGCTCCAGTTCGGGGCTGGTTTCCTTCATGCCGGCGACATTCGGATGTTGCGCCAGCGTGGCAACGACCGGCAGCGTCAGCGTGACACCGGTCGCGGGCAGGTTGTAAAGGAGGATGGGCACCGGCGACGCATCCGCGACCTGGCGGAAGTGCGCAACCAGCGCCTCAGTGGTCATGTGATTCTTGAAGTACGAGGGCGGCCGCACGAGCACCAGGTCCGCGCCGATCGCGCCGGCTCGCCGGCACGCGTCGATGGTACCGCGGGTGGACTCCCGTCCTGTGCCGGCAATCAGCAGCCGGCTGCGCGGAACGGCCTCGCGCACGGCGGCGAGCACACGGTCGCTCTCGGCTTCGTCGAGCGAGGTCGCTTCGCCGTTCGATCCCAGCGCGAGGACACCGGACAAGCCGGTTTGCATCCATCGGCCCACATTGGATGCCGTCCGGGCGGCATCGACGTCGCCCGAGGCGGTGAAAATCGTGGGAACAGGAGGAAAGATGCCGCGAAGCCGCGCGTCCATACGGGCGAGGCTACCATCGAATCTCGCCGGCCGCCATGCGGGCGCGCGCGACCAGCTGCGTCGCCAGCACAATAATAAAGATGGCGGCGGCGGGCGCCAGCATCCAGGGCGCGTCCACCACCACGCGGCCGTTCTCCGCATCCTTCAACATCACGCCCCAACTGCCGGAGACGTCGGCAAAGCCAAGGCCCAGGTAGGAAATGGTGGCTTCCGCCACAAGCAGCGCGGGAATCAACAGAATCAGTTCAACGGCCAGGAACCCGCGCGCAGCCGGGAGCAACTGGCGCGCCACCCGCCACGACCCGGCGCCCGCCGCCCGCGCAGCCTCGGCGTATTCGCGCGATCGCTCGGAGGCGATGATCGCCCGCACACCGCGCGCCGCATGCGGCCAGCCGGCGAGGGCAAACAGCAGGGCGACCAGCGCAAACACCTCCCACGTCTCCAGGACTTGGCGCAGGGCGCTGCGCAGGACCAGCACAAGATAGGCGCCCGGCAATGCCAGCAGAAAATCCGCGATCAACATGAGGCCGCCGTCCGTCCATCCGCCAGCCGATCCGGCCAGTGCGCCTATTGCGGCGCCGATGACGAGCGCGCCCAGCACACCCAGGAATGTGACGCCCAACGACAGGCGGGCGCCGAACAGGAGACGCGAAAACACATCCCGCCCCAGTGGATCCGCGCCAAAAAGCAGAAGAGGCTGCGCGGGATCAGTGGTCGAGACAAGCCCGTGCCGCAGCCAGACCAGCGGAATCCGGACCGACGTGTCCTCTCGATACGTCCGTGCGAGCCGATCGACGAGCACGAGCGGATGCACGAACGGCGCATGAAGACCGGCGCTGTCAAACACGTGGATGCGCGTGGGCGGCGCATAGGCGCGATCCTCGAACTGCTCGTCCGGTGCGTGCGGCGCCAGCCACGGACCGGCCACCGCGATCACCACCGCACCGACCAGCACGGAGATTCCGAAAGTCGCGGACCAGCGGCGCCGGAAGGCCTGACTCACGACACCCGTACCACGCGTGGATCCAGGGCCGCCCGCAGGAGATCCGCCAGCAGATTTCCCACCGCCAGCAGAGCGGCGCCTGCCATCGCGCAACCGGCCACGAGGTACAGGTCCCGGCTCATGAGCGCCTTCAGCATCAGCTGTCCAATCCCCGGCCACGCCGCCATCGTCTCCACCACGATCGATCCACTGAATAAGGTGGCCATGACGATGCCGGCGACGCCGAGGACCGAGCGGAGCGCATGCCGTCCCGCGTGCAGCCAGACCAGCCGGCCGTTCGGAACACCGCGCGCGGCCGCCGCCAGGATGTCAGGCGCGTGGAGGGCCTCGGCGGCCGCTTGCGATTGCAGGCGCTCGAGCATGGCGGCCAATGGCAGGGCCAATGCGAGCGCCGGGAGAACCAAATGACCGGGCGCAATGGACAACCAGCCGGTGGCCGCGCCAAAGAACAGCAGCGCCAGCGTTCCAATGATGGGCGGGCAACAGACAAGCGCCAGTGAGAGCGCGCCGATCACGCGAGCGAACAACGAGTGCTGACGGCTGCCCGTCAGGATGCCCAGTGGGATGCCGGCCAACGCGATCAGCAGCGCCACCACCGCGAGCACGGCCGTGTTCATGACGCTCTCGCCGACCAGGCCCGCCACGGGCCGGCCAAAGCGCGAGGACTGCCCAAGGTCGAGGCGCGCGATGCCGCCGACCCACTGTGCGAGTTGCGCAAGCGCGGACTGATCGAGACCGAGCCGATGCCTCGCCGCTTCAATCGCAGACGGGGTGGCGCGGCTCATGGCGAGATCCGTCGTCGCATCCCCCGGCGCCAGCCGCACGAGCAGAAACGCGCTGGCGGCGACCGCGATGACGAAGGCCGCGGCGACGCAAAGCCGCCATGCGACAAACCGCCCGATCGCGGACTTCACCGGCCTGCGCCTGAGGATCCAGCCATGAGATACAGCGATTCTGCGTTCCAGAGCACGGGCGGATTGAGGACGGACGCGGTCACGCCGCCGACCCGCGCGCTGGTCGCGATGACGACGTGCGGCGCCGCAAAGCACAGGACCGGCGCATGCCGGGCCAGCTGGCGCTGGGCTTCGGCGAACAGTTCATGCCTCTGGTTTGAGTCGATCGTGCTCGACTGCCGCCGCATCAGGTCGTCGATGCTCGCCTCCCACGTGGTGGCGGGTTTCGGTTGCTGGATGTGCCAGACGTGAAACGGCCCGGAGCTGAGCCAGAAATCCGGATTGCGTGCCGGATCGAACGAGTCGTACTCGACGCTGAAGAGAATCGCGTCGTACGTGCCACCGTTGAACTGATCGATCAGAGCGCCCGGGTCGAAAGGAACGACGTCCACTTTGAGGCCCACATTCCCGAGCTGTGCCTGAATGACGGCGGCTGTGCGCTCCCGAACCGAGTTGCCTTTCGTCGTGAGAATCGTAAACGCAGCAGTGCGTCCATTTGCATCGTCGAGCACGCCGTCGCCGTTGCGATCTTTCAATCCGATTGATGCGAGCAATGATGCCGCCTGTGCCGGATCGAAGGCTTCCGCCTTGAGGTCCGGCAGGAACCATTCCCCGTGGCCGCTGGTGATGGGGCCCGCCACTTCTTCAGCCTGTCCCAGGAACACCGTGTTCACAATCGTCGCGCGATTCACGGCCTGGGCGATGGCGTGGCGCAGTTCCTCGCGCTGTAACCAGGGCCTCTCGGCCGCCGCGCCCGGCCGCAGGTTGATCCACAGCATGTCAGGCGCGACGGATACACCGGCGTCGTGCAAGGTGATCTGTTTGCGGCGCTCGAGATCCTGGAACGCCGCGAGATCTTCAAACCGCACACGATCCGTGATGAGGTCGGCCTGGCCCGCCTGCAGGCGCAAACTTTCGGTGTTCTGATCCGGCGTGAACTGCAGTTCGATGCGATCGAGGTACGGCAAAGTGTGACCGTCCGCATCACGGCGCCAGAACCTGGGGTTGCGCGCAAAGACCAGGCGCTGGCCGGCTATGTACTCTTCGATGACGAACGGGCCCAGTCCCACGATTTCGTTGAGGGGCGTGGTCACGCTCCAGGCATCCCGGAACGTGCCCGCCTCGAGCGCCCCGCGCAGCTTGTGCTCGGGCAGAATCGGCACGGCATCCAGTAACGTGATGCCGGGCGCATACGCGGCGGGAAAGATGACGGACACCGTTTGCGCATCGAGCGCGCGGGCTTGAATGGGGTGCCCACCGATCAGGAGGCTCGAGCCCAGGGCGCTTTCGAGCTTCGGGTCAAAGAGCGCCCGGAATGTGAAGACCACGTCCGCGGACGTCAGGGGCACGCCGTCTGAAAACGTGACGCCATCCTGGAGCTTGAAGATCCACGTCAGGCCATCAGGCGAACTGGTCCATTCCCGTGCGAGCCGGGGCTCGATCTTTCGACTCACGCGGTCCAGACGGACGAGGGTGGCCTGTGTAAGCCGGGCGATAAGGTCTGCCGCCCGGTCAGCGGCCGCCAAGCGATTAAAAGACGAAGGTTCAGTTCTGTAAGTCGCTACCAGCCGACCGCCGCTTTGGGGGCCTGCAGACGGATTTTGACCCGTTTCCGGGGTCGATCCTGACCCCGAGCACGCCGCCGACAGGGGAAGGGCCAGACTCAGAATTGCGAAAAACAGGCGCAAAAACCTCAAATCAGCTCTCCATGCGGATTGATGAGCGATCGACGCATCAGCGATTCGTGACGCGTACACTTTCGGCTTGGCGCTGACGGTACTGTAAGCGCCAAACCGGGATTCCGGCCCCACCGCCGTTTTCACTATCAAAAACGCTACAAATATCGCCCGAATTCGAAAATGTATTACTGGTACGTAATCTGCGTTACGCCTATGCGCGTGTTGTGTCCAATTGCGTCATCTGACAGGTCCCGGGCGTCCATGACTTCACATATTTGCAGTGTCCGTCTCTCAAAGCTGTTCGTCGTTATCGGTCTGAGTCTGACCGGCCTTGCCTTGGCCGTGCCGGCGTCGGCACAGGGCCATCGCGCCAGGGTCTCCCCTGGCCTGGAAGAAAGGCTCGCGACGGGCGGCGGCGAAACCAAGGTCATTTATCAGGGACCCCAGTCAGAAGCTGACCGATTGGCCTCGTCTTACGGCCTGACGGTGACGAAGCGGATGAAGGGCTACGCGGTGCTGGTCGGCCAGAACATCGCGGTCGAGGCCATGGCGCAGGACCACGGCGTGTCGGTTCTGAGTGAAGACGCCAAGGTGTTCGGCATGGGCGCGGACCCGGCCCAGTCCACCGGCTCCAACCTGCTGTGGAAGGGCACGGGCAAGAAGGCCGGGGCGTTCTCCGGGCTGATCGGGCTCGGCATCGGCATCGCGGTCATCGACTCGGGATTTGCGCAGCACCCGGACATCGACAAGCGCGTCATCAAGCAAGTGGATTTCACCGGCGAAGGCATCGCGGACCTGTACGGCCACGGCACGCATGTCGCGAGCATCATCGCGGGCAGCGGCGTGGGCAGCCAGACGCGGTTGGGCACGTCGAACGTCGGCCTGGCGCCGGGCGCCTCGCTCCTCAGCCTCAAGGTCCTCAACGCGGACGGCACGGGCTACGTCTCCGACGTCATCCGCGCGATTGAGTATGCCATCGACAACAAGGACCGCTTCAACATCCGCATCATCAATATGTCGCTCGGCACGCCGGCGTTCGGGTCCTATCTGGACGATCCGCTGGCGCAGGCCACCGAACGCGCCATCGCCGCCGGCATCGTCGTCGTGGCGTCCGCGGGCAACTTCGGCAAGCTGCCGGACGGCACGCCGATCGTGGGCGGCATCGTGTCGCCGGGATACACGCCTGGCGCGCTGACGGTTGGCGCGCTGAACACGATGGGCACGATTGAGCGCTCGGACGACGTGGTGGCGACCTACAGCTCGCGGGGTCCGGTGGGCAATCCGGAAGATCAGAAGACGTGGGAGCTCAAGCCGGATCTGGTGGCGCCGGGCAACGCGATTGTGGCGGCGGGCGCGCCGGGCACGTATCTGTGGGAGCACTACCCCGAGCGTCACTCGTACGGCGCGGCCGGCGGGACGTATCTGACGTTGTCGGGATCGAGCATGGCCGCGGCGGCGACGAGCGGCGCGGTTGCGCAGGTGCTGCAGGCGGAGCCGAGACTCTCGCCCGCGCAGATCAAGTTTGCGCTTCAGTACACGGCCGAGCCTGTCGCCGGATTCGGCCTGATCGAACAGGGCGCGGGCAGCCTGAACGTGCCGCTGGCGGTGTCCCTCGCGACCGCAAAAGATCTGCGCAAAGCCCCGCGCACGACACGCATCGCGGGCGAAACGATCTCGGCGGGGCAGATTGCGTTTGCTAACACGATCATCTGGAGCAATCTTCTCCGCGACAACACGATTATTTGGAGCAACGGCCGAACCGCGAAAGGCGACACGATCATCTGGAGCAATCGGGCGAACCCGAACACGATCATCTGGAGCAACTCGACTGTTACCGGCAATACGATCATCTGGAGCAACACGATCATCTGGAGCAACACCATCATTTGGAGCAATGCCGTAGACCCCAGCGCCAACACCATAATCTGGAGTAACGGTAGCCCCGTACTCGGCGTGTCGGCCCAGCCCAACACAATCATCTGGAGCAATTCAGCAGGTCGGTCAGTTTGGGGAAACACGATTATCTGGAGCAACACCATCATCTGGAGCAACACCATTATCTGGAGCAATACGATTATCTGGAGCAATACGATTATCTGGAGCAACCAGGGACCAGCTGGTGTGGGAGAGCTTTCACAATAGTGGTTCGGTCCGAGTGCCCCCTAGCGACAGACTTGTGATTCTGCGTATTTCCTAGGAATTTGGCACCAGAACTCATCTGTTGACTCTGGAATGCGCCTTGCACAATGAGCGGCAGGAAGCAAGGAATGGAGAACAGTAAAGTGGTCAAGGTTCAAATCATCATCTGGGGCTAGCCGAAGGCGGTCAGCCAGGGCTAATCCAAGCTCTGCGGAATCCCAAGGGTCCTGCCGATAACCTTGCAACGTGCGGGCGCACGCACCGTACGAGGCATGGCCAAAAGCGAGCGTAAAACCCTCTCTACTGCGACAAAGACCTACGTCTTGGCCGTCTTTTGCCTTGGCGCCTTGGTCATTTTCTTCAGCATTTCCGACCTATCGGACCATCCCCTTCGCTGGCAGGTTGAGTGGCTCAGACTCGCCGGCCTGACGCTTATCAGCGGCTGGCTGTCAGTCAAGCTGCCGTCACGTCGCGCGACCATTTCCATTTCAGAGACGTTTGTCCTGGCCGGTACTGTTCTGCTCGGGGCCGGCGTTGGAGCCGTCCTTGTTGCCCTCGACGCTGCTGTGCTGTGCACGAAAGAGTTTCTACTGGGAAGAGGACTTCGCCGCGAACAAGTCGCCTTTAATATCGCGGCGCCAGCGGTTTCGATCTGGTTCGCCGCTCTTGCAGCAGGGCTAACTCAGCCGGACACGGCGCCAGCCCTATCACCCGCCTTCGTTTTGAGGCTCGCGCTTTTCACTGCACTGTATTTCCTTCTCAACAGTGGCCTAGTGACTGTAGCGATTTCCCTGGAACAACGCGAAGGGCCCTTAAGAATTTGGTGGGCAAATTTCCGCGAGCTCTGGATCAACTTCGCTGCAGGAGCATCGATTGCGGCGTTTGCCGCGAACGCGAAGGGCGTCGTGAACCTCGCGTTCATTGGAGTGATCGTTCCTCTGCTAGTTGTGATTTATGTCACGTACAGTTGGTCTACAAAACGCGTTCAAGTTGAGCGAGACAAGAACCTCGAGTTGAATCGCGTATTCCTATCAACGGTTGAAGCTCTGGCTCTTGCGATCGATGCGAAAGACCAAGTCACACACGGCCACATACGCCGGGTGCAACGATACACGATGGGGCTGGCCGACGCTCTTGGCGTAAAAGACGAGAAGCAGCTAGATGCACTACGTGCGGCGGCTCTTCTCCATGACACGGGAAAATTGGCCGTACCGGAATACATTCTAAACAAACCGGGGCCGTTAACCGCGTCAGAATTCGAGCGGATGAAGGTCCACGCGGCTGTCGGCGCCGACATCCTGAAGTCCATAGATTTCCCATACCCCGTTGAACCGATTGTTCGACATCATCACGAAGCATGGGACGGTTCGGGGTACCCAGCTGGCTTGAAGGGGCAAGACATTCCAATGGGTGCGCGCATCCTTTCA
>DASUGC010000235.1:0-2005 GCA_036274235.1 Vicinamibacterales bacterium
CCACATCCAGGCCCGCATCGCCGGTCGCGGCGGTCATGACGTCGTAGCCCTCGGCCTTGATGTTGATCTCGAGGCCTCGCAGCAAATCCGGCTCGTCGTCAATGATGAGGATGCGCGGGTTCGTCATCCGGCCACCGGAAAGATCAGGCGGAAGCAACTGCCCTGTCCTGGTTGACTGTCAACTTCCGCGCGGCCGCCGTGGGCTTCCATGATGTGCCGCACCATGAACAAGCCCAGTCCTGAGCCACCTTTGCCGGAATCGTTTGGCGCGCGATAGAAACGTTCGAAGATGCGCTCGCGATCCTTTGTGGGGATGCCGACGCCGGCGTCCTCGACTTCAAACGTCACGCGACCGTCGGCCGCGGCAAGACGCAATGCGATGTTCCGGGATGCGCCGGAAAACTTGACCGCGTTGTCAAGGAGATTGACGACGGCCTGGGACAGCGCGGCGGCATCGAATCGGACGGCCGGCAGTGAATCCGGCAACTCGCGCTGGACCCTGAACCCGAGGTGCTCGAGCCAGTCCGCATAGTCATCGGCGATGCCGGCCACGACCGGGGCCAGATCGCCGCGCTGCAGGTCGTACTGGGCGTCGCCACGCTCGACGCGCGAGAACGTGAGCACCTGATCGACGAGGCGGCCGAGCCGGGCACTCTCCCGGCCGATGACTCGATAGAAATCTCGGCGTTCGGCTTCTGCCAACGCGGGCTGTCGCAAGAGTGTCTCGCCGTACAGGCGCATGATGGAGATCGGCGTCTTGAGTTCATGCGTCACGCCGCTCACAAACTCCGACCGCAACTGATTGAGCCGGGCCTCACGCGACACGTCGCGGTACAGCAGGACCATCCCGGCCGAGAGGACGAACAGGACGACCAGCATCGAGGCGCCGTAAAACAGCACGGCCTGACGGCTGGTGTCGTGCACGTCGAGGTCTCGGGTGAGACGCGTTTCGAGCGCTGAGAGCCAGGACGGGTCGGCTTCGATTCCGGCAATCTGACCGGAAGCCTCGCGCCGATAGAACACTCGTCGCGCTCCAACCGTCGAGGCGTACACCTCGCCTGGATGAAGAGACGCCGCCGGAACGAAACCGTCTTCCAGCTCCCGCGCCAGGTGAAATCGCTCGAGGTAGGGAGACGGACGATTCGGGTCAAGCGTCTTCAGAAAATGTTCGGCCTGATCGGCCGACAGGTCCCATCGGCCTGAGGAGATTCGATCGAACAGACCCGCGATATCACCGGCATTGATCGCCGCGACAATGCCAAACGGACGGCCGGCAAGATCGCGGCTGTCTGGAAAGTCGCGGGCAAGCTGCCGCCACGTCTCGCGGGCCTCGGAATCCTGGCCAAGCTTGGCGAGACAGCGGGCGATGCCCTGCAACGCAAGGGCCTCCTGAGCCTCCTGAGAATGATGAGCGAGCAGAGTGCGATACGCGCGGAGCGCGAGGTCCGGCTTCCCCATCGCCAGTTCCAGACGCTGGGCCTCCGCGATTTCCGGCGGTGGCGGTGCTGGTATCGGCGACCGCAGCGCAGGCTCGATGACCAGGCTGCGATCGATGCGAAAGGAGGTGCGGACGATCGGATGCGCATGGTCGTCGAGGGCCGCCGCGGCGGCCTGGCGCGCTTCCGCGTCAACGGCGAGTGCCAGCCGCTCCTGGGTGAGCCGGGCAAGAGACTGGCGCTGCCGCTCGAACGATTGCAGACCCAGCCAGAGCAAGACGCAGACCGGGACGACGATCGTCGCGGTGTACAGCCATATGGCCCGGCGATTCGCCGGCGGGATCCTTCTCAGCATCAGGGGCGCGCCCGGCAGCGTAGCATGCGCGCCGCGGGCGAAAGTCACGAATTGTCACGGAAACGGCGCATGCGGCCTGCGGCGCTATACTCCAATCAGCCTAAGCGCCGCGTCACGCGCGGCACGCGGGGGACCCAAATTCTGGGGCGTATCGCGCGTGGAAAAACGAGGCCGGGACTCGTTTCCGGCTGCGTCGGGACGAAAACGAGTCCCG
>DASUGC010000236.1:0-7257 GCA_036274235.1 Vicinamibacterales bacterium
GGTCGGCGACGTCCACTCGCCCTTGGCCGTCGTCTGCGGCACCGGCCGCTCTTCCATCCCGTACATCGGTTCGCCAGTCTCGCGATTGAAGACGAACATGAGACCCATCTTCGTGATCAGCGACACGCCGGGAATCGTGCGACCGCCGCGCCGGACGTCGACGAGCGCGGGCGGCGCCGCGAGGTCGAAATCCCAGATGTCGTGATGCACGAGCTGCTGGAACCACTTGATTTTTCCGGTATTGGCATCAACGGCGAGCAAGCAGTCGCTGTACAGATTGTTGCCGTGGTGCGGGCCGCCGTAGTAGTCGTTGCCGACTTTCTCGACCGGCACGAAGATCAGGCCGCGCTCGACGTCGACCGAAAAGTATCCCCACAGCCCGGGTCCGCCGGCGGTCTTGAGGCTGTCGCCGAACCACGTGGCCGAGTTCGGATCATCCGGCTGCGCCTTGAGTTGCAGCGTCCAGCGCATCTCACCGGTCACCGTGTCCCAGGCCTTGACGGTCGAGTTGCCGCCCTGCGTCACCATGATGTTCTTGTAGGCGACCGGCGGCGAGGTCATCCGAAGATCGGGGATGAAACCGTTCTTGCCAAAGCTCGTGATCAGCTTGCCGGTTTTCGGATCGATCGCGGCGAGCCCGTCGACGGTCTGCGAGAAGATGCGCGGGCCAACGCCATTGGCGCCCGGCCAGTACATCGGGCCACGGCGCGCGGTGCCCGTGGTGTCGTATTTCCAGATTTGTTCGCCGGTCGCGCCGTCGAGCGCGTAGACGCCGTTGGGCGCGCTGAAGTACATGATGCCGTCGATGACCAGCAGGCCGCTCTCGAAGAATCCCGACTTGTCGCCGGTGTGGAAGGTCCAGGCCCGCTTGAGGTTCTTGACGTTATCGGCGTTGATCTGCGCCAGCGTCGAAAACTTCGTGGCGCCCGGATCCTGGCCGAAGCTCGTCCAGTTGTTTTGGGCCGAGGCAACGCTCATCATGCAGACGACGGCGAGGGCCGACGCGACGACTACAGCAAATCTGACCTTTTTCATGCCAGCCTCTGTTCGCGGAACGTTCACGCGGGACAATAGCACCCCCGGGCGACGCAATAGCAGTTTTAAACGTATTTCCTGTTTCCTGAATCTGATGACATCCACAAGCTCACGCGCCCGGTGGTGGCGCATCACCCCGGCGCTGTTCATCACCTTCAGCTTCGCCTATCTCGATCGGGTCAACTACTCGTTTGCGGCCGCCGGCGGCATCGCGCAGGATTTGCAGATCTCGGCCAGCACGGCGTCGCTCGTCGGCGCGCTGTTCTTTCTCGGCTATTTCGCCGGGCAGATTCCCGCGGCGATCTACGCCGAGCGCTACAGCGCCAAGCGCGTCGTTTTCTGGTGCCTGATCTTCTGGGGCGCGCTGTCGGCGATGACCGGCCTGGTCTCGAACATCCCGGCGCTGATGATCGTGCGTTTCCTGCTCGGCGTCGTCGAGGCCGGCGTCTTTCCGGCGCTGGTCATCTTCGTCAGCCGCTGGTTCACCCGCAGCGAACGCTCGCTCGCCAACTCGTTCATCACGTTGAGCACGCCGGTCACCGTGTTGTGGATGTCGATCGTCTCCGGCTACCTGGTGCAGTCGTACGGCTGGCGCGGCATGTTCATCGTCGAAGGACTGCCCGCGAGCCTCTGGGCGATCGGCTGGTGGTACCTCGTCCAGGATCGGCCGGCGCAGGCGGCGTGGCTCGATGCGCGGGAACGATCGGAGCTCGAAGCCCGACTCGCGGATGAGCAGGAGGGGATCAAAGCGGTGCGCAACTACGGCGACGCATTTCGATCGCCGACCGTGATTCGGATGGCCGTGCTCTACTTCTTCTGGGGTATCAGCCTGTTCGGTTTCGTCTTGTGGCTGCCGACGATCATCAAAGACGCGGCGTCGGCCAACATCGTCCGGACCGGCTGGCTCTCCGCCGGGCCGTACGTCTGCGCGACGATTCTTATGCCATTCGTGTCAATGGCATCCGATCGTGTGCGTGATCGCCGCGTCATCGTGCTGCCAGCAATCGCCGTCAGCGGAGCGGCGTTCCTCACGCTCTATGGCGTGCACGGATCGAACTTCTGGCTGTCGTACGCGTTGCTGTGCGTCGCTGGGATCGGCCCGATTGTCGCGCTGGCGCCGTTCTTTGCGATTCCGGCGGACATCCTGCCCAGGAATGTCGCCGGCGGCGCCGTGGCGTTGATCAACAGCCTCGGCGCGCTCGGCGGTTTTCTCGGATCGTACGTGGTCGGCTGGCTGAACGGCCTGACCCACGATCCGACGTCGTCATTCCTGTTGATGGGCGGATCGCTGGCGATTGCCGCGGCGCTGCTGACGGTGCGGCCGCCGGGGCCGAAGTCGATGCCGGCGAAGTGAAGATCTACTCCGACCGGAGCGCCGCGATCGGATCCGCGCGCGTCGCACGCCACGCGGGGCCAAGGCACGCCGCAAGAGAGGCGAGCAGCAGGACGGCGGCCATGGCGGCCAGCACCCGCGGCTCATGGGGCGACGTTTCGAACAGTGCTGACTGGAGCACGCGAGTCAGCGCGGTGGCGCCGGCAATCCCGACCGCGAGACCTGCGATCGGAATCCCCATGCCTTCGCGCAACACGTGCCAGATGACCCGCGAACGGCGAGCGCCCAGCGCGATGCGGATCCCGAACTCGCGCCGCCGCGCCTCAACCGAGTAGGCCAGCACAGCGAACACGCCGCTTGCCGCCAGCAGCACGGCCGCGAGGCCGAACCCGCTGAGCAAGGCGGCGTCGAACCGGCGGCGCGCCCATGAGCCCGAGATCAGGTCGGAGAGCGCTCGAACGTCTTGCGCCGCCAGTTCTGGATCCACGCCGGCGACGGCGCGACGGACGTCCGGCACGACCGAGAGCGGATCACCGGCCGTGCGCGCAAACACCATCCGGCTCCCGTACGTGAACTGCGAGAACGGCGTGTAGAAGCTCGCGAGGTTCGCCGGCCGGTCGAATGGCTGGTAGCGGACGTCACCGACGATGCCGACGATCTCGGCGGCGCGGTCCGGACTGTCAAAATCGCTCCCGCCGCCGAACCAGACGCGCCGTCCGATCGGCTCCTCGTTCGGAAAGAATCGCCGTGCGGCGCTCTCGCTGATCACCGTCACGCGCGGCGTGCCGGCCGTGTCTGTCGCGGACAGCACGCGCCCGCGTCGCAGCGGGATGCCGAGCGTCTGAAAGTGATCCGGGCCGACGTAGTGCCGCGTCACCGGCGGCGCCTGCCCCATCGGCGGTGCTGGCCGGCCCAGGATGTACAGCGTGCTGCTCGCCGAGCCGCTGAGCGGCGCGCCGCCGTCCACACTCACCGACTCGATCCCGGGCACCCGCGCGACCGCCTCGATCAGCCGCGCGACGAACCTGGGCGCTTCGACAGTCGGCACTCGGGCCTCTGAGGGAATCACCCAGAAGGTCAGGATGCGATCCGGATCGACGCCGACGTCGGCGCGGCGCATGCGCTGAACGCTGTCCAGCAGCAACCCCGACGTGACGACAAGAATTGCCGCGAGGACCGCTTCGAAGCCGACGATCGCCCCGTGCAGCGTCGGCTTCCGTAGTGACAGCGCGCTGCTGGTCACACTTCTCGATCCCAGGCTGAGGCCGCGCGACACATCGAGGCGAAACGCGGCGAGCGCCGGGAGCACACCCGTCAGCGCTGCAGTGATCGCCACAACCGCGGCGCCGAACAGCCAGACACGGATCGAAAACGCCGGGGTGTCGAATGGCGCGACGACGCCGAAGAACGTCGCCCACTGACTGGCCGGCGGCGTGAGCACCGACGTCGCCCACCACCCGAGCAGCACGCCGCCCCCGGCGCCGATCGCGGCAAGCGCGGCCCCGCCCGTGAGGATGTGGAGGAACAACTGCCGCGAACTGCTGCCAAGCGCGAGCCGCAACGCATACTCACGCCGGCGCGTCGTCGCGCGGCCGAGGAGCAGGTTGATCACGTTGGTACAGGCAAGCAGATGGAGCAACGCCACGGCGCCCAAGAGCACCAGGACGGATCGTTTGATCGTTGGATCGACGCGCGCCTCGTTCAGCGACATCGCCGTGCCGGTCACGCGTTCGTCCGGAAATCGAGGATCGCTCGGCAACTCGCGATTGATGTCGGAGCCAAGCACGGCGAGCTCGCTGCGCGCGGCATCGAGCGTCACGCCGCGCTTGAGCCGTCCGACCACCGGAATGAAGTTCTGGTTCGTCGTGAGGTACTCGGCGTAGGCGATTCGCGGAGAGATCGTCCGCGGCACCCAGACGCCGGCGCGGCCCGACAAGCCGGTGAACCCTGGCTGCAGAACGCCGACCACCGTGAGCGGCACGCCGTTCAGACGAATCGTGCGGCCGACGATGGACGCGTTGGAGGCAAACCGAGCCCTCCAGACATCGTGTCCGATGATCGCGACCGCCAGCGGCCGCGCCGGATCGTCATCCGCGTCATCGAACAGACGCCCGGGCGTCGCGATCGCCCCGAGCAGGGTGAGGTATCTCGATGACACGCGCTCGATGTAGACGATCGCGGAGTCTGATTCCGTCGAGAGCGTCACCGACGCGGGTGAAAAACTGGCGACGTCGTCAAAGCTCGTTTGCCGGCTGCGGAGGAGCTCGAATCTCGTAAACGACCACCGCTCCCGCCGCGACGGCTCGCCCGGCGGGTTGCGCTGCAGGTTGAGCATCGCCAGCCGTTCCGGCTGCGGAAACGGCGGTTGCCGGATGATCGCGCCGTCGACGACGGCAAAGGCAGTGGTGAGCGCGGCCGTGCCGAGGGCAAGCGTCAGGGCGATGATGACGCGGCGCATGTGCCGATCATACGCGTTGCTCTTCCCGGGAAGCCTGGCTGTCTCGTGCCGAACTTCGCGCTAGAATAGGCCCGCGCTGGTCGAGGAATGCACGCACCGGAGGTAGATCATGGCCGCACCGTCATGGAGTATCAGCGGGCAATATTTCGAAACCTGCAGTTGTGATTTCGTTTGCCCCTGCATATTGGGCCAGATGACCGCTCGTCCGACCAAAGGCTGGTGCAACTTCGCGATGGCGCTGCAGATTGAACGCGGCAGCTACGGCAACGTTCCGCTCGACGGCATCGCCTTTGTCGTCCTGGGATACACGCCGGAGGAGATGGCCAAGGGCAATTGGTCGCTGGGCCTCGTCATCGACGAACGCGCCAACGCCGAGCAGCGCGAGGCCGTCACCGCCATTGCCAGCGGCGCCGCCGGCGGTCCGATGGCGGCCCTTTCCGGGCTGGTCGGGAAATTCCTGGGCGCGGAGCAGGCGCCGATACGGATTGATCGCAGCGGCCTGAAGTTCGCGGTCAAGGCAGGCAACCTGGTGGACATGGCCGTGGAAGCCCAGATGGGGGTCGATCCCAATGCGACGGAGCCGATGTTCCTCGAGAACACCGGCCATCCTGTCTCCAGCCGGCTCGGGCTCGCACACGCGTCGAAGAGCCACGTCCACGCGCTCGGCCTCGCCTGGGACGATACGAGCGGAAAGAACAACGGTCATTTCGCGCCGTTCAATTGGCGGAGTGCCTAGCCAATCGTCGAGGAACATCCGCCCACGGCCCTCGAGCTCGCGCTCCAACATCACCGCGGGCCGTTCATCGTCCTGTTAATCCTCTTCCCGGTCGTTTGCTGGGCGTGGATCGTGGCCATGGCCCGCGACATGTATGGTCCGATGACCGGCGCGAGCGCATGGATGATGACTCTGCGGTGGGACGCGCCCCACGTGCTGCTGCTCTGGCTGATGTGGGCGGCGATGATGGTGGGCATGATGCTGCCGTCTGCGTCGCCGCTGCTCCTCATGTACGGCGTGGCCGCGCGGCGGCAGGGCGTCGACGCGGCGGCGGGCCGCAAGATCTACGCCCTGGCAGCGGGGTACGTGGCGGTCTGGTTACTCTTCAGCGTGATCGCCACGGCGACGCAGCTGATGCTCTCCACGCGGCTCGCCCTCTCGCCGATGATGACGCTCGCCAGCCCGCGCGTCGGCGCATCGCTGCTCATCGTCGCCGGCATCTACCAGCTCACGCCGCTCAAGCAGGTCTGTCTGCGGAAGTGTCAGTCGCCGTTCAGTTTTCTGATGCACCATTGGCGTTTGGGCGTCAACGGCGCTTTCCGCATGGGAGCCGATCACGGTGCCTACTGCCTCGGATGCTGCTGGGCGCTCATGCTGCTGTTGTTTGTCGGCGGCGTGATGAACCTTGCGGTGATTGCCGCGCTGACCGCGTTTGTGGCCTTTGAGAAGCTCGGTCCGTTCGGCATCCACACCACCCGCGTCAGCGGCCTGCTGCTGATGGGCTCGGGCGTATGGATGCTCGCGGGCATGTAGCAAGCGCGCACGTCTGGCCCGATTTTTTTGAAAATTGGAGGCGCCGCCCGGAATTGAACCGGGGATGGAGGTTTTGCAGACGTGCGTACCGTTCTTTTTCCGGCCTGATTCTGAGCTTTTCCTAGCGTTTTCTCCGCCTCGGTTCGCCCGAAACCGCCTGAACCCGCCCCCAATGGTTAGCGCTATGGTTAGCGCTGAGCGCGTCGAGCTTCGTCGCGGCATCGCCGAGATCTCGATCGCTGACGATGTTGTAGCGATCGAAAACCGATCGCGTCCGATGACCGCTGAGCTTCATCGCGACGGTCTCGGTGATGCCCGCGCGCACCATGTTGCGGATCGCGCTGCGCCGGAGATCGTGCGGGATGCGGCCAGGGCATCCTGCAGCCCGACAGGCTGCCGCCCACGCCTTCGTCAGCGTCAGGATCGGCCGTGGGGACTTCTCGCCGCCGCGGCCCTTCGCGACCATCCTGAAGAACACGTACGGACAGACCTTCCCCGCCTTCGTCAGCGCCTTGTGCTCGGCGTGCTGATGCTCCAACAGCGTCCGCAGTTCGGCCGTCATCTTGAACACGCGTCCGTCGCGGTTCTTCGTCTCGCCCTTGTGCAGCCGGATCTCTCCGCTGGCGAAGTCGACCTGTCGCCACTGAAGCGGCAGCACCTCGGACGTGATGCGCCAGGCCGTGACGAACGCGAACGTGATCACCGGCTGCAGCGCCTCGGGCAAGTGCGCGCGCACGCTGGCAATCTGCGCCGCGTCGAAGAACCCCTGTCTGACGCTCGCATCCTCGGGCAGCAGCACGATCTTCGGCTTGTGTAGGATCTTCGGCGGTGTTTGCTGCATGGCGAGCGAGTACATCCGCTTCAACGTCGTCAGCTCGCGGTTGATCTCGCCGTTCGATACCG
>DASUGC010000237.1:0-2764 GCA_036274235.1 Vicinamibacterales bacterium
TCGTGCTCGTTGACGATTCCAATTCGGCGGTGAGTCTGCCCGAAACGCCGCTGCTCGGCGTCCTCCCGGGCACGGGAGGCCTGACCCGCGTGGTCGACAAGCGCCGAGTCCGCCGGGACCTGGCCGACGTCTTCGGTACGCTCGCGGAAGGCGTCAAAGGCAGGCGCGCGGTCGAGTGGGGACTGGTCGATGCGGTGTACCCGGCCAGCCGCTTCAAGGACGCCGTCGCTGAGCGGGCGCGTAAGCTGACGGCCGGCTCCGATCGTCCGGGCGGAACCGGCGTGATCCTGACGCCGCTTGGCGTGCAGGCAACGGCCGATGCCCTGGACTACTCGTCCGTGTCGGTGGCCTTCGACCGGCCGCGCCGCAGCGCCACGATTACCGTGCGCGCACCCCAGGCGCCGGTCGAGACGACGCCGGAGGCCATGCTGGCCGCGGGTGCCCAGTTCTGGCCTCTGCGGGTGTTCCGGGAACTCGACGACGTCCTGCTGCGGTTGCGGACCAACGAGCCGGAGATTGGGACGATCGTCCTGCGCACCACCGGCGATCCGGCACTCGTCCTGGACGCTGACCGGGCGCTGCTCGCCCACGCGGACAACTGGTTTGTGCGTGAGGTGACGCTGTTCATCAAGCGCACGCTGAAGCGCCTGGACCTGACGGCGCGCACGTTCTTCGCGTTGATCGAGCCCGGCAGCGCGTTTGCCGGCACGTTGTTCGAGCTGGCGCTGGCGGCGGATCGGGCCTATATGTTCGCGGACCAGGACCTGGCCAACACGATTCAACTGTCCGGTATGAACGCAGGCCCGTTGCCCATGAGCAACGGGCTCACGCGATTGCAGACCCGCTTTTACGGGGCGCCTGACAAAGTACAAGCTGCGCTCGATCACGCCGGCGCGTTCGATCCGGAGGAGGCGCTCGATGCCGGTCTCGTCACGTTTTCGCCGGATGAGATTGATTGGGACGACGAAGTGCGCCTGGCCGTAGAGGGACGGGCGGCGCTGTCACCCGACGCGCTGACGGGCATGGAAGCGAATCTTCGCTTCGTGGGACCGGAAACGATGGAAACGAAGATCTTCGGGCGGCTCACGGCCTGGCAGAACTGGATCTTCCAGCGGCCGAACGCCGTGGGCCCGAAGGGCGCGCTCACGTCGTACGGGACGTCGGAGCGCGCGGAATTTGATTATGGGCGCACGTAGCCGGCGGGCTTCAGCCCGCCGTCCGCGAGAGAGCGACAATGATTTCATCTGAAAAAATCCCCAACAACGTCGATCTCCATCTGAACAAGCGCCTGCAGCGCGCGCTCGAGCACTGGCAGCCGGCCTATATCCAGTGGTGGCGCGATATGGGCCCGCAGGGCTTCCAGCACTATCACCAGGTGTACGTGCGGACCGCCATCAGCGTGGACGCCGCGGGCTGGGCCCACTTTGAATACGTCCGGCTGCCCGAATACCGCTGGGGCATTTTCCTGGCCGACCGCGTCGCGGATCGCACGATCGGCTTCGGCGATTTCTTCGGCCAGCCGGTCTGGCAGGAGGTGCCCGGTGAATTCCGCAACCAGCTCCGGCGCCTCATCGTCACGCAGGGCGACACCGAGCCGGCGAGCGTCGAGCAGCAGCGCTGGCTCGGCCACCGCTGCCCGAGCCTCTACGATCTGCGCAACTTGTTTCAGGTCAACGTCGAGGAAGGCCGGCACCTGTGGGCGATGGTGTATCTGCTGCACTCCTATTTCGGCCGCGACGGGCGGGACGAAGCGGAAGACCTGCTCGCGCGCCAGAGCGGCAACCGCGACAAGCCGCGCATCCTGGAAGCCTTCAACGAGCCCATCGACACGTGGCTGGACTTCTTCATGTTCACCATGTTCACCGATCGCGACGGTAAATCGCAGTTGCTGTCGCTGTCGGAGAGCTCGCTCGATCCGCTGGCCCGCACGACGCGGTTCATGCTGACCGAGGAAGCGCATCATATGTTTGTCGGCGACACCGGCGTCGGGCGCATCGTCCAGCGCACGGCGGAGCTGATGCGTGACTCCGGGTTCTCCGAGGATGTGCGAAAGCTCGGAGGCATCGATTTGCCGACGATTCAGAAACACATCAACCTGTGGTTCTCGCTCAGTCTCGATTTGCACGGCAATGAAATCTCGACGAATGCCGCCGCCTACTTCGCCAACGGGCTGAAGGGCCGGGCCGAAGAGGCGAAGTGGTCCGAGCACCGCGTGGTGGACACGAGCTACGAGCTCGAGACGATGGCGGATGGCCGGATTGCGCGCGTCGAGATTCCGATGCGGAATGCGATGAACGAAGTCCTGCGCGACTGGTACGTCGACGACTGCCAGTCCGGCGTGACCCGGTGGAATCGGGTCCTCGAGAACCACGGCCTGTCCGACCGCCTGACGTTGCCGGACCGTAAGTTCAACCGCGGCATCGGCCAGTTCTCCGGTGCGCATTTTGATCCCACCGGCCGGCAGGTGAGCGATGAGGAGTGGGCGCGCCGCCGGCACGAGTGGTTGCCGACGCCCGCCGACAAGGAGTTCCTTTTGTCGATCATGAACGCGTCGATCTTCGAGCCGGGCCGGTTCGCCAACTACATCGCGCCGCCCGCGCGCGGCATCAAGGGCAAGCCCGTCAACTTCGAATACGTGCGGACGGAAATGTGAGCGGCGCCAAGGTCGAGTACCGCGTTGATGCCGGCGTCGCGATTGTGACGCTCAATGAACCGCCGGCCAACACCTACAGCTACGAGATGATGCGGGAGCTCGATGAGGCCA
>DASUGC010000238.1:0-24761 GCA_036274235.1 Vicinamibacterales bacterium
CGGGCCGGAGCGCGCGAGCGAAAGCGAGCGCGCCTGGCGAACGAAGCAGAACTTGCCTGAGGACTCTTTCGTGAAGGCGAGTTCTGCTGAGAGAGCCAGTAAGGGGGTTTGGGGGACGAAGTCCCCCAACTACTGACGAAGTCCCCCAACTACTGAGTAAGATAGTGGTCCGTCGCCCATGCGTGCGGCTCTCACCCTCGTAGTGTCATTCGCACTGCTCCCGCTGGCCGGCTGCCACGATCCCGTCGTCCCCACCGGGCCGAGCACGCCGGTCACGATTTCCGGCGTCACCATCCTCGGCGGGCCCACGTCCTCCATGGGCGTCGGTCAAACGGTCCACCTCAGGGCCGTTCAGACGTACACGAACAATACGTCTATCCCCATCACCGCTGGCGTGACGTGGTCGAGTTCGCTGCCGGGGGTCGCGGCCGTGGACGTAGACGGCAACGTGCTCGCCGTGGCGGCCGGCTCGACGACCGTAACCGGGACGTATCAGACGTACACCAACTCGGTCACAGTCCGCGTCGTGCAGAACTGGCTCGATCTGGATTTCCGTGTCGTGATCCTGAACGGCGGAAGCGATGGCCCGGTCCAGGCCGACGTGATCCGTATTTTCGCCAAGGCGAATGATTTCCTGTTCGAGCGAACGGGATCCCGTATGCGCCTGGTCGATATGGCTGATGCCGGACCTGGCACGTCGGTCCAGCGGGCAACGCAGTATCTGGATATGTGGTCAGGCGAGCAACCTGACGGGATCGTCGTGTGGTCCGACGATCCGACGGCCGTGAGCGCCGGTGGATTCTCGCAGACCGTCAGCCGGCCGGCGCCGTATGTGAACCGGTTTCCCGCATTAGCGGGCAGCAATCGGCTGTACGTCTCGACGATCGATTACGACCATATGTATGCGCGCTGTGGTTATGACACCACCGGCGCGTCGCGTATCAGCGACAGATCGGGGAATGGAGAGTGCCGCAATCAGGCGGGTTTGGTCTGCGTGAACACCGGGCGGTACTGGCAGTGCCCGGATACCCTGAACGACCTCTATTCGCAGCCAGACGCATTCATCGCCTCGACAATCGTGCATGAATTCATGCATCCCGTCGGGCAGGATGGCAACAACGATCACTACGGCACCGCCACGTGCACGGCCCGCATGAGCATGAGCGCGGCCGAGGCCGCGGACCATAACCGTTTCCAGTGGCACATGGGGCAGTGCCCGGATCTGTTTCTCCGGTTCAGGCCCACCGGAGCGCCGAGCGCGCTGCGGCGTTAGGGATGATCTCTGGACGCACCCGTTTCAGCGCACTCTGCTCCTGTCGTACGTGCGCTGCTCGTTCGTCCGGCCGTTCGTCAGGGTGAAACTGGATCCTCCGTCACTGACCACCACCTTCAACCAGAACGCCGTCGAAGTGTCGAGGTTGGCGATGCGGTCGTCGCTGGCATTTCTGGCGCCGGGGTTTCTGGAACGGTGCAACTGCCAGGTCTCGGTGTTCTTCTGGTCCTGCAGGAACGCGAGCGTCTCCGGCGCGCCGCCTTTGGTCGCACCGTTATTGACGACGGCGACTGTGGGCCGAAATGCCGCGAAGGTGGCCGGATCCGCCGCGTCCACGCCGCCATGGTGGGCCACGAGGTAGACATCGATTGGCCCGACAAGATTCCTGGGACAGGCCAGCGCAAAGAGGGGCGGGCCGGACAGATCGCCGACATCGAGAAACGTGAACGCCCCGAACGTGACCAGGACGCCAGTTGAGCGCGGGTTCTCGTTCGGCTCCTGCGCCGGCAGCCCGGCCGGCCCACACGCCGAATTGTGTTCGCCCGATCCCGAAATCGCCTTCGTGATCGTTTGCCCCGCCGAGCTGACGATGCGCACGTCGAGATCCTTCATGTTCAGCCGGTCGCCGGGTTTCGGTTCGATGTGACGCCCCCGCGCGCGCGCCTCCGCGTAGGTCGTGAACATCGCGAGCGTCCCTCGCACGTTCTCCTCGGCTGTGTCGGGGACGGTGCCGTGATCGATGAAGGTGCGAATCGGAATGAGCCTGGACAATTCCGCGACGCTGCCCGCGTGATCGGCGTGGAAGTGGGTGATCAACAGATTGTCAATCGCGCCGATGCCGGCATCCTTCGCGGCCGCCAGCACCCGGTTCGCGTCACGCGCCGTCGCCGGATCCCCCGGCGCCGACTGGAACGTGCCGGAACCAGGAAACCCGGCATCGATCAGCAGCGATTCTCCAGACGGACCGACCAGAAGCGTGGACTGACCGCCCTCGACGTCGATGAAATAGATCGTGAGCGTTTTTGGCGCGGCAACGGGCGAAACTACGGACAGCCCTGCGACAAGGCCCACAACGATGGCTATGACGATGCGCATGATCTTATTTTCGTCCCATAAGTGTGATCGTCTGGGTACCTTCGTCGACAAGCGTGAATCGAACAACGTCAGGATTGCCGCGTTGCCGCTTGAGGAACTCCGGATCCTGCCATTCGCCGGTGACGAGCGAGGGTACCCCGATGGCCAGATAGCGGCCCCCCGGCAGCCCGGGAAGCGCGAACTGTCCCTGGCCATTGGTGCGGCGGCCGGCGACGTAGCGTGACCACACGCCCCGATCTTGCGAGTGAGTGCGTTAGGGGGGCGGTGGGGACGAAGTCCCCCCGCATCAACGAACGACGATCGTCCCCGTCATATTTGGGTGGAGCTTGCAGTAGTACTCGAACGTCCCGATCTTCTTCATCACCACCCGTACCTTCTTGCCGGCCGGGATGGTGACGTCCCAGAGGCCCGTGCGAGAGGTGGAGGTGTGTTCGAAGATGTCCTTGTTGACCCATTCGATGGTGTCGCCGGGCTTGATACCTGTGGGCGCATCTTCAAAGGAGACCTTGTCAACGGTGATCTGAAAGACGCGACCGGCCGCCGGCTTGGCGGGCGTCTTACCTTGATCGGCGGCGACGAGGGTGAACGGAGCGAGCAGCGCACATCCAAGAAGGATGCGCGCTGCCCACCGGGTGGGAACCCGGGCCATGACTACTTCACCGACATCGCCGCGTGTTCGGCGTGCTGCTGGTGGCCCTGGAAGAGCTTGAGGCCGGTCTGCAGCAGGCTCTTCAACTCGGCGTTGGTGGCCGACGGAATCAGCACGGTTTCGAGCGCGCCGTTGACCGTCTTGTGGTACGCCACTTCGTTCGCGATGTAGGCCTTGTCGAACGCGGCACCGTCGAGCTTCGCCAGCTCGGCGCGCTTGGCTTCCGCCGCCTTCGCGAGCCCCTTGCTCGTGTCGTTGTCGGCCGGCGTGACGTTGAGCTTCTTGCACAGGTCCAGCGCCATCTTGTTCACCGCCTCGTGGTCCCCGACCATCTGCTCGGCGAATGCCCGCACGTCCTTGTTCTTCGACATTTTCAGCGCCTGCTGCGCCGCCAGGACGTCCAGCGTGCCGGCGGTGTAGGCGATGTGCGCAATCTGCGGGTCGGTGGGCTTGTCGCCGCCCTGCGCGAACAGGCCAACGGTTGACATCGACAGCACGGCCATCGCCATGCCCAATCTGCGTGACATGTCAGATCCTCCAATAAGGTCCATCAGTTGTGTGCAGGGGCGAATCGCATCCCCCGTTATGGGGTTCTACGGCGCCTCTATCGGATTGGATGCGTGGGGATCGAAATGGTTCCGGCGAGGCTGTCAGCTCACCGGTTCTCTGTATCTTCGTGGATCCGCGTGAACAGCCGGCGCAGCACGGCTTCGGTCATCCGCGCGCACCGCTCGCCCTGGAACGCGAAGGCGTCGCCCATCGCCGGCCCGATGGATCTCGAGAGTTCCGTGCGGAGGCGGGCCCGTGCGCGGTGGGCGCGTGTTTTGACGGTCTCTGGTTTCAGGCCGAGCACGAGCGCGGTTTCTTCGACGGAGAGGCCCTCGACCATTCGCGCGACAAACACGCTGCGGAACGAATCGGGCAGCCTGTCAATCGCCGTTTCGAGCAAGGTTCGAATCTGTCCCTGGGCCATGATCGACTCCGGAGTTTCGGTCGTGACGGCCGAGGGTATCGCCTCCCCAGCGGCGACGTTGATGTCCGAGCGGGTCCGCTGTTTGCGCACGCGTCCCAGGGCCTCATTCATGACAATCCGCGTCAGCCAGGTGCCGAACGCCGCCTCGCCCCGGAATCCCTCCAGGTGCGTCAGGGCCTGGATCCACCCATCCTGGACGGCGTCCTCGGCCTCCACGTCGCTGCGAAGCACGCTGCGGGCCATCCGGAACAGGCGCTGGTTGTAGCGCTGCATCAATTCGCGGATCGCCGCCTCGTGCCTCGCCCGGGCCCCCTCGACCAGGGCGTCCTCGGTCCATTCAACTGGCGGGGCGGTGGGCAAAGCGCTCGAAGCAAGCACGGTCATGTGAGCCTATCAGTTGGATGCGGGAGGGGGGGAAAGGTTCCCGCCTTCGCTAAACGCTCGCTGCGCTTGCAGCTACGGCGGGCCAGGCTCCGCCTTCGCTAAACGCTCGCTGCGCTCGCAGTTGCGGCGGGGGCACGCCCGAGAGCGACTGGGCCACCGCCAGGGGCGCGGGGGTGGCCGGCGCGGGGGTGGGGGGCCGCGCCAGCCAAAAAAGACCTCCGGGCCCGGCGCTGGACGCTAACCGTCCGGTCTGATAGGATGACCGTTCGGTCATTTTACTGACTCATGAGTTCAATCCGGCCGACCAAGACGGATGTGGTGGTGGATTTCCGCCGCGGCCAGATCGTCGATGCGGCCCGCCAGAGCTTCCTGAAGCAGGGGCTGGCGGCGACCACCGTCGAAGCGATTGCCCGGACCGCGGGCGTCGCCAAGGGCACGGTGTATCTGTATTTCGCGTCGAAAGACGAGTTGCTTCGCGAGATCCTCGCCCAGGATCTGCAGGAGTTTCACGACTCCACCGTGCCGGCTGTCCGCGGCGGCGGTTCGATCGAGCACCGCTGCGCCGCGTTCGTGCGCCAGACCCTGGAGTTCTTCGATCGCAAGCGCGACTTCTTCGAGCACTGCCACCTTGAAATGTCGCCCACGATCCGGAAGCAGGCGCGGACCCGCCTGGGCTTGATCTTCGCCGCGCAGACCGAGGCCTGGCGCGACGTGCTGGCGGACACCGTACGAGGCGCGCGCCGCGCCGATCTCGACGGCCGCGCCCACGCCATCGTCAGCCTGGCGCACGGCCTGGCCCTGCAGCGGCTGCGCGGCTGGCACGCTTCGTCTGTGGCAGACACCGTGGCGTCGGCCTGCCACCTCATGTTGAAGGGAGTGACCCGCGCATGATCCGCCCATCACGCGCCGTTCGGCTGGTGATGTTCCTGGCGCTTGCATCGTGGCCGGAGGCGCCAGGGCTTGCCCAGGCGCTGACGATACGGACGCCGGCCGCTCAATCCCCAAGTGCCGCGCCCCTGGCGCTGTCCCTGGAAGACGCCGTGACGCGGGGACTGCAGTTCAACGTGGCGATCATCGTGCAGGAACAGGCCCGCCATGCGGTCGCAGGCCAGCGGCTGGAGGCGTTGTCGGCGCTGTTGCCGCACGTGTCCGCCAACGTGCGGCAGAGCAGCCAGCTGTTCAGCACGGCGGCGTTCGGCCTGGAGGGCTTCGCGGGATTTCCGTCCATCATCGGACCCTTCGCGAACTTCGATGCCCGCGTGGTGTTTTCGGCGCCGGTCTTCGATGCATCGGCGCGCGCCAGCCTGGCCGCGGCCCGGAGCAACGTCCAGGCGGCCGACGCCGGCTATCAAAGCGTGCGCAGTACGGTCGTTCTGGCGGTTGCGAACGTGTACCTGCAGGCACTGTCCGATTCGGCTCGTGTCCGGTCGAGCCAAGCGCAGGTCGAAACGGCCGAATCGCTGGTGCAGCTGGCGACCGATCAGAATGCCTCGGGCCTGGTCGCCCGCATCGACGTGGTCCGTCAGCAGGTGGAGCTGGAAGCCGCGCGCGCGGCCCTGATTCGCGCCCAGAACGATCTGGACAAGCGCAAGCTGCAGCTGGCCCACGCGATAGGTCTTCCCGCCGCGCAGACCATCGAGCTGAGCGATCGCCCCGCGTTTGTTCCCGCGCCCGCAATCTCAATCGAAGCCGCCGTGGCTGATGCCAACCAGCACCGCACCGATGTGCAGCAGGCCCGTGCGCGCGTCGAGGCGGCCCGTGCGGACCACCAGGCGGCCGCCAGAAGCGCGTGGCCGACGTTCCGCATCGACGGCGACGTCGGCGCGATTGGTCTGAGTGCGGCGTCGGCCGACCGTACGTATTCCATCGCGGGGGCCATCCACATCCCGATCTACGAAGGCGGCAAGACCCAGGCGCGCAACGCGATCACGAACGCCGAGCTCAAGCAGCGCGAAGCCGAGCTCGCCGATCTCGAAGCCGGCGTCCAGTTCGACGTCCGCACGGCGCTCCTCGATGTCCGCGCCGCGGAAGCGGCCGTCGAGGTCGCGCGCAGCGGGGAAGCGCTGGCGCGGGAAGAGCTCACGCAGGCCCAGGATCGATTCCGCGCCGGCGTCGCCAGTACGGTGGAAGTGACCCGCGCGCAGGACGCCGTGGCGCGGGCGAGCGAACAGTTCATTGCGAGTGTCTACGCGCACTACACCGCCAAGGCTGAGCTGGCCAGCGCGCTGGGCGACGTCGAGCATCGCTATCTCCAGTTCATCAAGGGTCAGGTCGCGCGCTAGGCGCGAGGGACAACACTCATGGCTGATTCCGAAGTCTCACCGAACCGTTCGCGACGCTGGCTGGTGATCGGCGGCGGCCTGATTATCGTGGCCGGCCTCGCGTTCTTTCTCTGGCGCTACTTCTCGCCCACCGTGTCCACCGACGATGCGCAGGTGGCGGGACACGTGAATCCGATTTCGGCGCGCGTGGGCGGCGCCATCAAGGCCGTCCACGTGGTGGACAACCAGGCCGTCAAAGCGAATGACATCCTGGTCGAGATCGATTCGCGTGACTACGAGCTGGCGCTGTCGCGCGCGGAGGCCGATTTGGCCTCGGCCGAGGCGGCCGCGAAAGCCGCGCAAAGCGATATCCCGGTGACCAGCGCCGCCGCGACCGGCGGGCAGTCCATCGCCGAAGCCGGCACGGGGAGCGCGGAAGCCGCGCTGCAGGCCGCCGAGCGGGAAGTCGACGCCGCCAACGCCAAGGTGGCCTCGGCGCAGGCGCGGCTGACCGAAGCCACAGCGCAGGCCACGCGCACGCAGCAGGATGTGGAACGGTTGCGGCCGCTGGCCGCGAAAGACGAGATTCCACGCCAGCAGTTCGACGCGGCGCAGACGGCGGCGCTGGCCGCGAAAGCCGGTGTCGAGTCCGCCGAGGCCTCGGTCCGCCAGGAGCAGGCGAACGTCCAGGTATCCACGGCCCGCCGCGCTCAGCTCGCGGCGGCGCTTCGCCAGGCGCAGGCGCAGAGCAAGGCCGCGTCCACCGCGCCACAGCAGATCGCGCAGATTCGTGCCCGCGCCGGCGTCGCCGAAGCCGCCGTGCAACAGGCACGTGCCCTGGTCGATCAGGCGAAGCTCAATCTGGAGCGGACCGCCGTCCGTGCGCCGTCGGACGGCGTGGTGAGCCGGCGCACGCTTGAAGTCGGACAGGTCGTGCAACCGGGACAGGCGCTGCTGGCCATTACCACGCTGGACGACGTGTGGATCGTCGCGAACTTCAAGGAGACGCAGTTGCGCGATCTGCGTCCCGGCCAGCGCGCCAGCGTGTCCGTTGACGCGTACGGCGGCCGCGAGTATGCCGGCCACGTCGAGAGCATCTCGGCGGCGACAGGCTCGACGTTCAGCCTGCTCCCGCCCGACAACGCCACGGGCAATTTCGTGAAAGTCGTCCAGCGCGTGCCCGTGCGCATTGCGTTGGACAAACCGCCCGCAGGCGCCGAGGCGGTGCTTCGCCCCGGCCTTTCGGTCACGGTGACGGTGACGACGAAATGACCGCAGCCGCCGCGGAAGCCCTGGCGGCCGATCGCGCGCATCAGCAGCACGTTTCGGGAGCGCGCTGGTTCATCCTGGCGGGCCTGATCACGGCCGCCGTCATGGAAGTGCTGGACACGACGATCGTCAACGTCGCGCTGCCGCAGATGGCCGGCAATCTGGGCGCGACGCGCGAAGAAGTGGCCTGGGTCAGCACCTCCTACATCCTCGCCAACGTGGTGGTCCTGCCGATGACGGCGTTTTTCACGGCCGTCATGGGGCGCAAACGGTACTTAACGGTCTCCATTCTCGTGTTCATCGCCGCGTCGATTGCCTGCGGGCTCTCGCGCAGCTTGTCCACGCTCGTGATCTGGCGCCTGGTGCAGGGCGCGGGCGGGGCCGCGCTGCTGTCAACCGCCCAGGCCACGTTGCGCCAGATCTTTCCCAAGCGCGAGCAGGGCATGGTCCAGGCGATCTTCCTGCTCGGCGTCATCGTCGCGCCGACGCTGGGGCCGACGCTCGGCGGATACATCACGGACAACGCGAGCTGGCACTGGTGCTTCTTTATCAATCTGCCAATTGGCCTGGCGTCGGCGTTTCTGGTGATGACCTTTCTGCACGATCCGCCCAGCCACGCCCGATTCGCCGGCCAGGTGGATTGGCTGGGCATCACGCTCCTCATCATCGGCGTCGGATCGCTGCAATACGTACTTGAAGAAGGCAATCAGAAGGACTGGTTCAACAGTCAGTTGATCATCAATCTGTCGATCGCGTCGGCGGTCGCGCTGTCGGTGCTCACATGGTGGCAGTTGTCGTCGCGCAACAAGGCTCCGGTCATCCAGTTGCGCGTGCTGAAAAACCGGGATCTTGGCGCGTCGATTTTGCTCTTCGTCGTTCTGGGTTTCGGCCTGTACGGCGGCGTCGTCATTTTTCCGCTGTTCACGCAGACGATTCTGGGATTCTCACCGACGCAGACCGGCCTGGCGATGATGCCGGGCGGGATTGCCACCGCGGTGTCCGCGCTGATCTGCGGCCGTCTGCTGACGGGCACCAAACCGCTGGCCGACGCGCGCGCGCTGATACTGGTGGGGATGGGCATCATGTTGTACGCGATGTGGACGCTGGCGCATTTGTCCACGGTCGCCGGCGAGGCCGATGCGCGAAACGCACTGATCCTGCGAGGCATGGCGCTGGGTCTGTTGTTCACGCCGATCAATAACGTCGCGTTCGGCAGTCTCAAAGCGTCCGAGGCGCAGCAGGCGTCCGGTTTGATCAATCTGGCGCGGCAGCTCGGCGGCAGCTTCGGCATCGCCGTGCTCGGCGCGTACCTCACACGGCACATCGCCTATCACCGCGCCGATCTGGCCGCCAATTTTTCGGCGACCAATCCGATGTTTCAGGAGCGCTACCATGCGATCGTGGCCGGCCTCAGCGCCCAAGGCGCGTCGCTGCACGACGCCGGCACGCGCGCCATGGCAATTCTGGAAGGCACGATGTTCCGGCAGGCATCGATGCAGGCATACAACGACGCCTGGCTCCTGCTGCTGGTGTCGTTCGTCGCGGTAGTGCCGGCGGTGTTTCTGCTGCGCAAGCCCAAGCCCATGCAGATGCCGGGCGCGGACGCGCATTAATTGGTGAATCTCCGTCGGTCCAAGGGTCCATGGTCCAAAGGTCCAAGGGTTCGGTCCAAGGGTTCAGCGGGTCCGGTCCAACGGTCCCGGCGTTGGTCGGACCGTTGGACGGACCTTTCGAACCGTTGGACGGGACCTTTCGAACCTTTGGACCGAACCCTTGGACCCTTGGACTTTGGACCCTTGGACCGACAGTTACTTACTCTCTGATCCACTTGCTATGTAACTCTGTCGCGCCCGGACCGTGAGACCTTTTGGTTTGACGCGGACTTCGAGCTTGTGGACCAGCCCGTCCATGGTCTGCGGGGCGAACCCGAGCAGGTATTGATGGTGCAATTCGTCAACGACCGCTGCGAGTTCCTTGGCGAGGTCGCCATTCTTCTTGAGTTCCGTGGCGCGGCCACCTGAGCGCAAGGCAATCGACTTCATGTCACGCGCGAGGGGAACCCCCTCGAATCCGATGGCATAGATCATCACGCCGTCTCGTTCGACGCGCGTCCGCAGGTTCGCCAGCAGCTGGGATGAATCGGCCGGCACCGGTCCCTTGGGCGAGTTCAACGCCCGTCCGATGAACGCATTGTTCTTGCCATCGGTGTACATCACAATGACGCGCCGGTTCGATTCCTTCTGCAGGGCGGTGAGCGCGCGATTGATGGCCGCGTACACCGGCGAGCTGCCGTCGCGCGGCAGCATATTGAGGGAATCCCAGAGGCGCTCCTTGTCCGACGTGAACGACGGCCCCTGGAACCAGAGCGTGCCCACCGTCGCGCGGTCGTCCTTCCCGAGCTCATCCAGAAAAATGCCCGCCGCGCGCGTGACCCGGCGCTCGGCTTCAACCATGCTCCCGCTGGTGTCGAGAATCAGTGCGACGCTGATGGCCTCTGTCTCTGACGAGAACGACGTAATGGTCTGGGGCTTGCCATTGTCGAGGACGATGAAGTCGTCCTTGGTGAGCCCGTTCCGAAAGGCCCCGTTTTTCTCGAGAACAGTGGCGAACACGGGAACCAGATCCACCGACGACTTGAAGGGAGTCTGTTGGGCGCGCGGTGCCGCGGCGCCGAGAAGCGCGAGTCCCAGGGCCAGGGCGAGCCGTCGCATCCCCCAATAGTATCGGCCGCTCGCGCGTTTGCCTCCGCACCGGGGCCGTGTCTCACGGCCCTGGCACCTTTGCGCCCTTGCGTGCCGGTGCCCTTGCCCCGATAATGCCCCAGCACGAAACCCCCGCGAAACATCCCTGAGGAAAGACATGCGCGTGTTTGTTGTTGTGGCCGTACTCCTAGGTGTGGTTGGCGCACGCGCGTCCGCGCAGTCGTATGCGGCGTTCGGCTTCAAGCCGTCCGCCGAATTCGCCATGCCCGCGTTCCGCGACGACGAGATTGCCGGCTTCATGGGAACGCTCGATCGGTTGCTGGCGACCGATACCCGCGCGGATTCCTGGACCGAGGCGCTGCGCCAGTTCGCCCGCCGCCTGCAGACCGGCCGTCTGTCGGCGGCGCAGGAACAGAAAGTGCTGGCGCATCTCGATCAGATCGGGACGACGAGCGCGGCGGCCAAAGCCGCAATCGCGGGTCCCCGGCGGATGATTCGGGATCTGACGATCGGCAAGACCGCGCCGGACGTCACCGGTACGGACCTCGATGGACGGGCGTTCCGGCTCAGCGACTATCGAGACAGAGTGGTGGTGCTGGAATTCTCGGCGGAGTGGTGCGGGATCTGCCGCTCGCAGGAGCCATACCAGCGGTTTCTTCTGGATCGGTACGAGAAGTGGCCCTTTGCGCTGCTGGGCGTCCAGACAGGAAGCAGCCGAGAAGCCGCTCGCCAGGCCCAATTGGCGGGTCCGCTGTCCCACCGGTCCTGGTGGGATGCGCCGACACCGGGCGAGGCGAACGGTCCCATCGCAGGCGCCTGGAATGTCATTGGCTGGCCTGCGACCTACGTTATCGACGGCGACGGCGTCATCCGCTTCGTTGATGTGCGCGATGAGGACCTGTTGCGAGCGGTCCGGCAGTTGGTGGACGCGCAGGTCGATCGCGACATCAAAGCGAAGCGGACGAAATAGGGCGCCTACTTCGCCGGGGCGCACGTGTCGGACACGAGCGTCACGTTCTTGGTCGCGAACGTCGGCAGATCCTTCTCGGTCGGCTTCTGCCCGGGCGGCAGCGCCGGTTTCAGTTCGACGCGTCCCGTCATCGTGACCTTGTGGTTCAGCTGCGATCGCAGATCCAGGTCTTCTCCCGCGATCAGCACCAGGTACCGGACACCTTTTTCCGTCTTGCTCTGCGCGTCCTTCTTGGCCTCATCGAACAGGAACACTGAAGGCGATGAGCCCTGAATCAGGCAGCCCGTCAACGTGACATCGGGCGGGGTCTTCTGCGTCTGATCGGCGGGCGGTTGCGCCTGAGCCGGCGGCGGCGTCTGCTGTTGCTGCTGTCCCGGCGGAGGTGGCGGAGGCTGCTGCTGGAACGCTGCGGTGGAAACGCCGACGGCGACACACACCGCCAACGCGGTAAACGCGGTCTTCATGGCATGGCTCCTTTCGGGGTTTGGCTCCTTCCCTTCTGCAATCAAGCTCCGTACCACCGAACGAACCGGTGTCCTGCGGTCTTGGCGGCTTCACGCGAGCGCCCGGGTGTGCAAGATGTACCGGTCACCGGAACAAATGACACGCGGAAGACCTCGGGAGTCGTTTCCCGAGGTCCTATACTTCGCGCATGTGGATAGAGCGGCCCTGGCGTGATCTGCGCTCCGCGGTTCGCGCCCTCGTCGCCGGGCGGCTGTTCTCGCTCGCCGCCGTCGTCTGTCTTTCGCTCGGGATCGCCACCAACACGACGATGTTCTCGGTGTTCGACGCGATGTTCCTGCGGCCGCTGCCATTCAAGGATCCACAGCAACTCGTCTCGATCGGCGGCGCGGATCCGGCCACGAAACGACGCGTGAACCTGGGGATCGAGGACATCCGCGATCTGGCGCCCGGGCTCCAGGCTTTCGCGGCGTTTGCCGGGTACTCGGGCCGGACGGCGACGATCACCGATGGCGGAGAGCCGGAACGCATTTCAACGCAGATCATCTCGGCCAATCTGTTTTCGTTACTCGGCGAAACACCGCAGCGCGGTCAAGCGTTTGGGCCGGACGCCGATCGGCTGTCCGCGATGATCAGCGATTCGCTGTGGCATCGGCGCTACGCCGCCGATCCGTCGGTCATCGGCCGCGTCATCCATCTGGACGGCGAGCCCTTCACTATCGTCGGGATCATGCCGCCGAGGTTCCAATTCCCGAGCCACAGCGAACTCTGGATGCCTATCCCGCCGGCCGTGGCGGCGACGGCCACCGCGTCTCCGCCCCGAATGACGTGGATCGGCCGGCTGAATCCCGGCGCGACGCTCGACGGGGCGAATGCGGAACTTGGATCGCGTGTGCTGCCCGCGACGCGCGGACGGCCTGCGCGGACAGCGGTCGCGCGTCTCTTTGGCACCACGGTGGTCGGCACCGAAGAGCGCACCATTACCGGCGCGCTGATGGGGGCCACCACCGTGCTGGTGCTGCTCGCGTGCGCCAACGTCGCGAACCTGCTGCTGGCGCGCGGCGCCAGACGTCGCCGGGAAATCGCGGTGCGCGCGGCGCTTGGCGCCAGCCGGGGACGAATCATCGAACAACTGCTCGTCGAGCCCGTCGTGCTCGCCCTCGCAGCCACCGTCATCGCCCTGCCGCTGGCGTGGTACGGGATTCACTGGGTGCACGACGCGGTGCCGCCGACTGAGCCGTTGGGTCCCTATTACGTGGATTGGTCGCTGGACCTGCGCACGTTGGCGTACGCCGTCGTGCTGGCGCTCGTGACAGGGCTGGTGTTCGGACTGGCGCCTGCGTTCAGCGCGTCGGGCCGACGCCTGCTCAATCCGCTGCGCGAGGCCACGGGTGCGTCGAGCGGCCGCGCCACGCGCGCCATCCATCAGGGGCTGATCGTCGGCCAGATGGCGCTGGCGCTCCTGCTGCTCGCCGGCGCGTCCATCTTTGTTCGCACCTACGCCGGTCAACGCAGCGTGGAGCTGGGCTACGACACGGCGCATCTGATGACGATGCGCGTGTACCTGGCGGGGCCGGCGTACCAGACGACCGAGGCCCGCGTGCGGTTTGTGGACGCGCTGGCCGGCAAGTTGCGATCGCTGCCCGGTGCGCACGCGTCAACCGTGACGGATCTCGTGCCGCTCGACGATCAGGGCGGACGAGACACGCAGATCGCGATTGAAGGGCAGAGCTATGCCGAGGGCAAAGAGCCGACGATCCAGTACGCGGGGGTCGCCGGCGCCTGGGCGGAAACGTTCAACGTGCAAGTCGAAGGCCGGACATTCTCCGAACAGGAGCTGATGGGTCCAGCGGGCGTCGCGCTGGTGAATCGTACGTTCGCGAAGTCGTTCTGGCCCGGAGAGAATCCCATCGGGAGGCGCTTTCGATCCGTCGAGATGGACAACAGTCCCTGGATCACGGTGATCGGCGTAGTGCCGGACATCCGCACACTGAAGCTCGACGAAAGCGGCGTGAATCCGCCCACGGCGTACGTGCCGCATCGATTCATTTCCACCTTCAACTGGGGCGTCGTCGTGCGGACGCAGGGCGGCCCTGCGACGGTCACGCCGGCCGTCGCCGCGGCGGTGCACGCCGTCGATCCCTCGGTGGCGCTCTTTGACGTGTATCCGATGGAGCAGGTCCGCTGGCTCAGCTACTGGATGTACGTCATGTGGGGCACGATGTTCGGCGTGTTCGGCCTGATTGCGCTGTTGATCGCCGCTGTGGGCGTCTATGGCGTCGTCTATTACACGGCCGCCCAGCGCACGAAAGAGATCGGATTGCGCGTCGCGCTCGGCGCCGGCCGCGCTCAGGTGGTGTGGCCGATGTTGCGGCAGGTCGGGCTTCTCTCGCTGCTCGGCATCGGCATCGGCCTCGTCGGCGCGTGGCAAATCAACCCCGTCGTCGCGAATCTGCTCTTGAACGTGTCGCCGACCGATCCGCTCAGCTTTGCCGCCGTCTCGGCGTTGCTTGCCGCAATCGCGTTCGTGGCCACGTTGATCCCGGCCTGGCGCGCGTCGGCCGTCAATCCGCTCGAAGCGCTACGGGCGGAGTGAGCGCTAGTTCCTGATCAGCGTGTCGATCTGCCTTGTAAGGACCTCTGATGCCTTGTAAGGACCTCTGAGGTCGTCAGCCGTGAAAATGACAGCTACGGTTTACGTCCGAGGCCGTCCAGCCACCGAAATGAGAACCACAGCTGACGGATCGAGCCAAAAAGTAACCGTCGTTGTCATTTACGTTTCGAAGGACCTCTGAGGTCCTTAACGTCGCCGAGGTCGTTTCGCCGTCGCATGAACGTCACGTACGCGGCAGGGACCAGATACAACGTCACCAGCGTAGACAGCGTCAGCCCGCCGATCACGGCCAGCGCGAGCGGCTTTTGCAGTTCCGCGCCCGCGCCCAGGCCGAGCGCCAGCGGCAGCAATCCGAAGAGCGTGCACAACGTCGTCATGAGAATCGGCCGCAGACGGATGCGCGCCGCAGCCAGCACCGCCTCTTCAAGGGGCAGCCCCTCGGCGCGCCGCCGCTCCGCGAAGTCGAGCAGCACGATGCCGTTCTTGACGACAAGCCCGACCAGCAGAATCAGCCCCATCGCGGACGACACGTTGAGATCTGTGCCGGTGACAATGAGGAGCAGCAGCGCGCCGCCGATGGACAACGGCGCCGCGGCCAGGATCAGACTCGCGGCCGTGAACGTCCGGAACTGCACGACCAGAATCACGAACACGAGCACGACCGCGAGCGCGAAAACGATGAGCAGTTCGCGGAAGGCGTTGCGCTGCGACTCGTACTGGCCGCCGACTTCGTACCCGTAGCCGACGGGGAAGTGAATGTCGGCCATCGCTCCGCGGATCTCGTCAACCGCGCTGCCCAGATCGCGATTTTCCAGCCGGGCCGTTACCAAGGCCATCTGGCGCAGGTTTTCACGCAGCAGTTCCTCCTGGCCGTTCTGCTCGGTAATCGTCGCGAGCGCGCCGGCCGGGACCAGTTCGCCTTGTGACCCGCGCACCGGCGTGTCCGCGAGTTTCGCGGGATTGAAGCGATACGAGTCCGGATACCGCACGCGCACGGGAATCGACCGATCGAGCAGGCGCAGATCCGTCGCGATGTTGCCCGACCAGGCATCGCCCAACTGGGTGGCGACTTGCTCCACCGTCAGGCCCATCCGTCCCGCCTTGACCGGGTCGACCTGCCACGTGACTTCCGGATTTCCCTCCTGCGGTCCGACGACATCGACGACGCCGGCGATTTTGCCGTCGATCCGTTCTTCCACCTGCCCGGCAAGATCCGCCAGCGTGCCCGGGTCGTCGCCGAAGATCTTCACTTCGATGGGCTCGGGGTTGCCCTCGAGGTCTCCAAGCATGTCCTGCAGGAGTTGCACGAACTCGATCTCGGTGTCCGGCACCGCCTCTTCGAGCTTGTCGCGCAGGTCTGAAATGACTTCGTCGGCGGATCGATCGCGTTCGTTCCGGGCCTTGAGCCGGACGAGAATGTCGCCGGTGTTCTGCTGCGTCGCAAAGAGCCCGAGTTCGGATCCGGTCCGGCGCGAGAACGTGGCGATGTCTTTCGTCTCCGTCAGGATGCCCTCGATGGTGCGCAATCGCGCGTCCGTCTCTTCGAGCGCGGATCCCGACGGCGTCAGATAGTCGATGACGAAGCCGCCTTCATCGGCCGCCGGCAGAAAGCCCGTGCCCACGTGCCGGTACCCGAGCCACGCTCCGGCGGCAAGAACCACGAGCGCCATCGCCACGAAGATCGGCCGGCGAAGCCAGGCCGGCAACGTGGAGACGTACGCCCGTTCGATGCGGCCAGCGTGATGTTCGTGCGCCACCGCGGGACGCCGGCGGTACACCACGCGGCTGAGCAGCGGGATCACGGTCAGTGACAGGGCGAGTGACACGAGCACCGCGATCGACAGCGTCAGCGACAACGCGCGGAAGAACTGACCGACCACGCCGGACAGCAGGCCCAGCGGCGCAAACACGACGACCGTCGTCAGCGTGGACCCGACGACGGGTCCCACCAGTTCCTGCGTGGCCGCCTCCACCGACGCCGCGCCGCCGCCTTCAGACAGCCGTCGATGAATGTTCTCCACGACGACCACGGCGTCGTCGATCACGAGCCCGATGGCGACGGCCAGGCCGCCCATCGACATGAGATTGATCGACTCACCGAGCAGTCGCATGAACAGGAACGTCGCCAGCACCGTGAGCGGCAGCGTGCTCGCCGCGACCAGCGTGAGGCGCCAGTTCCGAAGGAAGAGCAGGAGCACGAGCACCGCCAGGGCGCCGCCAATCAGAATGGCGTCGCGCACATTGGTGATGGCGCTCTGGACGAACTCGGCGAGGTCGTACTTCTTGGTCAGCTTCAGGCCCGCCGGCAGGCGCTTGACGAGATCGCCGATGGCCTCTTCGACGCCGGCGCGGACCGTGAGGATATTGGCGCCAATCTGCTGGGACACGGCCACGGTCGCGGCATCCGTCCCATCCGCGACGATGAGCGTCGTCCGATCGGGCGCGCCCGGGTTGACTGTGGCGAGGTCGCCCAGACGCAGCGTGGATCCGTTCTTGACGAGAACCGGCGTCGCCGCGATGTCAGCGGCCGACTGCCACAATCCCGACGCGAGCACGAGATGTTGCGTGCCGCGCTCGGTATACCGGCCCGCCGGCGCCAGCACGTTCGCGGCCTTGAGCGCCGCCGACACGTCGTCAATCGTCAGGCCTGCGGCGACGAGCTTGCCGGGATCGGCGATGACCTCGATCTCGCGCGTGTCGCTCGACAGCACTTCGACGCGGCCGACGCCTGGAACCCGCGCGAGTGCCGGGCGCATGACGTAGAAGCCGTAGTCGTGCAGGTCCGCCGATGACAACCCGCCCGTGACGTCCAGGATGAAAAATGGAAACGCCGTGGGCGTCAGCCGATCGACGGAGAGATCGACGTTGTCGGGGATGTCGCCGCGCGCTTCGGCCACGCGATTCTGCACCTGCTGCAGCGCGACGATCATGTCGGTGGACGGCTCGAACTGCGCCGAAATTTCGGTGTTGCCGCGGAACGTGCGGGAGCGTACGCGGCGAATGCCGGGTACTTCCATGATCGCCTGCTCGAGCGGCCGCGTAATCGTGAGCATCATCGAGCGCGCCGGCGTCATGCCCGCGTGGCCGATCACGACCACGCGCGGGAACTGCAGGGGCGGATAGATGTCGCTGGGCAGCACCACGCCGCTCATCGCGCCGGCGACCGCGACCGCGGCCGTGACGAGCAGGACCGCGCGCGAATGACGCGTGGAGAGACCTGCGAGATTCATTTCTCGATCGAGATCGCCGCGCCGTCCGGCAGGCCGTCCTGGCCTTTGGTGATCACGGAATCGCCGGCCTTGATCCCGGCCTTCACTTCCGCCAGCTCGCGCGTCTGCACGCCGAGCGTCACCGCGGTCTTGTGCGCTTTGTTGTCAGAGCCCGCGACGAACACAAACGTCTCGTCGCCGTCGTGCACGACCGCCGCCGCCGGAATGACAAGAGTGTTCTGGCGCTCTTCGGCGACGATGTGCACTTCCACGGGAGTACCCACCGTGAGAGTGGACCCGTGTGTGAACGTCACGCGCACATCCGCCGTGGCGCTGCCGGTTTCGACCTGCGCGGGTTTGGCGGCGACGACGGCCTCCTCGCCTTCGCCGCCTGCCGGGCCGACGATCTTCACGGCGTGTCCCACCTGAATGCGCTGGAGATCGGCCACGGGCACGGCGGCCATCACCTGCAGGTGGTTTGGATCGATCACGCGCAGGACCGGATCCGTCGTGGACGCATCCACGATGTCGCCGACGTTGTGCCAGCGTTTGGCGACGACGCCCGCGAAGCGGGCGCGCACGACCGCGCGGTCTGCCAGGGACTCCGCGGCCTGCAATTCGCTATGAGCCTGGGCCAGAGCCGCGTCCGCGTCGAGTTGCTCGCGCTGAGCCTCTTCCACTTCCTTGCGGGCCGCGACGCCCTGCGTCACCAGGCCCGACAGCCTGGCGACGGCGGCCTTGGCGAGATTGAGGCGCGCCGTGGCCTGCGCGACGGCCGCCTTTCTGGCCGCGACGTCGGCCGCGAGCGTCGGGATGTCAAAGCGCACCAGCACATCGCCCGCGCCGACGCGATCGCCTTCGATCTTGTCGATAGCCGCGATGCGCGCCGGCGCCGGCGCCGTGATCACCCAATCGGCGCCCGACGCGGGGGAGACGGTGCCGGTGACGTCGATGGTCGTCTGGATGGCGTCCATCTTCGCCGCTTCAACCTCGACGGGTACCGCAGCCGTCGTCTCCGCTTCTTCGAGCGCCGGCCTGGCGCAACTGGCGGAAAGGACGAACGCGATCCACGCGAGGAACCAGCGGACCTTTTGACCGGACCCTTGAACCCTTGGACCGGACCCTTGAACCCTTGGACCGAACCCTTGAACCCTTGGACCGAACCCTTGGCCCCTTGGACCTTTGGACGCTTGGACCTTCATCGCCCCACCAATCCAATCGCGCGTTCGAGTTCGGCCATCGCCGACTGGAAATCGATCCCCGCTTGCAACGTCCGCTGGCGAACTTCGCGCGCCTGCTGGAGAGCCTGCAGCAGCGCGACCAGGCCCGTCTGACCTGAGTTGTAGCTGTCTTGAGCCATGCGTTCGAGTGTCTGGACGCGCGGCAGGCTCTCGTTCTGGAATCGCTCGAGCTGTTCGCGCGCCGCCGATGCTTTGGCCACCGCGGCGACGACGTCCGCGCCGATCCTGGCGCTCAGCGCCTCACGCTCGGCGCGAAGGCGGGTGAGTTCGGCGTCCTCGACGAGGAGTGAGGCCTTGTGCTGCGTAAACACGGGGACCGTAACGCCAAAACCCAGGCGCCAGCCGACCTTGAATTCTTCGTCGGCGTCCCAGGTCACCGCCGCGGCCGTCGACAGATCGGTTCTCCGCATCGCCTGCGCGAGCGCGCGTTTCATCTGCTGTTCGGCGATGCGCTTGTCGAGCAGGGTCAGTTCGGCGTTGCCGCCAAGAGCCTGCGCCACCGCGGCATCCGCCGAGGGCAGTTCGGACGTCGTGAAATCGTCGCTCAGGGTGAGGAGCGTCGCCGGCGGTTGCCCGAGCAGGGCATTGAGCGACGCGCGGGTCGCGGTCACGTCGCCGCGCGCGCCCGTGACGTCGTTGTCGGTGTTGATTACGACCAGCTCCGTCTGGACGACTTCCATTTCCGGCACGTCACCGGCGTTAAAGCGGGCGCGCGACGCATCCCGGGTGCGTATGGCCAGCGCGCGCAGATCTTCCGCGATGGCCAGGCGCCGGCCGGCGGCAAGCGCGGCGTAGTACGCCTGCCGGACATCCGCGCGGACCGACGCGATCAGCCGCGCCACTTCGGCATCGGTGGTCGCAACGGTTGCGTTGGCGAGATTCAGACGCGCCGTTCGCTTGCCGCCGAGTTCGATGGGAATGGCCCCTGTGATGGCCTGTCGCGGTGTTTCCTTCTCGATGTCGTACGTGATCTCCGGATTGGGCCGCTCGCCCGCGACGCCGACACCGGCGGCGCTCACGGCATGGCTCAGCCGCGCCGCGGCAATGTTGGGGTTGGCGTCGATGGCTCGCTGGGTGGCATCGCGAAGCGTCAGAGGACCGGTGACGGGCGGCGTCTGCGCGGACATCACCCCAGGGACCAGGACAATCAGGCACGCCGCGACGCAGCCGAACAGGGGGGAACTGGGACCCATGACGCGATTATGTCCGAACGGTTCCCCGCGTAGATTGGGCGGACCGCCGCGCTAGAATCTGTCGCCGTGCCCGGGCCCCGCCTCGGCCTCGTCCTCAGCGCCGGCGGCCTTCGTGGCGCCGCGCACCTCGGCGTGCTGCGGCGCCTGATCGCCGAGCAGATCCCCATCGATGTCATGGTCGGCGTCAGCGCGGGCGCGGTGGTTGGCGCGTACTACGCCGCCGTCGGGATGTCGATCGACGACATCATCGCGGACGCACCCAGAATGCGGCTGCGGCATCTGCTGGTGCACGGCCTCTCGCTCCGCGTGCCGGCGGGGCTTACGCCGTGGATGCGTTCGCGCACGGGCATCCTGCCTGCGCGGCTGGCGGCCCTCGAGCGCGCCGGATTCGATACGCTGCATCACGGTGTGTGCGCGTTCGGCGTGGTCTGTCACGATGTGCGGACGCGCACGCCGTGGTATTTCTCCACCGCCGAATCGCACGGCGTGACGGTGGCCACCGCGGTCAAGGCCAGCGCGGCGGTGCCGATCGTGTTTCCGCCGCGGTCAGAGTGGGTGAACGGCCGCGAGCTGCGCCTTGTCGATGGCGGCTTCAGCGACGGCGTGCCGATCGCATTCGCGCGCGGCGCCGGACTCGGCGCGACGCACGTCGTGGTCTCAGACTGCCGGCGCGCGGGACCGCCCGTGCCGATCGATGATCGGACGCTCTGCCTGCGGCCGGCGCTTCGCGGGATTGGCGCCGTCCGATCGGTCAGTTTTTCCCTCGATCAAGCCGTCGCGGCCGGCGAGGCCGCCGTCACCGACGCGGTCATCGCTCGCCTGCGCGCATGGATCGGCGCGGTCAACAACGTGGAGCGCCCGAACGAGCGCGCAGTCGGGATCGGGATCTAAGAGCGTCACGAGCAGCCGCATCGCGCCCGGCACGTCATTCGCCGCCAGGCGGCCGATGGCCAGCGCGACCGGCGCCGCAACGTTGCGCGGACGTGGGACCGCGAAGCCAACGAACTCGGCGTCCGCTGGTTTCCGGCGGCCGCCCGAACCGGCCGGCGCGGTCCCCGAAAGCCGATACACGCGTCCGGCGTAGCTCACCAGATACAGCTCGCCATTCGCGTCTTCGCCAAAGCTGGCCGGGCTCGCCGCCGCTTCTCCGAGTGCGGCCGTGTGTTCGATCACGTCTGTCGCCGTGGCCTCGCCTGTTGTGGTGTTGACGGTCAGCCGCAGCGACCAGACGCGGTTGTCGATGAAGTCCGCGTAGAAGTATCGTCCGCGATACGTCGAGCCCAGTGACGCGCCGCGGTACACGTAGCCGCCGGTAATCGAGCGCCCGACCGCGTGCGAGTACTCGAAGACCGGATCGACAAGCGGCGTGCTGAACGGCGGCAGCAATCCCACATAGGCATGGGCACCTTCCCGGTTGCGCCAGCCGTAGTTGCGACCGCCGTGAGCGGCCGGCTCGTAGTCAATTTCTTCCCACGCGCCCTGGCCGACGTCGGCGATGACAAGCGCGCCGGTGCCCCCGCGCGAGACATTGTCGAAACTCCACCGCCAGGGATTGCGCAGCCCCAGGTCCCAGATCTCCGCGAACACTCCGGGCTGGCCGGCAAAGGGATTGCCCGGCGGCACGTCATAGCCTTCGGGATCGGACGCCGGGACCGACACATTGATCCGCAGCATCTTGCCGAGCAGCGACTGAGGGTTTTGCGCGTTGTGAAACGGGTCGTCGGCCGATCCGCCGTCGCCCATGCCCACGTAGAGATATCCGTCCGGCCCAAACGCGAGGTTGCCGCCCTTGTGATTGGCAAACGGCTGGACGATGAAGCGCTGGCCGGTCGGCCAGAGCAAATCGAAGCGGGTCGCGGGATCCGCGCGCAATGGATCGGCGGACGCGCGCAGGAAACGGGCGATCACCGTATTGCCCGCCGAATTGACGAAGTTGACGAACACGCGCCCGCTGGCCGCGTAGTCGGGCGAGAACGCCAGGCCGAGCAGGCCGCGTTCTCCGGAATCGAGGACGACTCCCGACAGATCAAGGAAGTCCTGGCTCTGGAGGACGCCGTCCTTGAGCACGCGCACGTGGCCGTCCTGCTGCACGATCAATTGGACCGCACGATTGGACGGATCCTGGACGAACGCCACCGGTTGCGTCAGGCCGCTCGCGATCAGATCGGCACGAACCTGCGCGGCCGCCGTCGCGGGCATCGCGAGAGCGCCCGCCGCGGCCAGCCATGCCAGCGCACACCCTGGCCGCCACCAATCGATTTTGCTGCCCATGATCGTCCTATCGGGCTGCGCCTCCGGGCGCGGCAGTCACCAGTTCTGTGATTCCACGGTAGCAGCTTTCGGTCCGGCAGGCCCCGAAGTGGTACCCTTTCCCGATCATGTCGTCAGCAGCGGCCAGGTCTGTCGTAGTCACCGGCGCCGCCGGGTTCGTCGGCGCCCGATGTGTGCAGGCGCTTGGCGCGCGTCAGGTGCCCGTCATCTCCGTCGATCAGCTGGACAAGTTCGACACGCGCCCGGAACACGCCGGCATCGATTTTGGAACGCGCGTCCACATGGATGCGATCGATGCCTGGCTGGCCGAGCACGGCTCGCAGGTGCGCGCGATTGTCCACATGGGTGCGTGTACCGACACGCGTGAGACCGATCGCGCCTATCTCGATCGAGTCAACGTGTCATCGTCGCAGCAGCTGTGGAATCGCGCGATCCAACTCGGCGTGCCGTTCATTTACGCCAGCAGCGCCGCCACGTATGGAGACGGCGCGATGGGCTACGACGATGATGAGAGGTTGATCCCGCGGTTGAAGCCGCTCAATGCGTACGGGGACTCCAAGCAGGAGTTTGATCTGTGGGCGCTGGGCGAGGAGGCCGCGGGCCGCAAGCCGCCGCACTGGACCGGGCTGAAGTTTTTCAACGTCTACGGATTTGGCGAGCGGCACAAAGGCCCGATGTCCAGCGTCGTCATTCAGGCCTTCGATCAGATTCGCGCGAAAGGCCGCGTGAAGTTGTTCAAGAGCCATCGCGCGGGCATCGCCGACGGCCACCAGGCCCGCGATTTCGTGTTCGTGGACGACGTGGTGGGCGTGCTGGTGGGCCTGGCCGAGCGGCCGGTGACTCGAGGCATCTTCAACCTGGGGAGCGGGAAGGCGCGGACGTTTCTCGATCTCGCAACGGCCGTGTTCACGGCGCTCGGGCAGTCGCCGCAGATCGAGTTCATCGATACGCCGCCCGATCTGCAGCGGACCTATCAGTACTTCACCGAGGCTCCGATGGCGCGATTGCGGGCGGCCGGTTACGCGCAGCACGCCACGCCGCTCGAAGCCGGTGTCGCGTCCTACGTCAACGACCTCATGGCGGCGACGCGCGCCTGACATGGCAAAAGTCGATCACGCCGCTGCCAGCCGCCTCTCCGGCTGGGGCGGCACGTCCGCGATCGGTGTCGAGCGGCGGTCGGAAAATCTGGAAGCCATCACCCGCGACGTCGCGCTGACGCGAGGTCTGGCGCGTTCGTACGGCGATTCGTCCCTGCCGCCGCCAGGGCATCCGGTTGCGGCGGGAACGCCGCTGGCCGACCGGCTGTTGCAGTTCGATGAGGCCACCGGGGACCTTCGCGCCGAAGCCGGATACTCGCTCCGCGATCTCACGCGGCGATTTCTTCCGCGCGGCTGGGCGGTCCCGGTGTCACCGGGGACGCAGTTCGTGACGCTGGGCGGCATGGTCGCGGCCGACGTCCATGGCAAGAACCATCACGTGCACGGCACGATCGGCCGTCATATTCAACGGCTGCGTCTGCGCGTCGGAACGGGGGCCATCGTCGAGTGCTCGCCGTCGGTCGAGCCTGACTTGTTCTGGGCGACGATTGGCGGCATGGGGCTGACCGGTCACGTGCTCGAGGTGACCGTCCGGCTGATGCGCGTGCCGTCGCCGTGGATCCTGAGCGACACGCGCCGCATCGGAGACATCGACGAATTCGTGGCGGCGCTCAAACAGGCGGCGGGTGAGTGGCCCTATACGATGGGGTGGATCGATTGTCTCGCGCGCGGACGCCATATGGGCCGCGGCGTGCTCATGTGCGGCCGTTGGGCTGCGGCGGAGGAAGCGCCTCGCCATCCGCCGCGCCAGCTCCATCGGTTCAGTGTCCCGTTCGTATTTCCGTCCTGGTTCATGGGACCGCTGGCCGTGCGGGTGTTCAACGAGGGAATTTACCGCGTGCATCGGTGGCGCACCGGCCGCCGCATCGTGCATCCCGAGCCGTTTTTCTATCCGCTGGACTGGATCGAGCATTGGAATCGGCTGTATGGCCGCCGCGGATTCACCCAGTACCAGTGCGTGCTGCCGGATTCGGCCGGCCAGGGCGCCGTGCGCAGCCTGTTCGAGCGTTTGACGCGTCTGGGCGGCGCCAGTTTCCTCTGCGTGATCAAGGATTGCGGCGACGAGGGGCAGGGCATGCTGTCGTTTCCGCGGCGTGG
>DASUGC010000239.1:0-5782 GCA_036274235.1 Vicinamibacterales bacterium
GTCGTCGTTCGGAGGCAAGGCCGCGCCGTACAGCTTCAACACGCTGCACAAGCTGGCCATCGACACGCGATTCGAGCCGAATCGGATCATCGCGGTTGACCGCGCCAACAACCGCGTGGTGCACATGTCGCTGACCGGCGAGTTCCTCGGGGTTGTCGCGAAGGATCTGCTGCTGCCTGCCGCCGTGGTCATCAGCGGCAACGATGCCATCATCGGCGAGCTCACCGGCCGCGTGACGATCCTCGACAAGACGGGAGCCGTCGTGCAGCGCGTCGGCGCGAACACCGAGCAGGGCGTGGGGACCAACAAGATTCCGCCCGCGCAGTGGAAAACCGGACTCCTGCTCTCACCGCACGGGGTCGCGCTGAACGATCACGGCGATCTGTTCGTCGCCGAATTCAACGCGTTCGGCCGGGTGCACCGGTTCAATCGACCGTAATGTTCCCCTCAGTCGGCGTACCTGAGCTCATCATCATCGTGGTGGCGGTCGCACTCGTGATGATCTTCGTCCGGGCGCGCGACACGCGCGGCGGCAAGTCATAGCGCAATGTTCGGCAAGATCGGCCGACACGACAGAAGGAGTTCATGGGTCGAAACGCTGGCCAAATTGGCCATGGGCCTTTTATTCCTCAGGGACTTTCCGCCCGTCTGCCGGCAATCAGCGCATTGACCCGCTCGAGGTGATCCCGCGCGGGCGCATACTCGGCATCCAGCGACAGGGCGGATTCGAAGCGCGTTCTTGCCTCGAGCGGCCTGCCGCGGAGAACCAGGATCACCCCGAGCACATCGTGCGCCGCCGGATCGGTGGGCGTGAGCTCGACCGCGCGCTCGGCGTGCTTCCCGGCGTCGGCGGCCTGGCCGGCGGCAAGCAACACTTCGGCGAGCACACGCTGCGATCGCCCGCTGTCGGGAACGAGCGTCACGGCGCGGCGCAGCACCGAGATGGCCTCCCCGGCGTTGTTCTGGGCGGCCAGCGCCACTCCGAGTCTCGTCGTCGCCTCGCCATCCGCCGGCCGGTGGCGCAGGTACGCCCTGTAGTGCACGATCGCGAGGTCGATCCACTGCTGCCCGAACAGCAGGGCGTCGGCGAGCGCACGGTGTGCTTCAATGTCGTCCGGTCCCTGAACGGCCTCGGCCGGCTCCGGCCAGCGCTCCACCCAGTACACGCGGATTGAATGGCCGATGTCGGCAACCGGCATCCGATCGGCGAACGGTCGGTAGAACAGACGCCAGCGCGGGTCCAGGTACACGCCGCTGGCGATGGTCGCACTGATGGCCACGTAGCCGGGCAGCCGCGGACGCATCACATCCGGTGCCGCGAACGCCGGGGCCCCGGGCAGATGCGTGCACTTGATGCCGTAATAGGCGGGATCCGCCGTGCCGAAGTACGCCAGATTGACGTGGGCGACGCCGTTATCGTCCATCCACCTCTTCAACACCTTCAGGTGCTGGCCCCAGTCCAGGTTCGAGTCGGTCAGCATCCTCGAGCCGTTGTGCGGACCGCCGGCCAGGCGATTGAAGAACGTGAGCGTATTCGGGTAGGCCATCGCGAACGCGAAGAGCCAGAAGGCGGTCACCGCGACGAACGCCGGCCGCGCGACACGGTGCGAGGATGCGATCCAGCGCGCGGCGCCGGCGGCGGCGACCAGCAGCACGAACGGGTAGATCGGCAGGATGTGCCGGACGCCGACGTTGATGCCGCTGATCATCGCGGCGGCGAGATAGATCGCGGGCGGGACCAGCACGAACCAACCGCTCGAGGATTCAGGCGGGGTCCGCCGGCGCACGAGGACGATCAGCCCGGCACCGAACAGCAGCAGCAGCGCGGCCGGCGTCTTGAGCGAGAAGGCGACCGGAAAGTAGTACCACCATCCATCAGCGCTGTAGTGTCCTGCGAGGTAGCCAGGCAGCTCGCGCGCCGACGCCTGGCTGTAGAGCAGGCCCTGGGTGAACGCGTTGGGCAGCAGACGGTGGTCGTCGATCCAGCCGGCGATCGGCGCAAGCAGCGGCGCGTTCTGCCGCACCTGCGTGGATCGATCGAATCGCAGCGTCTGGCCGGGCGTCTCGCCTGGCGCGTAGCGAAAGCCGTAGACCGCCCACACCGTCACGTACACCGCGAGCGCCGCAGCCGCGGCGATCCGCGCCGCCTGACGGAAGGCGAGCGTTCGCGTGTAGAGCACGTGAACCGCCAGAATCAGCAGAATGATCGGCAGGACGATCAGTCCCGAGAACTTGGTGATGGCTGCCATGGCGGCGCAGAGCGACGCACCCGCGATACCGGACCGCGCCGGGCGACGGCACGTCCGCCAGAGGAAATACGTGGCGCCGAACATCGCGCACGCGACGGCGGCGTCTGTCGTCACGAGCGACGCGTGGGCTGCCAGATTCGGTTCGATCGTGAAGAAGGTCAGGGCGAGGACGGCCGGCGTCAGGCCGAGCCACTCGTACGTCCAGGCGAAGATCAGGAGCCCGAGCGCGAGGCCCCACAGCATCATCATGCTGCGCGACGCGAACAGCAGGTTGTTCGCGTCGTTGCCGACGTAGACGAACCGGCGGGCGAATTCGTAGGACTCCGACAGCCATCGCGGGCTCGTCGTCCGATCGAGTGCGTCGCGATCGATGTGGACGTCCGGCATGACGAGGAGCGGCGCCGCGGCCCACATCCGCGCGAATGGAGGATGGGACGGATCGACGAGGTAATTGCCGTCGGCGAGCGCGGCATAGCCCGACGCCAGGTGCATCGGTTCATCCCAGGTTCCCGACCTCCGGGAATGCGCGACGACCCCGAGCGTCATATAGACCGCGGCGAACACCAGCAGAATGCCGGCGATCCAAAGACGGCGCCGGTGATCGCGGCGAAGAACGTTCGAGTCCGCTTCTGGCGCCGGGACGCGGCGCTTCATGGCTGGTGAAGCCGGCCCGGCGCCGGCTCTGGCGCGCCGGCGGCGAGCTGACGCTCCGCCCGCGCGAGGTTCCCGAGAGCCTGCTGATGACGCGGATCGATGGCGATGGCGGCTCTGAAATGAGCCACGGCATCGTTCAGACGGCCCTCCATGGCGCGGGCGACTCCGAGCAGGTTGTGAGCCGCCGCGTTGCGGGGATCGAGCGCGAGCGCAGCTTCCGCGTGGATGCCGCCCTCCCGGAACCGCCCGGCGTCGAGCAGCACGCCGGCAAGACCGACCTGCGCGCCGCCCGCACGAGGATTGACGGCGAGCGCCCGGCGGTAGGAAATGGCCGCCCCCTCGACGCCTCCGCTCGCGGCGAGCGCGTGGCCCAGCCTCACGAGCCAGTCCACCTGGTCCGGCTGCCGCTCCAGCAGCGTTCTATACTGCGCGATCGCATCCTGGGCGCGCCCGCTGGTCAGCAGCGCGTCGGCGAAGCGCACCCGCGGCTCGATCATGGACGGAAACCGTTTGACGATCGCGCCATATTGGGCGAGCGCATCCTCGATCCGTCCCTGCCGCGCGAAGATCTGCGCGCGCAGCATCTGCGCCCGGGCGCGGTTGACCTGGAGAGGCTCGGCCGCAACGAACGCCGCGAGCTCGTGCGCCGCCTCGTCGTAGCGGCCCTGGGCCGCGAGTTCGTTGCCGAGGGCGAATCGCGCCCGTGGATAGTCGAGCACGGCGAGCCGCAGCTGTCTGAGCGCGGGGCCTGGCTGCTGCGCGTCGAGAAGCGCCGTCGCGTACGACATGCGCGCGCGGCCCTGGGGCCATCGTTCGATCGACGTCCGCCAGAGACCGACCCGCGTCTCGAATTCCTCGTTCCGATCGACGGTCCGGAAGGCCAGCGCCGCCAATGAAGCGGCGACGACGATGAATGCGCCCAGCCGGGCCGCGGACCGGAATCGATCGGGAACACGCGGCCACTCCCGGTCGAGCAGCCACGCGGCTGCGACGGCCGCCAGAGTGGCGAGCGCCGCCAGGGGGAGGTACATGCGGCGTTCTGCCGCCACTTCGGTGGCGATCGGCACGATACTCGACGTCGGCGCGAGCACCAGGAAGAAGACGGCGCACAGGAAGCCCACCCGCGGCCACCGCGACAGCGCGATCACCGACGCGGACAGCAGCGCCGCCACCGTCAGCAGACTTGGCCAGACGTCAACCAGCGACACGGCCCGCGGCAAACCGTAGTCCAGCACGAGCGCATCCGGCCAGAAGGCCAGCCGGAGATAGCGCAGGACGATCTCCGTCTGATTGAGCGCGTACGTCCAGACGCTGACTCCCGCCGAGAAGCCGGCGGTCGAATGAGGGCGCAGCAGCAGGACCGCGCCGAGCAGGACCCATGTCGTCGCGAGCGCACCGTAGAAGGTCCTGCGCGCCGCCATCGCCTGACGGATCGAGCCGAATGCGAACGCGCGGTCGTACAAAACGACCACCAGCGGCGCGATCGCAACGAACTCCTTCGCCACCATGCCGCAGGCGCACGCGCCAACCGCCACGACCTGCCAGCGCCGCCGGTGGCCGATGTCGAGTGCGCGCTGGGCGGCATAGAGCGTCAGCAGGAAGAGCAGTCCCGCCAGCGCGCTCGTCCGCTGCGTCGTGTAGTTCACGATTTCGCTCGCGATGGGATGCAGCGCCCACAGCAGCGCCGCCGACAGCGCAATCAGCGGCGCGTGCGGGCGAAGTCGCTCAGGTCCTGAGGGCGACGCCAGGGTCCGGCGGACTATCGCGAAGAGGAGGCAGGCCGCCAGCGCGTGAAAGCCCAGGTTCACTACGTGATAACCGCGCACCTGCAGCCCATGGAGACCGTAGTTCAGCGCGAAGGTCAGGTTGACGAGGGGGCGTCTCGAGACAGGTGTATCGAGCGGCGGCACCAGCGCGTTCCAGGGCGGCCACAACGACCGAAGCGTCGGATTGTTGACGATCGCCGTCCGGTCGTCCCAGATGAAGGGAGTGTCGAGCGCGTTCCAGTACACGAGAACGACGGCGCAGACGATCAGCGCAACCGGGTACACGCGGAACCGGACGGTACTCCCGCCGACAGGAGACCGCCCGGCTTCGCGACGGTGATGCCGTCGTGTGCGCCGCATTTGCTGGCAATCCCCGATGGGGAAGGTGCATCGTAGAGCACAGAATGGGCGCCGGGGGGCCTTTTCGGTTCATCCCCTCTTGCGGACGGCCGCATCCGGTATTGCCGGCGCAGCGTTTCGGGTCGAGACCCGAGACTAGTGAGCACCGCCTGAGATAGCCCCTGGATGAGCTTGAGTCCGTGGGGTGTTCGCCAAGATCGGCGTCCCGGAGCTCATCGTCTTCACGATCTTCGTCGTCCTCGTGCTGATGTACGTCCGGGCACGCGAGAAGACAGGCAAGTCTTAACTTCATTTTTCGCAGCGGCAATGGCGTCTGGCACCTTCCGGAAGCGAAGCCTTCGAGCAAGCCGACAGCGCAGTCGAAAGAGCGCGAGGAGGCTGAGACGTCAGCGAGGTTGAGCCGCGCTGGGAAGCGCGGCGACCCGAGCGGCCATCGAGAGGAGCGCCCCCGCAGCGCTCTTCGGCGCCGCGAGCGGCTTCGCGGAGGAAGGCGCCAGACGCCCCTGCCGCCGCGGCATACCAAAAGGGATGTCCTACGCTTATCCCGCGCTGTGACGTTTGATCAGATCGTCGAGTTCGGCGATTCCAAACTTGCACAACGCCACGACAGATGACTGGGCGCGGTACGCGGGCGGCAGCATGTTGCGGGCCTCTTCCTTGCTGTCGACATCCACGACGATCCAGCCCTTGTGCACGCCGTCACAACATCCGAAATCCGCATGCGTCAGGAAGTGCGAGCCGGTTTCCAGCAGC
>DASUGC010000240.1:0-3870 GCA_036274235.1 Vicinamibacterales bacterium
TCTCGTGCTTCGTCGCCGGCCGGCGCAGCCCGCGGGCGGCGGGGGCGCGGCCGCCGGCGGCGGCGCGGGGGCGGGCGGCGGCGCTGCGGCCGCGGGTGGGGCGGCGGGAGCCGCGCCGCCAGCCGGTCCGCGCGGTGTTGACGTGACGGTTCACGATCTCAAGACGGGACGCGATCAACTGCTTGGCAGTGTTGCTGAGTATTCGTTCAACAAGACGGGCGATGTGCTGGCGTACTTCGTGGACGCCGCCGTCAAGGACACGAACGGATTGTTCGTGCTCGATTTTGCGACCGGCCGGGTGATCGCGCTCGAGAACGACGCAAAACTTTACAACCGCCTCGTGTGGAACGAAAAAGGTACGGCGCTTGCCGTGCTCAAGGGACTGGACGTGGAGAAGCAGCGCGAGCGTCCGAACGTGCTCGTCGTCTATCCGAACGTCCGCGCGTCGATTGACGCCGCGGGCCCGCCGCCCCCGCCCGTCACGCTGGAGGCCGGGAAGGCCGCCGGGTTCCCGAAGGACTGGGTCGTGAGCGACCGCGCGGCGATCGCCTTCAGCGATGACAGCACGCGCGTGTACTTCGGGATCAAGCCGCAGGTGCCGGTGCCCGACGCGACGCGGCCCAATCGCGACACGACGGCGGACGTGGACGTGTGGAACGCGCGCGACGAGCGGGTGCAATCGCTGCAGATGAATCGCGCGGAGGCCGAGCGGAACCTGACGTACCGGTCGGCGATGGTCGTCGCGACCGGCGCGTTCGTCAAACTGGCCGATCCGACCATGCGCGATATCGACATCGCGCTCACCGGGAAATGGGCCGTCGGCCGCGACACGCGTGGCCGCGTCACGGACTTCGGGCCTCAGCTCGCCGATTTCTATCGCGTCAATACCATGACCGGCGAGCGCACGCTGATGTTCAAGGATCAGGCCACCGGCGCCGGCGTCCTGGGCATCTCGCCCAACGGCCGGACATTCGTCTATTGGAAGGACAACAGATTCCAGGCCTACGACCTCGACGCCGGCACCACGAAGACCCTCGGCGGCAGCGCCGTCAGTTTTGTGGACATGGAAGACGATCACCCGGGTCCGAAAGGTTCCTACGGCATCGCCGGATACACGCCGGATGGCACGGCCGCAATCGCTCAGCATCGCTATGACCTGTGGGTATTGCCGCTCGATGGCTCCGCGCCGCGCAATCTGACGAACGGCATGGGCGCGAAGAACGAAGTGCGGTACCGGATCGTGCGGTTCGCGCCTCCCGATCCGCTGGCCGACTACGGCCCGGGCGGACTGGCGGCCTTTCAGCGCACGGTCGATCTGGCCAAGCCCGTGACGCTGTCCACGTACGGCGAATGGACCAAGAAAGCCGGATTTGCCGAACTGTCGGGCGGCCAGCTGAAGGACCTGATTTGGGAAGACGCGTCATTCAGCACGCCCGTGCGCGCGGCGAAGGCGGACAAGTACCTGTTCACGCGCCAGACGTTCGTGGAGTACCCGGACCTGCGCGTCTCGGGGCCGGACTTCAAGGCGTCCACGAAGATCTCGGACGCCAATCCCCAGCAGGCCGAGTTCCTGTGGGGCCATCGGATTCTGTTCGACTACAAGAACAAGAATGGCGTGCGCCTCCAGGGCATCCTGGCGATTCCCGACGACTATAAACAGGGCGAGAAGCGTCCGATGCTGGTGACGTTCTACGAAAAGAACTCGCAGAACCTCCATCGCTACAATGCGCCGTCGTACCTCACGGGCATGGGGTCATCGCCCATGCAGGCCGTCACCGAGGGATATCTGACGATGCTGGCGGATATTCACTACAACACCGGTTCGTCTCACAGCGACCAGCTCGAGTGCGTCGAGGCGGCCACGCGCAAGGTGATCGAAATGGGCTACGCCGATCCCAAGAGAATCGGCGTGAACGGCCACAGTTACGGCGGGGAAGGCGCGGCGTTCATCGGCACGCGATCGAAGATGTTCGCGGCCGTCGGCGTCGGCGCCGGCGTGTCGGATCTCTACTCGGACTTCACGCAGAGCTGGGGCTGGACGTACCAGGTCACCGGCGGCAGCGGCGCCAATGCCAGCGACTATTACATGGAAGGCCAGGGCCGATGGGGCTTCTCGCCGTGGGACAAGCCGGAGGTCTACCACTTCGAATCCGCGCTGACTCACGTGCCGGAAACCGTGGCGCCCATCCTGATCATGCACGGCACGGCGGATCCGACGGTGTCATTCACCGAAGGCCTGAACTTCTACCAGGCGCTGCGCTTCAACAAGAAGGACGCGGTCCTGCTCGCCTACCCGGGCGAAGGCCACGGCCTGTCGGGCCTTGCCAACCGCAAGGACCTGACGGTGCGCTACTTCGAGTTCTTCAACCACTACCTCAAGGGCGCCCCGGCACCCAAGTGGCTGACGGACGGGGTGGCGTTCCTCGATAAGGGCAGGGACAAGGACAAGTAGTTGTAACGACGGGAACGACGGGAACTAAGGCAACGAACGGTAACTCAGTTCCCCTTAGGGTTCGATGCCATTCTGGGCCGGCCGATGGAAGACATCGTGGCGGAACTCCCGCTGAGCGATCGGATGCGGCAGGGCTTGTGCGGAGCGCCGTCCTGTGAGCACGACCTGCTGGCGTGCGTCATGGCCTACGAACGCGGGGAGTGGGGGGAGTGCGAGGTGTTCGCCGCCCGCGCCCGCGTCGAGTCCGCCGCGCTGCCGGGCGCGTTTCTCGAGGCCGTGGGCTGGGCGGAGGAATTGAACGACGAGGACTAGCTCAGCACGCGCTCCTCATCATGCGCCGTCATCTGCCGCATGACCATTTCATAGTAAAGCCCCTGCGCGGCCATGAGCGACTCGTGTGATCCCTGTTCGATCACGCGTCCATCTTCCATGAGGAGGATGAGATCGGCGCGGCGGATCGTGGACAGGCGGTGCGCGATGATGAACGTCGTGCGGCCGGCGAGGAGCGTCGCCATCGACGCCTGAATCAACTGTTCGCTTTCCGTATCGAGGTTGCTGGTCGCCTCATCCAGGATCAGGATCTGCGGGTCCTTGAGAATGGCGCGCGCGATGGCCAGGCGCTGCTGCTGGCCGCCTGACAGCTTGACGCCGCGCTCGCCGACGAACGTGTCGTACCGATCCGGGAGCTTGTCGATGAATTCGTGGGCATTGGCGCGGCGGGCCGCGTCTTCGACCTCCGCATCCGTGGCGCTGTGGCGCCCGTACGCGATGTTGTCGCGGACGGATCCATCGAACAGAAACACGTCCTGCTGCACGATCGCGAGCAGGTCGCGGTACGTCTTGAGGCGGAAGTCGCGGATGTCCGTATCGTTCACCAGAATGCGCCCGCGCGTCGGGTCGTGAAACCGCGCCACCAGGTCCGTCACCGTCGTCTTGCCGGCGCCGCTGCGGCCGACCAGCGCGACGACCATGCCGCCCTTGACCCGCATGCTGAAGTCGCGGACGACGGGCCGACTCTCGCGATACTCGAATTCCACATCCTCAAACGCGATGCTGCGAACGACCGCCGGCGCGTCCACGGCAGTCGGCTTGTCCGGCTTGTCGCTGGGCATCGCGAGCACTTCGAACACGCGCTCCGTTGCCGCGAGCGATCGCTGCAGTTCGGAGAAGGAATTGACGATGTTCCAGACGGGGTTCAGCAGGAGAAAGGCGTACCACTGAAACGCCATGATTTGCCCGACCGTCGCGCGTCCCTGGACGTTCAGATAGCCGCCGTACCAGACGATCACCACGCTCACGCCGGACACCAGCAGCCCCCACGACGTCCAGAGCGCGGTCTCACGCCGGTTGGCGAACAATTCCTTTCGCAGGACCGCGTGACGGCCAATCATGTACTCCATCAGCTCCCGCATCTCGCG
>DASUGC010000241.1:0-2275 GCA_036274235.1 Vicinamibacterales bacterium
TGACGGTTTCCGTCGCTCCATCTACGCCGGCCCGGCTGCAGGCGCCCCAGGCTACGGCGCCGGTGTTCTCCACGAGCGCGGCGTCGGTGCGAGAGTGGACGGCACGTCTGTTATCCCACGACCCGGACGTCCGGACCAGTGCCGAGGCCGCGCTCGCCGACGGAGCGCAGCGTGCGCTGCCATTGCTGCGACGGTTTCTTAACCCTCCAAATGATGATCTGAGCGCTGCGAATCAAGACCTCCAGCGGGTGGCGTTCGAGATCCTCCGCCGGATAGGTCCGCCCGCGATTCCGCTGCTCGTGGAACTGCTTCACGACAGGCGGGCCTTGACCAGAGCGCGCGCGGCCGACGCCTTCATTGATCTGGCACCGGAGACAGAGTCGATCCAGCCGGCGTTGAGGCGGGCACTGACCGACGCGTACCCCAAGGTTGCCGGCGATGCGGCGCGCGCGCTGGGCGCGCTGGGCGCGAAGGCCACGCCTTCGGTTGGCGCACTCGTCAAAACGCTCGCTCACGAAGATCCAGACGTGCGCATGTACGCCGCAGAGGCCCTGGCGTCGATCGGTCCAGGCGCGGCAGGGGCGACCGCCGATCTCATGCGCGCCCTCGACGATCGGGTCGCGGGGGTGCGATGGGCAGCCTGCGAGGCTCTCGCGGGCATCGGCCCGGCCGCCTCGACCGCGGTTCCGCGGTTGATCCTGGCGCTCGATGATTCCTCTGTCTATGTGCGCATTTTCGCGGCGAGCGCGCTCGGCAGCATCGGTCCAAAAGCATCGCCGGCGCTGCCAGCCCTGAAGGAGGCGGCAGCCGATCCCGCCGTGCGCAGTGAAGCCGAGTGGGCGGTCGCTCGCATCGCCGGTGACGAGGCCGAGGCGCCAGTCACGCTACGTCCATTGCCGGCGGCTTCCGAAGCACCGGCCACGGCGTTCACGATGGCTGACACGGGCAATCCGCCTCTCGATTGGAACGTGGAGACGGGCCGGAATGTCGTGTGGAGTGTGGACCTGGGAAACGAGACCTATGGACGTCCCGTGGTCGCCGGTGGCGTGGTCTATGTGGGCACCGACAACGCCCTGCGACTGAACCCCGCGTACCTGGAGACATCGGGCGTGCTCATGGCGTTCGGGGCGGCGCACGGCGAGTTTCTCTGGCAGGACGTATCGCCGCGGGGACGAGCGCTGCCGGCGTCTCTGTTGCCGACGACGACCGGCACGCCATATGTGGAGGGTAATCGGCTCTACTACATCACCGCCACGTGCCGGCTGCGCAGCCTCGACACACAGGGCTTCCGGGATGGCCAGAACGATGGTCCGTATCTGGACGAGATGTTTCAGGACGAGGACGCGGCCGACATTGTCTGGGAGCTGGACATTTGCGGCCGTCTGGGCGTCTTTCCGCACGAAGCGACGAACAGCAACGTCCTGCCGGTGGGCGATCTGCTGATCGTCAGTACTTCGAATGGCCAGAATGAAGGTCACACGCGCGTACCCGCACCGCGCGCGCCGAGTCTGATTGCCGTGGACAAGGACTCGGGCGACGTCATCTGGCGCGCCGTCGGGCCGGGCGCCCAGGTGCTGCATGGCCAGTGGTCCAGCCCGGTCGCCATCGACGTCGGCGGGCGCACGCAGGTGCTCTCCGGAGGCGGCGATGGCGTGTTGCGCGCGTACGATGCGGCGTCGGGGCGGGAAATCTGGTGGTTTGACGGCAATCCGCCAGACGCCGTGTTTCGTCCACGCCCGCGCGTCTTCTCGCGCGGCTCGATCATCGCTGATCCGGTCGTCGCAGAGGGTCGCGTGTTCATCGCCCTGGGGCAGGATCCGACGCACGGCAACGGACCATCGTTGATTCATGCGATCAGTCCGAACGGCCAGGGAGACGTCACCGGGAGCCGGTTGCTCTGGACGAACCGCGACGTCGGCCGCGTCGTGGCCACACCGGTGGCCAGAGACGGTTTGTTGTACGTGGCGGACCTTGGCGGAACCGTGCATTGCCTGGACGCGGCCACGGGCGCGCAGATCTGGACGCACGAGACGCACGAGCCGATCTGGGGAAGCCTGCATCTCGCCGGCGACCGGATTTATGTTGGAAACCTTGAAGGTCGCATGACGGTGCTTCGGGCCGGGCGGCACAAGGAACTGCTCGCGGAGATCGACATGGATGCGCCGCTGTATTCGCGGCCCACGGTCGCTGGCGATGCCATGTACCTGGCGACGAAGAACCGGCTTTACCTCCTCAAAGCCGAGGGCCAAAACGAGGCCGGGGCTCATTTTCGGGA
>DASUGC010000242.1:0-2606 GCA_036274235.1 Vicinamibacterales bacterium
TCGATCCACAACCCATGATGATCGCCGTGGATGCTCTGAGCGAATCCGGCGAACGTCTTGCCCCCATCCGTCGATCGGCTCAGCGGCACTCCCAGGATGTAAACGGTCTCCGGATTGGTCGGGTCGATCCGGATCTGGCCAAACACCCAGCCGTACGTGCCCGACTGTCGATCGTTCAAGTAGTCGATCATGGCCTGGTCCTGACGGCTCGTCTGCCGCCATGATTTGCCGCCGTCGTCCGAGCGATAGACGTCGGCCCCTTTGATGAAGCCCTGACCCTCGGGCATGGGCCGCCCGTACGCGTCATTCTGACCCGGCCGCGCCTGCCGGCCGATCTCGTAGTTGTCCACGAGCGCGTACAGCGTGTCTGGCTGCGACCGCGAAACGTCGATGCCGATGCGGCCGCGGACCTCAGGCGCCGGCAGACCCTTGCTCGCGTCCGTCCACGTTTTGCCGCCGTCGGTGGTTTTCATCACACCGCTCTCGTTGTAACCAGGCTCGACGCGCGGATCGCTCCACTTCCGGCGGATTCGCTGCCACAGCGACACGTACAACGTGTTCGGATCGCGTGGATCCATCGCCAGATCGATCGCGCCCGTGCGCGGGCTCTTGTAGAGAATCCTGTCCCACGTCCTGCCGCCATTGGTCGTCTTGTAGACACCGCGCATCGTGTTGTCAGTCCATTCATGACCAGATGCGGCGACATACACGATGTCCGGATTCGTCGGATGCACGACGATGCGGCCGATGGTTTGTGAGTCGGTCAGTCCCATGTGCTGCCAGGTCCGGCCCGCGTCAACCGACTTGTAGATGCCCACGCCGGCCATCGACGCGCGAAAGATGTTGGCTTCGCCGGTGCCGACCCAGACCACGTCAGGGTTGGATGGGGCGACGGCGATGTCGCCGATGCTCGTCGAAGGCATGTGTTCCCAGATCACCTGCCAGGTGGCGCCGTCGTCATCCGTCTTCCAAACGCCGCTGGTGGCGTAGGCCACGTAGATGCGGCGTTTCCCGTCCTTGTCGGCAACCGCTGCGTCGGTCGACCGCCCGCTGATGTTTGTCGGCCCCAGGTACGACCACGACTGGCCTTGAAAGGGGGAGCTTTTCCGCATCGACGTGTACGTGTCGTACGCACGGCGCAGGAATTCCGCGTCCGCCTTCTGCGGCGTCTGAGCGCTGGGGTGAAGCGAGAAAAGTGCGGCGAGAACTCCCGCGCAAAGCAGAAACGTGCGGACGACAGGCCGATGGGATCTCATGATCTCGATTGTAGAAGAGGGGTGCGGCGGCGGCATAGAATTGACAGGCGATGTCCCGCCCGCCTGTCTATCTCGACTATCACGCGACCACGCCGGTCGATCGCCGGGTGCTCGAACGCATGCTGCCGTACTTCACGGAAACGTTCGGCAATCCGGCATCCTCAACCCATCAATGGGGCTGGAAGGCCCAGGAGGCCGTCGAGCAGGCGAGACGTGAAGTCAGTCAGTTGATCGGCGCGTCGCCGCGCGAGATTTACTTCACAAGCGGCGCCACCGAATCGAACAACCTCGCGATGCAGGGCGCCTGCGCGCTTGCGGATGCCAGCCGGCGTCACCTTGTGGTGTCGGCCATTGAACACAAGTCCGTGCTCGAGGCGGCCGAGCGCATGGAGCGGCGCGGTTGGCGCTGTACCGTCGTACCCGTCGATCGCGACGGCGTGGTCGATCTTGCGGCCGTCGAAGCCGCCGTCGGTCCAGAAACCGCGTACGTCAGTGTCATGGCGGCCAACAACGAAATCGGCGTCGTGCAGCCGCTGGCCGAAATCGGCGCCATCGCGCGGCGCGCGGGCGCTGTGTTTCATGTGGATGCCGCACAGGCCGCGGGAAAGATTCCGCTCGACGTGACGGCCATGCAAATCGATGTCCTGGCGCTTACGGGCCACAAGATGTACGGCCCGAAAGGCGCCGGCGCCATCTTTGTCCGCAAGCAGACGCGCATCGAACCGCTCATCGTCGGTGGCGGTCAGGAACGGGGCATGCGTTCGGGCACGCTCAACGTGCCGGGCATCGTGGGCCTCGGCGCGGCGTGCGAGATTTGCCGGACGACGATGGCCGAGGAGAGCCCCCGACTGGCGGCGTTGCGGGACCGGTTGCTGAAAGGACTGACGGAGCAGTTGCCTGGCGTTACGGTCAACGGATCGCTCGAGCGGCGCCTTCCGCACAACCTTCACGTGAGTTTCGCGGATGTGGACGGCGAGTCCCTGCTGATTGGCATCAGCGACATCGCGGTGTCTTCCGGATCGGCGTGTAGTTCGGCGTCAGGCACCGCGTCGCATGTGTTGCGCGCGATCATGGGAGGCAATCCTGTGCCTTCCGCGTCCATTCGCTTCGGTCTTGGCCGGCACACGACTGAAGAGGACATCGACTACACGATCGGAAAGTTCGTTTCGGTCATCCGGCACCTTCGGTCGACCGCGCCGGTGCACTAGCCCGGCGGCGCGCGCGCAGCTGCCGGGTCCCCGTCCGGCAGTCAGATTGTCAGTCAACCGCCGGCCGCAAGCCGGTCAGCGATTGCCCTATTCGTCCGAAGGAGTTGCTATGGCCGACTTCGACGATCGTTCCGGACGCGAC
>DASUGC010000243.1:0-3194 GCA_036274235.1 Vicinamibacterales bacterium
TGCCGCGGCCGCACAGCACCGCCACGTGCATGGACGACAGCGACTCGAAGGTCGATTCCATGGCGGCGACGACCTGCCGGCCCGCGTTCTCCATCAGCACGCTCGCCGGCAGGCCGATGTCCTCAATGGTCCGGCGGTCCGCGTCGCGCATCTGCTGGGTATTGAGGACGCGCATGAAGTCTCGCCGAGCCTATCGCGTGCGGCGGCGGCAGACAAGGAGGCCGGGACTCATTTCCACATTGATCCGCAGGAAACGAATCCCGGCCTCTTGTCGCGGTACAATGCCCCGCTGCTGAGGTTTCTAAAGATGAGTGTCTCCAGTCTCCTGAAGCGATCTCTCGTCGTCGTGCTGATGTCCGCAGTGCCGGTGGTGTTCGTCGCGGCCCAGACGCCCAAAACGCCGGGCGCGCCCAAGCCCAAGGCCGCGCCCTCGAAGCCCCTGAGCGAACAGGAAATGGCGATGGCCAGGCCGGGGCCGGATCCGAATCAGGCGATCGACGAGGAGTACACGAAAAAGATCAAGGAGTACACCACCGAGACGTACTTCCTGTCGCCGATTGTGGACTACATGCCGGCGTCGAAGACCGTGCCGACCCCCAAGGCCGTGCTGGGTGACATCGCTGGCGCGCCCGGCAAGCTGCCCTATTCGAAAGAGGTCTACGAGTACATGCGGCTGCTCGAAAAATCGACGCCGCGCGTCAAGGTCTACAGCATCGGCACGACCGAAGAGGGACGCGAGATGATCGCGGTCGCCGTCGCGTCCGAAGCGCTGATGGCCAAGCTCGATCAGAACAAGGCCGATCTCGCGAAGCTCGCCGACCCGCGCACGATTCAGATGAACGACGCGGTGGCGGACGAGATCGCCAGGCGCGCGGCGCCCGTCTACTACGTGACGGGCACGATTCACTCGACCGAGGCCGGCGCGCCGACGGCCTTGATGGAAATGGCGTATCGGCTGGCCGTCGATGACAGCCCGTACATCCGGAACATCCGCGAACACGTGATCACGCTCATCACGCCGGTCGTCGAAGTGGATGGCCGCGATCGCATCGTGGATCTCTACGAGTACCGCAAGAAGCATCCGAACGAGCCCGTGCCCGACGCGATCTACTGGGGACATTACGTCCGCCACGACAACAATCGCGATGCGATGGCGCTGACACTGAAGCTGTCCCAGAACGTGCTCGACGCCAATCTGGGCAAGAACGTCCCCACCGGGCCGGCGCAGGTGCTGCACGACCTGCACGAATCGGTCGCGCTGCTCTACGACAACACGATTGGCGACGGCCCGTACAACGCCTGGCTGGATCCGATCCTGACGAACGAATGGCAGATGCTCGGCTGGAACAACGTGAACGAAATGACCCGCTGGGGCATGCCCGGCGTGTTCGCGTTCGGTACGTTCGATACCTGGTCGCCCGGCTACCTGATGTTCATGGCCGCGACCCACAACGGCATCAGCCGGCTGTATGAGACGTTCGGCAACGGCGGGTCGGCGGACACCCAGGACCGCACGCTGGGCGCCAACGATACGTCCCGGACGTGGTACCGCCAGAACCCGGCTCCCCCTCGCGTCCGCTGGTCGCTGCGGAACAACAACAACTACGAGATGACCGGCATTCTGCTGTCGGAGAACTACTTCGCCAACAACCGCGTGTACTTTCTCCGCAACTTCTACGAAAAGAGCAAGCGATCGATCCTGAAGGCCACAACGGAGGGCCCCGCCGCGTATGTGCTCCCGGCGAGCGATCCGCGCCTGGGATCACAAGCTGAGCTGCTGCGCGTGCTGCAGAAGCAGGGCGTGGAAATTTCACGCGCCACGGCGGCGTTCACCGTGAATCTTCCCGTGCGTCAGCCGGCGGCCGGCGCGAATGCCGGCGGCGGCCGCGGTGCGGGGCGAGGCGGCGCGGGAGGCGGCGCCGCAGGTGGTGGTGCGGCCGCCGCGACAGGCGCCGGCGGCGGGGCCGGCGCGGCGGGTGCGACTGGCGCGGCAGCCGGAGCCGGGGCCGCAGCAGGCGCGGCAGCCGCGACGCCGCCGCAAACAGGCCGGGGCGCGGGCGGGGCCGGCGCCGGCAATGCCACGCCGATTCCGGTGCAGCGAGAGTTCCCGGCCGGCAGCTACATCGTTCGCATGGATCAGCCCTACTCGCGCATTGCTGACGCGTTGCTCGACTATCAGTACTGGGCCCCGAACGATCCGCAGCGACGGCCGTACGACGACACCGGCTGGACGTTCCCGGAAGGATTCGGCGTGCAGGCCGTTCGCATCACGGACACCAAGGTGCTCGAAGCGCCGATGACGCTCGTGAAGGGCGATGTGAAAGCGGAGTCCGGCGTCCACGGCACCGGGTCGACCTTCGCGATCAAGCACAACGCCGACAACGCGCTGATCACACTGCGCTACCGGCTCAAGGACGCGGACATGCAATTGGCCGAAGAGCCCTTTGAGGCGGCCGGCCAGAATTTCGCCCGCGGGTCCTTCATCATCAAGGGCGTCTCGCAGGCGGACCTGGACAAGGCCGTCACCGAGCTCGGCCTGACGGCCTACGCGCTCGACGCCGCCCCGTCGGTCAAGACGCATCCGGCACGCGCCGCGCGCGTCGCGATCTTCCACGCCTGGGGCAATACCCAGAGCGAGGGCTGGTGGCGCCAGGCGTTCGACTTCCACAACATCCCGTACGACTACATCGATCCGGACACGATCTTCAAAGTCGCCGATCTCAAAGCCAAATGGGACGTGATCGTCGCCGGTCCGGGGCTCGCGCAGACGATCATCGACGGCCAGCCGATGTGGAATCCCACGCCGACGCCGTATCGGCACTCGGAAGACATGCCGAACGTGGGCACCTGGGCGCAGACCGACGATATCCGTCCGGGCATGCAGCTTGAGGGCGTCCTGCACGTGCGTGATTTCGTGCGAAACGGCGGCGTGGTCGTCACGGCGACGTCGAGCGCGGACACGCTGCTCTCGGCGGGCATCGTGCGCGGCGTCACCATGCAGCAGGCGCCCGCCACGACACGCGTGGTCGGCTCGCTGCTCCGCACGGCCTCACACGACGAAACCAGCCCGATCATGTACGGCATTCCCGCCAATCTCGCGGTGTACAGCGACCGCGGCGATTTCTTGAACGCCGGCGGCGGGGGCGGCCGTGCCGGCGGAGCTGGAGCGGCCGCGGCGGGCGCGCCGGCCGGTG
>DASUGC010000244.1:0-14367 GCA_036274235.1 Vicinamibacterales bacterium
CGAGTTCCGGTGGGAAGACCAGTTCAACTTGTCGCTCGACCCCGTGACCGCCCGCGCCTTTCACGACCAATCGCTGCCCGCCGACGGCGCCAAGCTCGCCCACTTCTGCTCGATGTGCGGCCCCAGGTTCTGCAGCATGGAAATCACGCAGCAGATTCGTGACGAGGCCGCGCGCGAAGGCCGAACGATCGAAGCGGTCGTGGACGAGGGGCTGGAACAGAAGGCGACCGAGTTCAGGGAACTCGAGGCGCGCCGGCCTGTCTGACAACCGGGATGATTTGAATCAGCGTCTTGAACCGCTTCTGCGACGTGCCCGAGACGTGCAGATAGCCTTCCGGATCCGGCTGCGTGTAGTCCTTGACGATGACGCTGGGGCGCTGCGACATGTTGCTGCTGTTGAACGCCCCCAGATCGAACTGCTGGATGCGGGGCTGACGTGAGACTTCTTCGCCGGACTTCTTGAACTGCGTCTTGTAGAACGCAAGCACGGCTTCGTACGTCTCGTTCGTGCCGAATACAAACAGTTTCTGGTAGCTGCCGGCGTCGTACTGCGCCAGGAACTCGGCGCCCGGATAGCCGGAGATCCCGGCGAGCCGCGGATCCACCGACCCCAGATCCAACGGCCCGGCCGTCGCGGTGGTTTGCGTCGGCGTCGCTGTTGGCGTCGGCTTGGGGCCGATGCCAGGAAAGGGTGTCGGTTTCGGCGGCGGTGTTTGCCGCGCCGCCACAGACGCGGACATCACCACCACGCCGGCCATCGTCGCGACGAACAGGACGATCGATCGCACACCGTTATTATAAGGCCGTGACGACGATTGCGGAGTTGGCGGCGGCGGAACACGATCGGCTCCTCGAGCTCATTCGGGAACTCGTCGCCGCTGAATCGCCCAGTGATGATCCGGCCGCGCTCGAGGCCTGCGCCGCCATCGTTGCGCGGCACTTGCGCGAGGCCGGTGCGCAGGTCGCGCGCCATGGGACGCATGTGACCGGCCACTGGCCTGGACGCGCCGCGGGCGTGCTGCTGCTCGGCCATTTCGACACCGTCTGGCCCGTGGGCCAGATCCGCCGGCAGCCGATCGACACGCGAGACGGCCGGCTCTTCGGTCCGGGCGTCCTCGACATGAAAGCCGGCCTGTCGATCGCGATCGCGGCGATGCGCGTGCTCTGCGCCGGCGGCGGCGCGGATTCGCGCCCGTCGGTGACGCTGCTCGCGACGTCGGATGAAGAGGTCGGGAGCGGCACCTCGCGCGCGCTGATTGAACAACTGGCGCGTCAGAGCGACGCGGTCCTGGTCTTCGAGCCCGCGCTGCCCGGCGGCGGCCTCAAGACGGCGCGGAAGGGCGTGGGGGAGTTCACCGTGACGGCGACCGGCGTGTCCTCGCACGCCGGCGGACAGCCCGAGCTGGGCGCCAGCGCCATCACCGAGATCGCGCACCAGGTGCTCGCGTTGCAGGGGCATGCAGATACCGCGCGCGGATTGAGCGTCAACGTCGGCGTCATCCATGGCGGCACCCGTTCGAACGTCGTCGCCGAGTCTGCGCGGGCGGTCGTGGACGTGCGGATCGCCCGGCTGGAGGATGCCTCGGCGATCGAGAAGAAACTTCGAGGCCTGGCCGCGCGCGATCCGCGCGTGACCCTGACCGTGACAGGCGGCATCAATCGGCCGCCGATGGAGCGAACCGCCGGCGTCGAACGCCTGTTCCGGCTGGCACAGTCCGTGGCGTCCGAGATGGGCCAGGTCCTGACGGAAGGATCCACCGGCGGCGCGTCCGATGGGAACTTCTCCGCGGCCCTCGGCGTCCCCACTCTTGACGGGCTGGGTGCGCTTGGGGACGGGCCTCACGCCATCCATGAGCATGTGATCATCAAGGACCTCGTGCCGCGCGTCGCCCTGGCGGCGGGCCTGATCGCCCGGTTGGGAGATACTGGAATCAAATGAACGGACTGAAGACAGCGGCTTTGCTCGGAGCACTCGCCGCATTGTTCATGCTCGTCGGCAGCGCCTTCGGCGAGAGCGGCCTGCTGTTCGCGTTTATCTTCGCCGTGGTGACCAATGGGGTCGCCTACTGGTTCTCCGACCGCATCGTCCTGCGCATGCACAACGCGCAGGAGGTGAATTCGGATCATGTGCTCTATCGCATGACGCAGCGGCTGACGCAGAAGGCCGGGCTGCCGATGCCGCGCGTCTACATCATCCCCAGTCCGTCACCGAACGCCTTTGCCACCGGCCGCGATCCCGACCATGCCGCGGTCGCCGCCACTCAAGGCATTCTCAACATGCTCAGCGAGAGCGAGCTCGAGGGCGTGATCGCCCACGAGCTGACGCACGTCAAGAACCGCGACACGCTCATCAGCACGATCGCGGCGACGATCGCCGCGGCCATCATGTTCATGGTGCAGATGGGCCGCTTCGGGCTGATCTTCGGGGGCGGCGGCCGCGACAACGATCGCGGCGGCAACCCGATTGCGCTGCTCGCGACGCTCATCCTGGCGCCGATCGCCGCCATGCTCATCCAGGCGACGATCTCGCGCGGCCGCGAGTATGCCGCCGACGCCGGCGGCGCGACGATGGCGGGGACGCCGATGGGGCTGGCGATGGCCTTGCGGAAGATCGATGCCGGCGCGCATCAGATCCCGCTGGACACGAATCCGGCCGCGGCGCACCTTTTCATCGTCAGTCCCTTCTGGGGCGGGATGGGGAATCTGTTCGCGACGCACCCGCCGACCGAAGCGCGGGTCAAGGCCCTGATGGAAATGCGGGGCCGGCTCTGAATTCCTGAACTAGCCCGGATGCACCTCGGCCCGCCACCATTCGAGCGTGTCGGAGAGCATCTGTTCCACGCGAATTCGAGGCGCCCAGCCGAACTCGGCACGGATTCGCGATGAGTCTCCCTGAATCACGGGAATATCCGACGGCCGCATGCGCGCCGGATCCGGAAGGATGCGGATGGGAACGCGCGCCAGGTGCAGCAGCTCGTCCAGCAGATCGCCGACCTTCCAGGCGCGGCCCGAACAGATATTGAACGCCCGGCCGGCTGGCGCTCCGGCCAGCAACACATCGTAGGCTTCGACGACATCGCGGACATCCGTCATGTCGCGGCGGGCGTCCAGATTGCCGACGTGCAATTCCGGGGCGTCGAGGCCCGCCTCGATCCGCGCGATTTGCCGGGCGAAGCTGGCGACGGCGAAGTCGGCCGACTGCCGCGGTCCGGCGTGATTGAACGGCCGCGCGATCACCACATCCAGCCCGTCTTCGCGAAACGCGCGTTCCGCCAGCTGATCCTGCGCGAGCTTGGAGAGCCCGTACGGCGTCGCCGGCAGCATCGGGGCGTTCTCATCGAGCGGATCATCCGATGGCTGATAGACCTGCGAGGACGTGACGACCAGCACGCGACAGCCGAGACCGGATCGGCGCACCGCGTCAAGCAGATGGTGCGTGCCGAGAACGTTGGTCTTCAGGTGCGGTACCGCGCTGGTGAAGGAAGACGCGACGAGCGACGCGCCGGCGATGTGGAAGATCTGGGTGGGGGCCGCCTCGGCGATGCCTTGCGCGACCTCCGCCGCGTTCAGAAGATCGACGGCCCGCCAGTCGATGTGCCGATGGGGATCGGGAGGCGTGCCGCCGGGCCGATGCCAGGCGACGAGCGGCGCCCGATCGGCGAGGCGATCGAGCAGGTGTCCGCCGGCAAATCCCGCCGCCCCGGTGACCAGCGTCGTTTCGAGCATCGTCTCAGGCGGGCTGCCGGGATCCGTACTGCGCCTGATGGAACGCGCGAAACGCCGGATCTTTCTCTTTGATTGGCCGCCACCACGCTTCGTTGTCGCGGTACCACTGCACGGTCTCGCGGAGGCCCTCGTCGAATGAGACCTGCGGCGCCCAGCCAAGCCCACGCAGCTTGGTTGTGTCCAGCGCGTACCGGCGATCGTGGCCCAGCCGATCGGCGACCGGCCGGATGAGCGTGGGAGGACGTCCCGTCAATTCCAGGATACGGTGCGTCAGATCCACGTTGCGCACTTCGTTGCCGCCGCCGATGTTGTAGACCTCGCCGTTCTGGCCTCGCTCGATCAGCAAATCCACGCCGCGACAGTGGTCCTCGACGTGCAGCCAGTCGCGCACGTTCAGGCCGTCACCGTAAAGCGGCAGCGGGATCTCGTCAATGGCATTGGTGATGAACAGCGGGATCACTTTCTCGGGAAACTGATTGGCGCCGTAATTGTTGGACGCCCGCGTGACGACGACGGGCACGTTGTAGGTGGCCCAGTAGCTGTAGGCCAGGCGATCCGCGCCGGCCTTGCTCGCGGAGTAAGGATTGCGGGGCCGCAGCTCGTCGGTTTCCTTGCTGTGGCCTTCCGGGACGCTGCCGTACACCTCGTCCGTCGAGATTTGCACGAAGCGTCGCAGCTTTGGTGCCTGCCGGGCCGCTTCCAGCAGGACAAACGTGCCGTGCACGTCCGTCTGGATGAAGGCGCCGGCGTCATGCAGCGATCGGTCGACGTGCGTCTCAGCCGCGAAGTGCACGACGATATCGGCAGCCTGCACGAGCGGCGCGGCCACGGCGGCGTCCGCGATATCGCCTCTGACAAAGCGATGGCGCGGGCTGTCCTTCACCTCATCCAGGTTTTCCAGGCGGCCGGCATATGTGAGTTTGTCGAGGGTGGTAATCCGCCAGTCGGGATGCGTCCGATGGGCCCAGCGCACGAAATTCGAACCGATGAACCCGGCTCCGCCCGTGACGAGCACGTCTACCGTCGAGTCAGCCATACAGTGCGCCTATTATCGCCCGAAGGCGCCGAGCGGCGGCGAAAACGACCCGATGCCGGCCAGCGTGAACGTGATCGCCAGCCGGTGGTCAACGGGCACGGTCGAGCTTACGGTCGAGAACGTCTGGTAGTCCACGGCGATGCCGCAGCACTGGGAGTGGTAATACCCGGTGACGCGCTGCTGCAGAAGCCGCTGGTTCACGACGTCGAAATAGAAGTCGTAATGGCCGCCCCAATCCTTGAGGTTGAGCCCTGCCGAGGCATTCAGAGCATGCACCGGGGCGACATCGACGAATCCCTGAGCCGCGGTGTAGTAGTTCGTCTTCGACCATCCGCCGCTCAGCACGAGGCGGTTGTTGCTCAGCGGGACCGAAGCCGATCCGCTGAACTGCGTGCTCGGCTGGACCCGCCCGCGTTCGGGCCATTGCAGATTGTTCTTGAACACGCTGAATTGGCCGTAGACGCCCGTGGCAGGGTAGATGCGCACGGCCACTTGAACCGGACTCAGCGTCCCGGCGCCGGCGATCGGGTTGATCGGGTCCACACTCGCCGCCTGAGCATTCGAGTAGTACACCTGGCCAACGGCGACACTCAGAAACTGACGCTTATTGACGCTGCCCTCCGGCCCGTTCGGTTTGATCATTACGGTATTGGTCAGCGAGTACGAAACCCTGGTCGTGCCCGTTGCGACCGTATCCACTTGATCGATGTTGAAGATCCGATTGGACTTGTCGAAAGTGGACAGCCAGTCCACGGTCACCCACGGCTCGATGATGTGCTGAAACCCCTGCGCGAAGCGGCTGTTGGGCGTCAGGAACACCTTCTGGACGCGGGGCCCGTTCATCTCGGCTCTCAGATTCCAGAGCGGCCGGGTCAACGGCTCGGGACCCACGATGCCGGTCACGGGATCGCGGCTGTCCAGGTATTGCGTCAATCGAAACGTCGCGCTCGTGGTCAGCGAGAGGTATGTCAGCTTGCTCAGCGGCGCGCGGACCGTCGAAAGCGAATCAAATCGGCGGACGTTCGTTTGTGCGGCGGGCGCATCAAACGGCGCGAAGGGGCGCGACTGCAGATACGCGCCCTCGGCGATGGTGTCGTAGTAAATGCGGGTCGGACCCACGTTTCCGGTGAGCCTGGCGGTGACTTTCGGCGCAGACCCCTGTAGAGAGGACAACGTGCCGCTGAAGAGCTCATTCCTCTGGTAGAGGCCACGCAGCTGCAAGGCAGGCGCGCTTGCGGCGCGCCCGAGCTTGAGCGGGCCGCTCACCTCCACATTGATATTGCGCCGCTGATTCGTCGCATAGAGCACGTCCTGCTGGTAGAGCTGCTGGAAGGTGATGTCGGTGAAGTAGTACGAGTTGCCGATGAGCGTAAATCCCCGGCCGAGCGGCTGGCTGGTCGCGCCCTGGAAATCATAGGAGGTTTTTGCCGGCCGTGCGACGGTGCCGTCTGCTGCGAGCTGTTCCTGCTCAAAGAACGCATGGAACCGCACGTTACCGCCGTAGCCGGGAGCGGACGCAAACCGATATTCGGCCGCCCCACCCTGTCCGGCCTTCGTGTAGTAGTCGTGGAACAGCGTCATGTCCTGGCTCTTGCCGAGCACGACGAAATACGCGTTGCTGATGCCATTGCCCTTGATCCCGGAGCTGGAGTAGCTGGGAATCAGCAGGCCTGTCGATCGGTTGTCCTTCTCCAGCGGGTAATAGATGTACGGCACGTAAAGAACCGGGATGTTCTTCACCATGAACCGGACGTTCGTCATGCTCGCGTGGTGGTCCAGTTCAACCGTGCCGCTGCCTCCAATCATCTGCCAGCGCGGGTTCGGCTGCAGACACGTGGTGAAGGCGCCGTGCGTGAGCTTGTAGGTTTTGGGGCCGAGCCGTTCGATCTTCTCGGCGTGAAACATGATGTCGGGCTCCTGCGAGCCGAACTTCGACTTGCTGCCCGGATCGTTCGCGATCCGCGCCGTGCCATACGCCTGATAGAACGTGGCCAGGCGCGTCTGACGGTCCATTTCCATGCGGTCGGCGTTCAGGCGCAGGACGCTGATCTGCTCGCCGGACGGCAGCGTGTCTTCCTGGCTGATAAGGACGTTGCCGCTCGCGATCACGGTCTTGTCGCCAATCGTCAGTTCATCCGCGAAGATCTCGATGCGATCACAAACCAGGTGGACATTGACGGAGACCGTCCACGCGCCGGTGTCCGGATCCTTGAGCTTCGGTCCGTTGTTCTTCAAATACCCGATCTGACAATTCGCGAGCGGCGCGTCGTCCTGCGCGGACGCAATCGACACCGGGGCGAGCAGCACGCATGCGCCGGCGAGCAACAACCGGCGGAGTCTGGGAAGATGAACATTCACGCGGCGTTCCCGACCATATCGCACCAACAACCAAGTAACAACTTAACAACGAACAACTAACAACTCAGCAGGGGCCTCACTTCGCCGGCCAGGTACAGCGATCCGGCGACGACGATCGGTTCGCCGGCTCGGCCGGCGATTTCGAGAGCTTCGTCCAAGGAAGCGACGGCCCGGGCCGGGACCGCCGGCGCGACTTCACGTGCCTGGGCCAGCAACTCTGCCGGCGTCAGCGCGCGCGGTGATTGTGCGGCCGTGCAGATGAACGTGGAGGCGACGGGCGCGAGCGCGCGCAGCATCCCCGCGACATGTTTGTCCCGCATGACACCGATCACGAAGGGCACGGGATGCGACGCGATGTCGCGCAGGTATGCCGCCAGCGCGCGGGCGCCCGCGGGATTGTGCGCGCCGTCGATCAGAACGTCACGGCCGCGCCACACCCGCCGCTCGAGGCGGCCCGGCCACGTGACGTCTTCGACCGCCGTGCGAATGTCAGTGACCCGCAGGTGGAAGCGCCCTGTGGCATTCAGTTCTTCGAGCAATCGAATCGCGACCACCGCGTTGGCCACTTGGTGGCGGCCCCGCAGACCCAGACGGACATCGCCATACGTCCCTCCCGGCGTCTGGATCGTCGCGACGATCTGGCCGTCCGTCATGACCGCCTCCACACTGACGCCCTCTGGGGCATAGACGAGGCGGGCCTGCTGCCGGGTTGCCGTGCTTTCGACGATCTCCCGCACCGCAGGAGCGTTTTCGCCCAGCACGACCAGGCCGTCCGGCTTGATGACGCCGGCTTTTTCCGCCGCGATTTCAGGCAGCGTGTGGCCCAGATACGCCTCGTGATCGAAATCGACGGCGGTGATCGCCACCGCCGTCGAATCCACGGCATTGGTGGCGTCAAGACGGCCTCCAAGGCCCACCTCCAGCACGGCAGCGTTCACCCCTGCGTCGCGAAAGGCTTCCAGCGCCAGGGCCGTCGTGGCCTCGAAAAAACTCGGTGGATGATCGAACGCGGCGGCGGCGCGCCGGATTCGCGACGCCAGGCGATCGAGCTCGGCAGGGGCGATGGGCTCGCCGCCGATCGCGAAGCGTTCTTCGAGATCAACGAGGTGAGGCGAGGTGTAGCGGCCCGTGCGGTATCCGGCCGCGCGCAATCCGCGCTCGACCATCGCGGTAACCGAGCCCTTGCCGTTCGTGCCGGCGATGACGATCGACGGGAAGGCGCGATCGGGATGGTCCAGGGCCTCGAGCAGCGCGCGGATTTGATCCAGGCCGAGCTTGATCCCGATCTGTTCGAGCGAAAACAGCCAGTCGCGGTCGGACACCGAAAACGGCCCTAGGATTCGGCTGGCACGGCCTCGACACTGTTGCGGCGATCCGCGGGCCCCATCGAAGCCTGAGGCGCGGGCATCATCACGCGCAGGGCCCGCACGATCGTGTCCTTGAGCTCGCGCCGGTCCACGACGAGATCGAGGAAGCCTTTTTCGATCAGGAACTCGCTGCGCTGGAATCCTTCCGGCAGCTTCTGCCGAATTGTCTGCTCGATCACGCGCGGCCCCGCGAATCCAATCAGCGCTTTGGGCTCGGCGATGTTCAAGTCGCCCAACATCGCATAACTGGCCGTGACGCCGCCGGTCGTCGGGTCGGTCAGGATCGAGAGATAGGGAAGGCCGGCGCGATCGATCCGCCCGAGCGCGGCGCAAATCTTCGCCATCTGCATCAAGGACAGCGCGCCTTCCATCATGCGCGCGCCACCGGAGCAGGAGACGATGATGAAGGCGGCGCGGTTGGCGAGCGCGAGTTCGGCGCCACGGGTGATCTTCTCGCCGACGACCACGCCCATGCTGCCGCCGATGAAGCTGTACTCCATCGAGGCGATGACGGCCGGAATGGTTCCGACGGTGCCCGACGCCACAACGACCGCATCGTTCATGCCGGACGCCTTGATGCTGTTCTCGAGCCGGGCGCGGTACGGTTTGGTGTCCGTAAAGCGCAGCGGATCGGTCGAGCGCAGCCCGGCGTCGTGCTCCGCGTAGCGCGCGCCGTCAAAGAGCATCGCCAGGCGCTCGTGGGAATCCATCCGGAAATGATGGCCGCACTTGTCGCAGACCTTCAGGTTCTCGACCAGGTCCTTGTTGTAGATCGCCTTGTTGCACGACGGGCACTTCACCCACAGGCCTTCGGGGACGCGGCTTTCCTTGGTCGCGGCTTTGATGGGGTTGCGGGCTTTCTTGAACCAGGCCATTCGGGTTGATTATACGGTCGGGGCTCATTTTCCCTGGTTCGAGCGGAAAATGAGCCCCGACCTTTTACCTCGGCACGTAGTATTGCGTCCCTTTCCCCATGTGTTTGATCTGCCGCAGGAGATCGTCCACGGTCTCATCGCCCCAGCCGAGATCCACGTGGGAGGTTTCCACGACCAGCAGCGGTGTCGCGGTGTAGTGAAAGAAGAAGTGGTTGTAGGCTTCGGCAAGCTCCGCGAGATAGTCTTCGCCCGGCACGGGCGCGTCGTTGTCGTCGCGTTTGGCGCGTTCGCGGATCAGGCGGGCGATCAGATCGATTGGCGCCTGAAGGTAGACGACCAGGTCAGGCACCGGCACGTCGCGCGACACGAGATCGAACAGGCGCTGATAGATGTAGAGCTCGTTGTCGTCCAGATTCGTGTACGCGTAGATCCGGTCGCGTTCGAACACATAATCGCAGACCGTGGTCTGGGCAAACAGGTCGCCCTGTCGCATCCGCTGCAATTGCCGATGGCGGGCGAGGGTGAAAAACAGCTGCGTTTGAAAGGCCGCGCCGCTGCGGCCGGCGTAAAACTCGCCCAGGAACGGATTCGCCGATTCGTCGAGCACCACCGCGGCGTCGATCTTCGCGGCGAGCCGTTGGGCCAGCATGGTCTTGCCGAGCCCGGGCGGTCCTTCGATCGCAAGATACCGAAAGTCCAAGCGGGGAGAAGGTACCATACGAGCCATGCGCATCGCCGCCGTGAGCTTGTCCGAGCTCCGATTGCCCCTGGTGCGGCCGTTCGAGACGAGCTTCGGGCGCATGACCGCGCGCGATCTCATCCTGGTCAAGGTCGAAGACGCGTCGGGCGCGGCCGGCTGGGGCGAGTGCGTGGCCGATGCCGATCCGTTTTACAGCGCCGAGACCTCGATGACCGCCTGGCCCATCCTCGAGCGCTACCTGATACCGCCGGTTCTGGGGTCCGCGCTGGACACCGCCGCGGAGGTCTCGGCACGTTGGACGTCCGTGCGCGGCCATCAGATGGCCAAGGCCGCGCTCGAAATGGCGCTGTGGGATTTGCAGGCGCGGATCCTTGGCCGTCCGCTCTGCGAGCTGCTCGGCGCGACGGCGCGGCCGATTGCGTCAGGGGTGTCCATCGGCATCCAGGCGTCGCCTGACGCGCTGGTTGCGCGCGTGGCCGAAGAACGCGCGGCCGGCTATCAGCGCATCAAGATCAAGATCAAGCCCGGCTGGGATCGTGAGCCGGTCGAGGCCATCCGCGCGCGGTTTCCGGATCTGCCGTTGATGGTGGATGCCAACGCCGCCTACACGCTGGCTGACGCCGGCCGGCTCGAGGCGCTCGATCGATTCAATCTGATGATGATCGAGCAGCCGCTCAGTTACGATGATCTGGTGAGACACGCCGAGCTGCAGCGCCGCTTGCAGACGCCGATCTGCCTGGATGAGTCCATTCACAGCCCTGAGGCGGCCGCCGATGCGCTCGATCTGGGTGCCTGCCGCATCATCAATATCAAGCCGGGACGGCTGGGCGGATTCGGTCCGTCGCTGGCCGTGCACGATCTGGCCCGCGCGCGCGGGATTCCTGTCTGGCACGGCGGGATGCTCGAAAGCGGCATCGGACGCGCCCACAATCTCCATCTCTCGACGCTGCCTGGCTTTACGCTGCCAGGCGATGTGGCGGCCAGCCGCCGCTACTTTGTGCCCGATCTCATCGACCCGCCCATCGACGTCCGGCCGGACGGCACCATCGACGTGCCGCCCGGTCCTGGTATCGGCGTGGTTCCAGAGCAGGAGCGTGTCACGTCCGCGGCCGTCCGAACCGCGAGGTTCCGGGCATGACAACGTGGCGACGCGCGCGGATTGGAATCGCCGTGATCGCGGGAATGACGTGCCTCTCGGCGGCACAGAAACCCAAGCCGGCGCCCGCCAGGCCCATCGCGCAGCAGCCCGTCGAAATCCCGATTGACCGAAAGGCCGCCTGGATCCTGCGGCTCGAGCAGCAGCGCGTCCTGGCTGATCCTGCGGCAGGCGCCGACCTGGCCGCGCTTATCAAAGACGTCAACGTCGGTGTCCGCCGACGAACGGCGCTGGCACTGGGCCGGATCGGGGGACCAGAGACGCTGCCGTTGCTGATTCCCGCGCTGTCGGATGCGGACGAGTCCGTGCGCCGCACCGCGGCGTTCGCGATCGGGCTCGTTGGCGATGCGCAAGGCGCCGCCCCGCTCGAAAAGGCACTGGCCGATCCGGCCGCCTCGGTGCGCGGCCGCGCGGCTGAAGCGCTGGGACTTGTCGGGAGCACCGCGTCGGCATCGGCCGTCGCCGCCGCCGCGAAGAACTGTCCATCCGTCATCGCGGCCATCCCGCCCGATGACGAGGGGCCCGCACAAAGCCCGGACGTCGAGGCCTGCCGGTTGTCGATCCTGGCGCTGGTGCGCCTGAAACAGTACGACGCCCTGGCCCGCGTCGTGCTCGACGCCAATGGCCAGCCGGTATCGGCGTGGTGGCCGGTGGCGTTCGCCCTGCAGCGCATCGGCGATCCCCGCGCGGCCACGCCGCTGGCAGCGCTCCTGCCGTCGCCCGGAATCTACACGCAGGCGTTCGCCTTGCGCGGGCTCGCGACACTCAAGGACGCCCGAGCGGTGACGCACGCGCTGGCGCTGGCGGACCGCGCGGATGCCGATGTGCGACTGCGGGCCGTCGCCATCCGGGCCCTGGGCCAGCTCGCCGATCCGCGCGCGACGGCGCCGCTGCTCGTGTTGGTCCGCGCGCGCACGACGCCGGCGAATCTGATGCTGGAGGCGATTCCCGCGCTCGGCGCGATCGGCGATCGCACGGCCTTTGACACGCTGGTCGATCTGTTCGGGTCTCGCTCCCCGTACATACGCGCAGCCGCGATGGCTGCGGCCTCCCGCATGGACACCGATGCGTTCCTGCTGGCGCTGTCGAGCACGGAACGGGATCGAGACTGGATCGTGCGCGCGGGACTCGCCGGCGCGCTGGCCACGCTCCCGCCCGATCGCGCGCGGCCGGTGCTGCTGGACATGGCTTCGGATCCGGACCTGCGGGTCCAGGCCGCCGTGTTGCAGGCCCTGGCGCGCGCGGGGGCCCCGGATATCGACCGTCGCGCGATCGACGCACTGTCGTCACCGGACATGGCGCTGCGTTCGGCCGCGGCGTCGCTGCTGGGCGATCGCAAGCCTCCCGCCGCCGTGGCGCCGCTCGTCGCGGCCTACGGCAAGTCCGTGGCCGATGCTGACCCGAGCGCGCGTCTGGCGCTGCTCGACGCGCTGGGCGCGTACCCGTCACCAGAGAGCACGAACACCATCCGCCAGGCTCTCGACGATCGCGAGTGGCCGGTTCGCCTCAAGGCCGCGGCCCTCCTCAAGGCGCGCGGCGTGAACGCCGCGCCGGCCCGGCCGGCGCCCTTGCGCCAGGATCCGGCGTTCTTCGAGTCCGATCGCTTCCTGCGCCCGAAGTACTCGCCGCAGGCTTACGTGGAAACCGCCGCCGGCACCGTTCAAATCCAGCTCGACGTCGTCGATACGCCGTCGACGTCATTCGCATTCATCGAGCTGGCCCGCGCCGGGTTTTTCAACGGGCTCAAAGTGCATCGCCTGATTCCGAACTTCGTGATTCAGGCCGGCGATCCGCGGGGAGACGGCGAGGGCGGGCCGGGCTACACGATCCGGGATGAGTTCACGATGGCGCCGTTCGTGAGGGGCTCGGTGGGCATGGCCCTGGCCGGGCCGGAAACGGGCGGGAGCCAGTTCTTCATTACCGTGTCGCCGCAGCCGCACCTCGACGCCAGGTACACCCTGTTCGGACACGTGGTTGCGGGAATGGATCTGCTCGATCGGGTGTCGCTGGGGGATGTGATTCTGAAGATTACGATCGACGACGGAACGGGGCTTCGCGGCGCGTGAGTCGGGGGACGTACCCACATCGAAGGTACGTCCCCATAAGAAGTTAGCGCTTCTTGCCGCCCTTCTTCTTCGCGCCTTTGGCTGCTTTCTTCGCCATCTGAGTTGTCCCTCCCTTCGCTGTTGTGTCGTTCGCGGGGCTCCTACTGCGCCGCCGGATTGCTGCCGACCGGCACGCTGATTCCGCGCGCGCAGCGCCCTCGCCTCGTGGCGGACCGTGCGCGCTGCGCGCGCGCGATCCGGCAAGTCAAAGTTTCAAACGGGTTGATGGGATGACGGGAAGCGGAGAACAACACCGAGCTCAACAGCGGGGCTGAGTCAATGACTCTCACGCGGTTGTAGATTAAGGATGCACTTGCTCAGAGTCAAGCACAAAGTGCACGCGATCGGCCGGGCGAGCTAATCGAACACGCTCGTCTTGAGCTGCTGCTTGTCGGCGTGGCGCTCGATGGCGAGCGTGATCAGCCGATCGACCAGCGTGGGATAGTCCACGCCGCTCCTGACCCACATCTTGGAGTACATGCTGATCGTCGTGAAGCCGGGCATCGTGTTGATCTCGTTGATGAACACCTCGCCGGACGATCGGCTGACCAGGAAATCCACGCGCGCGAGGCCCGCGCCGTCGATCGCGCGGAACGCAATCACGGCCTGACGCTGGATGTCCGCGGCCATCGCCGCATCCAGGCGCGCCGGGATCTCGTCCCGCGATCCGGCGTCGATGTATTTGGCTTCGTAGTCGTAGAACTCGCGGGCGGGAATGATCTCGCCAGGCACGGATGCCCGCGGATCCGCGTTGCCGAGCACCGCGCACTCGATTTCGCGCGCATCGACGACGCCCCGCTCGACGACAATCCGGCGATCGAAATCCGACGCCAGATCGAGGGCCGTGGCCAGGTCGGCCGGCGTCGAGACTTTGGAAATGCCGACGCTCGAGCCCATGTTGGCCGGCTTGACGAACACGGGATACGCCAGCGTCCTGTTGATCCGGTCCAGCAGATCGTCCGGCCTGGAGACCCAATCCCGCCGATCCACGCCGATCCAGTCCGGCACATTCAGGCCCTGCGCCCGGAAGACCGTCTTCATCAG
>DASUGC010000245.1:0-21819 GCA_036274235.1 Vicinamibacterales bacterium
ACCGCCGGCGACAGCGTGCTGTCGCTGTACACGCCGGTGTCCGGCTGAGCGCTGGATATGGCTGGTTCGCCTCGCATCGCCATCTTCCCGGGCTCGTTTGATCCGCTGACGAACGGCCACGTCGATCTCATCGAGCGGGCCACCCATCTGGTCGATCGCGTGATTGTCGGCGTCCTGAAGAACCCCTCGAAACAGCCGCTGTTCAGCGTCGAGGATCGGGTCGCCATGATCCGCGAGGTGTTCGCGGGCCGGCCGGCGGTCGTCGCGGACGCCTTTTCCGGGCTCCTGATGGACTATGCGCGCGCCCGGCAGGCCAGCGTCGTGATTCGAGGCGTGCGCAGCGGAACCGATCTCGACTACGAGAGCCAGATGGCGCTGACGAACCGGCATCTCAATCCCGACGTGGACACCATTCTCTTGTTGCCGTCGGCCGGTGTCGGCCACATCAGTTCTTCGCTCGTCAGGGAGATCGCGTCCCAGGGCGGCTCCGTGCGCGGACTGGTGCCGCCGGCGATCGAATCGTGGATCGCGCGACGAAGCTCGGGGGCAAGGACACAGAGCGTATGACGACTGATCCCCTTCACCTCGCCGACCGGATGGATCACATCGCGATGTCTCCGACGATGAAGGGGACGATCGAGGCGGAGAAGTTGCGCCGCGCGGGCGTGGATGTCGTCGATCTGGGGGCCGGGGAGCCGGATTTTCCAACGCCGCCGCACGTCATGGCCGCCGCGATCGACGCGATCAACCGGCAGTTCACGAAGTACACGGCCAACATGGGCATCGCGGAACTGCGCGAGGCGGTCGGTACCCGTTACCAGCAGGATTATGGCGTCGCCTACAAGCCCGATGAGATTGTGATCACGGCCGGCGGCAAGCAGGCGCTTTATCACGCGGCGCTGGCGCTCTTCGAGCCCGGCGACGAAGTGATCACGCATGCGCCGGGCTGGCCGACGCTGGTCGAGCAAATCAAGCTCGCCGGCGCCACGCCCGTCGTCGTCCGCACGCACGCGGAGGATGGATTCGCGCTGACGGCTGATTTGTTCCTGTCCGCGGTGACGCCGCGCACGCGCGCGATCCTGCTGAACTCGCCCGGCAATCCCACGGGCGCGCTGCTGTCGGAGGCTGAGGCGGCGAAGCTCGCGCGGGAAGCCGGCCGGCTCGGACTGTGGGTCGTGATCGATCTCTGTTACGAGCGGTTGATCTACGATGGCGTGCCGCATAACCTGCCGCGCATTTTCGGCGACGCCATGCGCGACCGGCTGGTGCTCGCCGGATCGATGTCCAAGTCCTACGCGATGACCGGCTGGCGATGCGGCTGGCTGGCCGCGGCCAAACCCGTGGCCTCGGGCGCCAATGCGCTGCAGAGCCATGAGACGTCCAACGTGAGCTCCATCACGCAGCGCGCGGCGGTCGCGGCGCTGACGGGATCCCAGGCGTGCGTTGACGAGATGCTCACCGAATACAAACGACGCCGCGATCAGGTGATCGCCTGGCTCGCGGCTGAACCGCGCATCCGGTGCGCCGTGCCGCAAGGCGCCTTCTACGTGTTTCCCGACATTACGGATGTTCTGCATCCGGCGCGCCTGCGGACCTCCGTTGACTTCGCGGACGGGCTGCTGCGGGATGAACATGTCGTAACCACCGCGGGCGAGGCGTTCGACGCGCCTGGGTTTGTCCGGCTCTCGTATGCCAATTCGCTCGAACGCCTGCATGAAGGTGTCACGCGTCTGCTCCGCTTCGCGCGCGCCGCTGCCGCCTGATTCAGCCCGTGCCACTCGACCCGTCTCTGGTTGACCGCCTGCGCGACGTCGTCGGGCCGGCCTTCGTGCGCGTGGACGCCGAAACCTGCGCGGCGTACGGCATGGACGCCCTCAAGCGCGGGCATCCGGCCGACGCCGTCGTCCGGCCGGCTGGAACGGCCGAGATCTCCCGAATTGCCCGACTCTGTTCGGAGACGCGGACACCGCTCGTTCCACGCGGCGGCGGCACGGGGTACACGGGCGGCGCCGTGCCCGTGCGCGGGGGCGTCGTGCTCAGCCTGGAGCGGCTCAATCGCATCATCGAGATCGACCAGCACAACCTGCTCGCCGTCGTCGAGCCGAACGTCGTCACCGGCGACCTGCAGGACGCGGTGGAGCGCGTCGGGCTGTTCTATCCGCCCGATCCAGCGAGTCTGCGGCAATCGGTCATCGGCGGCAATGTGGCCGAATGCGCGGGCGGACCGCGAGCCTTCAAGTACGGTGTCACGCGCCAGTACGTGCTGGGACTCGAGGCCGTCCTCGCCAATGGCGATGTGATCCGCACCGGCGGCAAGGTCGTGAAGAACGTCGTCGGCTACGACCTCACGCAACTCCTCACGGGCTCGGAAGGCACGCTCGCGATCATCACGCAAGTCACGTTGCGGCTGGTTCCGAAGCCGCCGTCCCGTGCGACGCTGCGCGCAACCTTCGCGGACGTGACGACGGCCGTCGGCGCTGTCACGCGTCTGATCGAGCACCGCGTGATCCCATCCGCGCTCGAGCTGATCGATGCCGATTCACTCGCGGCCGTGTCTGCATTCCTGAAGGGGCGCAGGCTGGCGCCGCCGGGCACCGGTGCGCTCCTGTTAATCGAGGTGGACGGGTTGCCGGAGCTCGTCGCGGCAGAGGCCATCCGCGTGGCCGATGCCTGCCGCGACGCGGGTGCCACGGAAATCCTGCGCGCCTCAGACGACGCCGAACGGGACGAGTTGTGGGCCGTCCGCCGGGAGCTGTCGCCCTCACTTCGAACGATTACACCGCTCAAGTTCAATCATGACGTGGTCGTGCCTCGGGCCCGCGTCCCCGGCCTCTTCGAAGTCGTCGAAACATTGCGGCGAGAGTTCCGTCTCAGGATTCCGTGTTTTGGTCACGTGGGCGACGGCAACATCCACGTGAACATCATGGTGATGCCGGGTGACGAAGACGAGATGGCCCGCGCCCACGCCGCCGAGCGCGCCTTGTTCGAGGGCGTGATTGCCCTGGAGGGGTCGATCAGCGGCGAGCACGGCATCGGGTTCGCCAAGGCGCCCTATCTTTCGATGGAACTGACGGCGCCGACGATTGCCGCGATGCGGGCCGTAAAACAAGCGCTTGACCCGATGGGAATCCTCAACCCGGGAAAGATTTTCTAGGGCGCCGCTTTTGTGGTATACTCTACCGGTCAGTCCACCTGTGGTGGCCATTTCAAGGCCGCAAGTTCCGAAGCAATCCCGTTAGTCTCAATCCCAAGACAACTCAGACGACAACAACCGAACGTGCACCGAACCAACTTAAACATCTATGGCAAATCAGTCCAAGCGCTCCTCAGGGCGTCAGTCTAGCGATCCGCAAGTCGCCGAGACGCCCTCCCCCGAAACCGCCGCGACCGCTGTGAAAGACGACAGCAGCGAGCAGCCTGCCGCCGGCGCCGCACCGGCCGCCGAAGCGCCGCGGCCGCCCCAGGGCCAGCCGCAGGCGAAACCGGTCACCACGCTCAACATCAACGACCTGAAAGACATGAGCATCCAGAAGCTCACCCAGGTCGCCAAGGATCTGAATGTGGCGGGCGCCACCGGCATGCGCAAGCAGGATCTGATTTTCCAGATCCTCAAGGCGCAGACCGAACTGAGCGGGTTCATGTTCTCGGAAGGCGTGCTCGAGGTGCTTCCGGACGGCTTCGGTTTCCTGCGAGCGCCCGACTACAACTACCTGCCCGGTCCCGACGACATCTACGTCTCGCCGTCGCAGATTCGCAAATTCGACCTGCAGACGGGTGACACGGTCTCCGGCCAGGTGCGGCCGCCGAAAGACGGCGAGCGCTACTTCGCCCTGATCAAGGTCGAGGCCGTCAACTTCGAATCGCCGGATCAGGCGCGCAACAAGCTCTTCTTCGAAAACCTGACGCCGCTCTATCCGCAGGAACGCCTGCGGCTGGAAACGTCGGGCGAGCAGTTGTCGGGCCGCGTCATGGACCTGATGACGCCGATCGGCAAGGGCCAGCGCGGCCTCATCGTCGCGCCGCCGCGCACGGGCAAGACGATGCTGCTGCAGAGCATCGCGCAGTCAATCACGACCAACCATCCCGAGGTCTATCTCATCGTCCTGCTCATCGACGAGCGGCCGGAAGAAGTCACGGACATGCAGCGGTCGGTGCGCGGGGAAGTCATCTCGTCCACGTTCGACGAGCCGGCGCAGCGCCACGTGCAGGTGGCGGAAATGGTCATCGAAAAGGCGAAGCGCCTGGTGGAACACAAGAAGGACGTCGTGATTCTGCTGGACTCGATCACGCGCCTGGCGCGCGCCTACAACACCGTGGCGCCGCCGTCCGGCAAGGTCCTGTCAGGCGGTCTCGATTCGAACGCCCTGCAGAAGCCGAAGCGCTTCTTCGGCGCCGCGCGCAACATCGAGGAGGGTGGATCGATCACGATCATGTCCACCGCGCTCATCGACACCGGCTCGCGCATGGACGACGTGATCTTTGAAGAGTTCAAGGGCACGGGCAACATGGAAATCCACCTGGATCGCAAGCTGGTGGACAAGCGCGTGTTCCCGGCGATTGACATCATCAAGAGCGGCACGCGCAAGGAAGAGCTGCTCATCCCGAAGGACGACCTCAACCGCATCTGGGTGCTGCGCAAGGTGCTCACGCCGCTGTCGCCCGTTGAGGCGATGGAACTGCTGCTCGACAAGCTCGGCAAGACGAAGACCAATGCCGACTTTTTGGCGGCAATGCAGAAGATGGGGTAGTTCCGCTTCGTAGCAACGACGGGAACTGGGGCCCTGTCCGCCGAAGCTGCGAGCGAAGCGAGCGTTTGGCGAAGGCGGAAACGACGGGAACTCAGAGAACGACGCGAACGACGGGAACTAAGGGAACGACGGGAACTAAGGGAACGACGGGAACGACGGGAACGACGGGAACGACGGGAACGACGGGAACGACGAGGGTCACTCATGGCTGGGCGTACGGCTCTGGTGTTCGTCTTCGGCGTGACGGCATTGGTCGCGCGAACGCTGGCCTCTGTTCCCGTCGCTCAAGATCGAGAGAAACTCGCCGTTCCCTTCGCGCAGATCTACGCCTGCGTGATGGCCTCCGACTGCAAGAACATGAGGTCGGCCCGCGTGTCGGCCTGGGCCGACGTCGGTCCGCCCATGGGCATGGTGTTTGAGGATGGCGGAATGAAGTACGAGTTATCGATGTCCGTGTTCGGCCGTCGGGACCAGCCGCGCAACCTCGACATCATGACGACCTTTCCGGGCGAGACTCGGCCCGGCCAGTTGATCACTTTCGATTCGACAGGAACGCTCGTTTCGGCGTCGCTCGGCAGACCTGCCGGGGAGCCCGCGGTTTTTCGAGGCACTTCACAAGAGTTAGAGGCGGCGCAGAAGCGACGCAAGATGTTCAATGCGGCACCTCTTTCATCGCCCGGCACGCCGGCCGGTGCGGAGTTCAAGCCGTTCTGGCAGGAGCGCGCGGATCTGGCGCTGGCCGCCGTCGCGCGCGTGCTGACGCGATAGGCTAAGGGCCAAGATCACGGCATTTATCTGGATGCGCCGGACGGCCCGCAGGCTCTGGCGCGCCGCGGGGTTCGGCGCGCGCTAGCGTTTCGGCGATCGGGCGAAGGCTTCCGCGACAGCCAGGCCCACGCCTTTCGTGTCGGCAAAGGCAATGTTCGCCGTGACCGCGACGACGAGCCCTCGATCCGGGAATGTGAGCAGCGACGCGGTTCCGCCGACCAGCGTCCGGCCGGAATGGTAGGCGAGGCGCGTCGGCGTGCCGGCGAGCCGGGCACTTTCCAGCATCCACCCGAGACCGTACTTTGTTTCTGCCCCGGTCGCGAGGATTTGAGGCGTCTGGAGGAGGTCGACGATCGTTCGTTTCAAAAGCCCGGCATTCTCCATGGCCAGGCCGAAGCGCACGAGATCGGATGGCGTGGAAACGATCCCGCCGGCGCCGCTCAAGCAGGAGTAGTCCACGGCCGCGGCCGGCCGCCGGTTTTCGTTCCATTCGGCTTCGTACGCGGTGCTGCGGTCGGCCAGCGCATCCGCCGCGCCGTCGAACGTCGTCGCGGACATGCCGGCGGGCCCAAAGATGCGGCGGCGCATGAAGCTCGGGAACGGCTCGGCAGCCGCGGCTTCGACCGCCGCGCTCACCAGCACCCATCCGTAGGTCGAATATTTGTACCGCGTGTCCGGTTCGAAGAGCAGCGGGTCCTGCGCAAAGCTCGCGACGCCTTCCACTGCGCGCTCGCAATGCTTCGATGTCTGCTCGTACTCGCCTTCATCGCGATAGTGCCTGACGCCGGCCGTATGGGCCATGAGCTGCCGGAGCGTTACCGGCCACTGTTGTCGCGGGAATTCAGGGACCCATGCCTGGATCTCGTCGTCGAGGCGGAGCTGGCGCTGATCGAGGAGCCATCCCACGGCGGCTGAGGTCAGGGCGTTGGACGCGTGACTGATTCGAAATCGCGTACGGGGCGACACGGGCACCTGCGTCTCCATGTCGGCCCAGCCGAATCCCTCGGCCCACACAATCGCCTCGTCGATTCCCACCGCGACGGACAGCCCTGGCAGGTTCTGTTGGGAGAGCGCCGACCGCGCGATCTGCTCAGCCTGTGCGACGGGGCCGGCCCACCCAGGCAGGGGCGCCGCATCCTGAACGGATGGCGCCGCCGCGGGGTCGGGATGCAACGGCGGTTTCAGCGTGCCGCGGACAAACGTCAAGATGCCGGCGCCGGCCGCGAACATGACGCCGACGACCAGCGCGAGCGCCGTCAGCCAGTTGAAGGATCGCGCGGTCATCGATCCACTTTATGATACAAAGTGACTCGCGCCCAAACAAGCTCACGCGCGGGCCTGGGGGCGAAGCCCCCGGATTACGTGATGCTGGGCGCCCCGACGCCGAGGAGATCGCGCAGCTGATCGCCCTCGACGACTTCCTGCTCGAGCAGCTGGTCGGAGAGTTTGACGAGAATGTCCCGCCGTTCCTCGAGCACTTTGCGGGCGAGTGCCTCGGCGCTGGTCACGATGCGCCGAATCTCCGAGTCGATGAGCTGCGCCGTGTGTTCGGCGTGAAGCCCGCGTTCGGGCGGGTAGGGCGACTCCAGGAACGTGTTCCGGCGCCGGCCTTCGTGATTGACGGGGCCGACGTCGGCGCTCATGCCGAATTCCGTGACCATCGCCCGCGCGATGTCCGTGGCGCGGAGCAGGTCGTTCTGCGCACCGGTGGAGAATTCATTGAACTCGAGCAGTTCCGCGGTCCGGCCGCCAAGCAGCACGGCCAGTTGATTCTCCAGCTCCGTCTTGGTCAGCAGGTACCGATCTTCGAGCGGCAGCTGCATCGTGTAGCCCAGCGCGCCGAAGCCGCGGGCCACAATCGACACCTTGTGGACCGGGTCGCCGCCGGGGAGCACGGTCGCGACGATCGCATGGCCGGATTCGTGGACGGCGACGATGCGCCGCACGCGCGGATTCATCGCGCGCTTCTTCTCGAGGCCCGCGATGACGCGATCGATCGCCTCGTCGAAGTCCTTGCGATCGGCCGCGGGTTTGTCGCGCCGCGCGGCCAGGAGCGCGGCTTCATTCACGAGGTTCGCGAGATCCGCGCCGGCGAATCCAGCCGTCCGCGCCGCGATGACCGCGAGGTCCACGTCGCTGGCGAGCTTCACGGCGCGCGCGTGAATTCGCAGGATGGCCTCGCGGCCTTTGACGTCCGGCTTGTCCACCAGCACCTGGCGATCGAATCGGCCGGGCCGCATCAGCGCGGGGTCCAGCACTTCGGGACGGTTGGTGGCGGCCATCACGATGACGCCTTTCCGGCCGTCAAAGCCGTCCATCTCCGACAGCAGCTGATTCAGCGTCTGTTCCCGTTCCTCGTGCCCGCCCATCGGCGACTGCATGCGGACCTTGCCCAGGGCGTCCAGCTCGTCGATGAACACGATGCAGGGCGCCTTGGCCTCGGCCTGGCGGAACAGATCGCGCACGCGCGCCGCGCCGACGCCGACGAACATCTCGACGAAGTCCGACCCGCTCAGGCTGAAAAACGGGACGTGCGCCTCGCCGGCGACGGCGCGCGCCAGCAGCGTCTTGCCCGTCCCCGGCGGCCCCACGAGCAGGACGCCCTTGGGAATGCGGCCGCCGATGGTCGTGTATTTCTTGGGATTCTTCAGGAATTCGACGATTTCCCGCAGCTCGTCGGCCGCCTCATCCACGCCGGCGACATCGGTGAAGCTGACTTTGACGTCTTCCTCCGAGAAGATCTTCGCCCGGCTCCGGCCGAACGACATGATCCCGCCCTCGGCCCCGCCGATGCGCCGCGTGAAGAAGACCCAGACACCCACGATCAGGAGCAGGGGCAACACCCAGGACAGCACTTCACCCACCCAGCGGTTCTCGGCCGTGGCCTTGTACCGGACGTTCTTGGATTCGAGCAGTTCGAGCAGCTTCGGATCGTCGATGCGAACCGTCGAGAACGCGGTCAGCTGGTTGTTCTGGTTGAGATACTCGCCGTGGATCTTGTCGGCGGTGATGATGGCGGCAGACACGCGGCCTTCGCTGACCAGCGTCTTGAACTGCGAGTACTCAATCTCACCGGCGTCGGTGACGACGTTGATGATGCCGGTGGCGATGACCATCAGCAGCAGCACGCCGCCCATCAGCCAGAAGGGTGAGAGCGCCCGGACATTCGGACGTCTCGGTCCACCGGGGCGGCGATCAGGTTCAGCAGGCGTCATCGATTCCGGTTTCCTGTCACAACCGCGCGCTGCAGGGTCAGGCCCCCCGCGCCGGCATCTACGGTCACGGTATCACCCTCGCCGAATTCGCCGCCAAGTACGGCCATCGCGAGCGGATCGAGGATGCGGCGCTGCAAGGTCCGTTTCAGCGGCCGCGCGCCATACACCGGGTCGTAGCCTTCCTCGATAATGACGTCGCGTGCGCGGTCGGTCAACTCCAGATGGATCTTGCGATCCTCGAGCCGGCGCAGGAGCGTGCGCAACTGGATGTCGATGATCTGCCGGATGTCCTCGCGGCCCAGCGCGTGGAAGAAAATGATGTCGTCCACGCGGTTCAGGAACTCCGGCCTGAAGTGCTGCCGCAGCGCATCCTGAAGCTCCCGGCGCGTCCCCTCGTCGATCGCGCCGTCGCCGCGCGCGGCGCGTTCGGCGATCAGATGGCTGCCGACGTTGGACGTCATGATGACCACGGTGTTCTTGAAATCCACCGTCCGTCCCTTCCCGTCCGTCAGACGCCCGTCATCGAGCAGTTGCAGCATGACGTTGAGCGCGTCGGGATGCGCCTTTTCGATTTCATCGAAGAGAACGACGGCGTAGGGCCGCCGCCGGATGGCCTCGGTGAGCTGTCCAGCCTCCTCGTAGCCGACATACCCCGGCGGCGCGCCGATCAGCCGGGAGACGGTGTGTTTCTCCTGGTACTCCGACATGTCGATGCGAATCATGGCCTGCTCGTCGTCGAACAGAAATTCGGCGAGCGCGCGCGCGAGCTCCGTCTTGCCGACGCCCGTGGGGCCCAGGAAAATGAAGCTGCCGAGCGGCCGGTTGGGGTCCTGCAGGCCCGCCCGGGCGCGCCGCATCGCATTGGCGACGGCCGAGATGGCCTCATCCTGGCCGACGACGCGTTGGTGGAGACGCGTCTCCATCTGGATGAGTTTCTGGACCTCGCCTTCCATCAGCTTGGAGACGGGGATGTGCGTCCAGCGAGCCACCACCTCGGCGATGTCCTCCTCGTCCACCTGTTCCTTGAGCATGCGCTGGCCGGACGTACTCGACTCGTGCTCCTCGATTTGTCGCTGCAGATCCGGGAGCCGTCCGTACTGCAGCTCAGAAGCCCTGGCGTAGTCACCGGTCCGTTGCGCGCGTTCCATGTCCGCGCGCACGCGCTCCAGTTCTTCCTTCTTCTCGCGCACGGATTGAATCGCGGCCTTTTCCTGCTGCCATTGGGCGCCCAGGCGCGTCTGCGTCTCCTTCAGATCGCCCAGCTCCTTGTCGAGCCGCTGGAGCCGCTCGCGTGAGGCCTTGTCCGCTTCCTTGCGGAGCGCCTCGCGTTCAATCTCGAGCTGCGTGATCCGGCGTGAGACCTCGTCGAGCTCGGCGGGCATCGAGTCGATTTCCATGCGCAGGCGGGACGCGGCCTCGTCCACCAGATCGATGGCCTTGTCGGGGAGAAACCGATCGGCGATGTACCGGTGCGAGAGCACGGCCGCGGCGACCAGCGCCGCGTCCTTGATCTTCACGCCGTGGTGGATTTCGTACCGCTCGCGCAGGCCGCGCAGGATGCTGATGGTGTCTTCGACCGTCGGCTCGCCCACCAGCACCGGCTGGAAGCGACGCTCGAGCGCGGCGTCTTTCTCGATGTACTTGCGGTACTCATCGAGCGTCGTCGCGCCGATCGTATGGAGCTCGCCGCGCGCCAGCATGGGCTTCAGCAGGTTGGAGGCGTCAATCGAGCCTTCCGCGGCGCCGGCGCCGACCACGGTGTGCAGCTCGTCGATGAACAGGACGATCTGCCCCTGCGCGTCCGTGATTTCCTTCAGCACGGCCTTCAGCCGCTCTTCGAATTCGCCGCGGTACTTCGCGCCCGCGACGAGGGCGCCCATATCGAGCGCGACGATTTTCTTGTTCTTCAGGCCTTCCGGAACGTCGCCTCGGATGATGCGCTGCGCGAGGCCCTCAACGATGGCGGTCTTGCCGACGCCGGGCTCGCCGATCAGCACCGGGTTGTTCTTGGTGCGGCGGGCGAGTACCTGCACGACCCGGCGGATTTCATCGTCGCGGCCGATGACCGGATCGAGCTTGCCTCTGCGGGCGATCTCGGTGAGATCGCGGCCATACCGCTCCAGCGCCTGGTACTTGCCTTCCGGATTCTGATCGGTCACGCGCTGCGATCCGCGCACGCTCGTCAGCGCCTGAAGAATGGTGTCCCGCGTGACGCCATGGGCTTTGAGCAACTGCGCGACAGGGGAGCGTCCACTCTCGGCCGCGAGGGCCAGAAACACGTGCTCGGTGCTGGTGAATTCGTCCCTCAGTGCCTGCGCTTCGCCTTCGGCGGCTTCCAGGACTTTGCGCAGGCGCGCCGACAGCCCGGGCTGCGATCCGCCCTGGACCTTCGGCAGGCGATTGACGAGGTCCTGCGCTTCGCGACCGAGGGCCTGAGGATCCGCATTCATCTTGCCGAGTACGGCGGGCACGATGCCATCCGACTGCGCGACCAGCGCCAGAAACACGTGTTCCGGCAGCACCTCCGGATGTCCGGCGCGCTCGGCCAGCTGTTGGGCCCCCGCAAGGCCTTCCTGAGCCTTTTCCGTATATCGATTGAGATTCATGACGACTTCGCGTTCGCTTTCTCCTGACTGAGGGACTGCAACGCTTCGTAATGCCGCCGCTCTTCCTGCGTCAGGCTCGATGGAATCTGGATTTCCGCGGTGACGTAGAGGTCACCCCGCTCCGAGGGTTTGCCGACGATTGGCATGCCGTGGCCCCGCAGGCGGAAGACCCGGCCGGTCGATGTCAGTTCCGGAATCTTCAAGCGCAATGTCGAACCGGACAAGGTCGGCACCGACACTTCACCCCCCAGCACAGCGGTCGTCACCGGGATGGCCTCGCGGGTGTAGAGATCCTGGCCGCGTCGTTCGAAGCGCGGGTGCGGCTGGATTTCTATCTGCAGATACAGATCGCCAGCCGAGGCGTCGTTGGCGCCTTTGGTACCCTCTCCGGCGGCTCGAATGCGCGCGCCATCTTTGATGCCCGCCGGAATCCGCACCTCGACGGTCCGCTCCTTGCCGTCCCTCGGCACGCTGACCTTGCGCGTGGTGCCGGCGAAGGCTTCCTCCAGGGTGAGGCCGGCGACGGCTTCGATGTCGTGTCCCTTGCGGGCGCGCGCCGCGCGGCCGCGGCGTCCGCCGGTCTGCGCCCCGCCGCCGCCAAAGAACGTCGAGAAGAAGTCTGAGAACGGCGACTCCTGATTGCCGAAGAGCTGTTCCATCTCCTCCGGCGTGACGGTGCGGTAGCCGCCCTGTCCGCCGGGGAAACCGCCGCCGGGAAAGCCGGGGCCGCCCGGCGGAGGCCCCTGGTGTTCATACTGCCGCCAGTTCGCGCCCAGTTCGTCGTACTTCCGGCGCTTTTCAGGATCGCCGAGCACTTCGTTGGCCTCGTTGATCTCCTTGAACTTCGCTTCCGCGGCTTTGTCACCCGGATTCAGATCCGGATGATGCGCGCGCGCCAGTTTGCGGTACGCCTTCTTGATCTCATCGTCGGTCGCCGTCTTGGGCACGCCGAGGACGCCGTAGTAGTCCTTGAACTCCATGGCTATCGCGCGTCCTCGTTGTTCAACCGGACGGCGCTCATCGCGCGTCCTCGATGCCGAGCAGCCGGAACAGCTCCTGAACATCGCGCGTGAGCTGGTCGTGATCGGCAGCGCGCCGGCGCGGGCGTCTGACGACCACGCGCATGCGGTGGGCCACGTCGGCAATCGAGAGAAGCCGCCGCACGCCGGCCAGGTTGATGCCGGCGTCATCGACGAGCGTCTTGATGAGCCGGAGGCGATCGAGTTCCTCCCGCGAATACACGCGCATGCTGCCCAGCGTGCGCGGCGGGCGCACCAGGCCGAGCCGCTCGTACTTCCGCAGCGTCTGCGGGTGCATGTCCAGCATCTCCGCCGCCATGCTGATGAAGATCCATTCCGGTATCCGTCGATCCATGCGCTCACTCGAGTATGGAACTTGATACGCATCGTGTCAATTCTGTTTCGGCCCATACTTTGAGGCACGGCATGGATGTCCAGGCAGCTGACTTCGTCACGATAGGCCTGCTGGTTTTGCTCGAAGGGCTGCTCAGCGCCGACAATGCGCTGGTCCTGGCGATCCTCGTCATGGGGCTCCCGCGCGATCAGCAGAATCGCGCGCTCCGCTACGGGCTCGTCGCCGCATTTGCGTTCCGCGTCATCTGCGTGGTGCTCGCCGCGTATCTGTTTCGCGCCGCCTGGATCAAACTCGCCGGCGGCGGATACCTGCTGTACCTCGCCGGCGCGCATTTCGCCGGAGCGCCGGCGGATGGGTCCCAACGTCCGGTGCCCGAGGCCAGGCCGGCCTGGGGATTGTCGGCGTTCTGGACGACCGTCGTCCGGGTCGAGCTGATCAACATCGCGTTCTCGGTCGATTCCATTCTGGTGGCCGTCGCCATGTCGCCCAAACTGTGGGTGGTCATGACCGGCGGCATCATCGGCATCATCGCGATGCGCATCGTGGCAGGGGAGTTGATCGCGCTGCTGCGGCGCTATCCGTCAATCATCGACGGCGCGTTTGGGATCATCGCCTGGGTCGGGATCAAACTGCTCATTGAATACGCGCACGCCATGGAGTGGATTGCCTGGGAAGTTCCCAAGTGGCTCTCATTGGGACTGATTGTCCTGATCTTCCTTGTCTCGTACATCACCGCCAGGCGGAAGGGGGCGGTGCCTGTCGACGAACACCCTGCCTAGTCTTAGATGACGTGTTACAGAACCGTTAGTGTCGCGGCAGTTCCGTCGCGCGGGCTGCCGGGGATTGCGGCGGGCGGTCTCCGGCAGCCTCTGTCGCGCCTGTATCAAAGACGATACGAGCCAACTAGTTAGGGAGACCGCGTCCCTAAACCCAAGTCGCAACCAGAGTTGCCGCGGTCTGGTACATGGGTTGCCTTGTCTGGCCCCATGCCCATGAGCGCGTCGTCGTTGCGAAGTGTCAGGTCAGCGCCTATCCAGCCGATGGACTCCGCCGCCGCGACGGCAGCGCCTGTTTTGTTTCTGCCCTCAAGCTCCCGCGATCGCGTCATGGTGCGCGAACGCATCTTCAGAAGTACAGCGGCCGTGAGTATCGCGACCGACGTCCCGGACGCCTTGCAGCTCCTGGGCACGCGCCGATTCAGCCTGGTCGTGGTGGACCTCGCGGCTGAGCGCGCCGCGCTCGCCACGGTGCGTTTGCTGCGCGCGCAGTTCCCGGCGATTCCCGTCATTGGCGTCATCGACACCACGCAGCCACTCGTGGCGAGCGAGGCCATCGATGCCGGCGTCACGGATTTGCTGCCGTGGCCGTTTGATGAGCGCGACATCGCGGCGGTGCAGGCCGCCGCGGCTGATGCCATGCCCGTCGATCCGTCGCCGACGCGCGCGGACCTGGTCGAGCGGCTGTACGATCACTCGCCGTCGATGCGGCCGGTCGTCGAGGCCATGCGAGCGGCTGCGGCCCGCCGTACCGGTGTGCTGATCAGCGGCGAAGCGGGATCCGGGCGGCATCTGGTCGCGCGCACCTTGCACGATCGCGATCATGAGTTCGTGAACCGGCCGTTCATCGTGGTGGATTGCAGCGTCGATGCCGGCCCGGACCTGGAGAAACGGCTGTTCGGCACCGCCTCAGACCCTCAGCCCGATCCGGCGAAGGCCGGTCCCGAGCGAGTCGCGCGGGGCAGCGCCGTGGTGGCCGCGCAGGGCGGCTCGCTCTTTCTGACCAATCTCCCCGATGCGCCGGCGCGCGTGCAGATCCGGCTCGCCCGTTTGTTGCGCGATCGTGAAGCGTTGTCCGGCGATCATCAGGACCTGATCACGCTCGACTTCCGGCCGATCGCGTCGATTGGCCCGGACGCCGACACCGCGATGGCTGACGGCCGCCTGCGTCGCGATCTCGCGGATCGGCTGGGCCAGGTTCGCGTTGCCATGCCCCCGCTGCGGAGCCGCCGGCTGGACCTGCCGCTTCTGGCTGCCCATGCTCTGCGACAGGCCTGCGAGGAGCAGCATTGCGGGCCCAAGCGGTTCAGCCGCGCCGCCCTGACCTTGCTGTCCGCGCTGCCGTGGCCCGGCAATGGCCGCGAACTGCGCGAGGTCGTGGCGGCCACCGTCGAGGGAACGCGCGCGCGGGTCATTCAACTCGAGGACGTGCTTCGTCATGCGTCGCTCGAGAGCGCTCATGCGGGATCGGCGGCGGCGGGCCTGACCCTGAGAGACGCGCGGGCGATCTTCGAGCGCGAGTATATCGGGGCGACCTTGACGCGCTGCCACGGCAGGGTGGGGGATGCCGCGCAGATCCTGGGGATTCAGCGAACAAATCTTTATCGAAAAGTCAGGCAGCTCAACGTGCCCCGCGCACTGCTCTCGTCACGCAAATGAGTTTCAAACAGGACACACGGGTTTCCGGACGGATACAGCCGTCGGACTATCTGCGCGTCCTGTCCAGGCGCCGCTGGCTGGCGGGCGCCACGTTCACGCTGGTGTTCGTCTGCCTCGGCATCGTCAGCCTTCGCAAGACGCCGCTGTACGAGGCAGCCACGCAGGTGCTGATCGAGAAAGATTCCCGCGCGTCCGGCGTGCTCAACGCCGGATCGCGGGACGGCGGCCCGTGGCCCGACGCCGACGGGTTCTATCAGGCGCAGATCGGGAGGCTGAAGAGCCGGGCGCTCGCGTGGCGTACGCTCGAGACGCTTGGCCTGTCCTCCGCGCCGGCGACGTCGGAACGCGAGCCGGCGGCGGCTGCCGCGCGTCTGAGCGAAGGCGGATGGCTCGGCAGGCTGGCCGCCTGGCTGGGCGCGCCGAGAGCGATTCTTCCTCTGGCCGGCGACGAAACCATCTGGCAGTCGAGCCGCATCGACGCCTTTCTTGACGCGCTCACGGTGGCGCCGGTACGGAACAGCCGGCTCGTGAGGATTCGCTATGTGGCGCCTGACCCTGTCGTTGCCGCGCGCGCGGTCAACGCGCTGGCGGACGCTTACGTCGCCCAGTCCGTGAGCCTCCGGGCGTTCGCCTCGCAGGAAGCTCAGGCGATACTGATCGCGCAAGTCGCGGATCAGAAGCACCGGTTGGAGGCCAGCGAACAGGCCCTTCAATCCCACAGAGAGAAGCACGGGGTGCCGGCCCGGACGGGCCCGGCCGACAGCGCCGTCGCGCGGACGCTCAGTGACATGAGTGCGGAACTCATGCGCGCCCGCGGCGATCGCCTGGCGAGAGACCTGTCCCATCAGATTCTCAAGGCGGTCCGGTCGGATCCGGCCAAGGTGGCGACGCTGCCGCCGGTGGTTTCGAATGTGGCCATCCAGGCGCTCACGCGTGAGATCGCGGACTTGAAGAGCCAGGACGCCGTGCTGGCTGCCGACTTCGGCGAGAAGTACCAGCGGCGCAAGGATCTGTCGGCTCAGATCGCCTTGAAGGATGCGGAATTGCAATCGCACCTGGACCGCGTGATTGAGTCCGCCAGGGCCGAGTACGAGCAGGCCAAGGCGCGCGAATCGGCGCTCGCCGCGGACCTCGACGCCCGAATACGCCAGTCCGTGACGACGGACCAGGCCGTCGTCGGCGACATGGCGCTCGATCGCGAGGTTGCGGGGAATCGGCTGCTGTACGAGAACCTGCTCGCTCGTGTCAGCAGCACCGGCGCCGCGGGCGGATATGCGGGCGCCATCGTGCAAGTGGTTGACCGCGCCGAGATGCCGCGCGTGCCCATCTTTCCCGATCGCGGACGCGATCTCCTGATCGCGGGCCTGACCGGGCTGCTGCTGGCCGTGGGACTCGCATTCGGCTTCGAGTATCTCGACAGCCGGATCAAGTCGGCCGAGGACATCAAGAACCACCTGCACGTCCCCTTCCTCGGGCTCATTCCTGCGGTGCGCAACCGCCGGATCACAGGCCCGGCGCCGTTGCTCGATCGCGGCGTACCGCCGGCGTTCTCTGAAGCGGTGCGCGGCATCCGGACGTCCGTCATGTTTTCACCCGTGACCGAGGGCGCGCGAACGGTCGTGGTCACCAGCACGGCGCCCGGCGAAGGCAAGACCGTGGTGTGCACGAATCTTGGCCAGGCTTTGGCGCAGGTCGGCCTGCGGACGCTCGTGATCGACGGCGACATGCGACGCCCGCGCGTGCACGACGTGTTCGGCTGCACGCAGGAGCCCGGCCTGTCCAATGTGCTGGTCGGCGCCGCCGATCTGCAGGCGGCGGTCAGGCCCGCGGCCCATCCGCTGCTGTCGCTGCTGCCGGCGGGCCTGATTCCGCCGAATCCTGCCGAATTGCTCGCGTCGCCGCGATACCAGCGGGTGCTCGAGGCGCTGGCGCAGGAGTACGACTGGATCGTCGTGGATGCGCCGCCGGTGATGGCGGTGACTGACGCGGCGGTGATTGCCAACGGCGTGGGCGGCGTGCTGTTCGTCGTGGGCTCGGCGATGACACCGCGCCGGAACGCGCAGCTCGCGCTCGAGCAGCTGGTGGCCGCCCGCGCCCGCGTCGTGGGCGCCGTGCTCAATCGCGCGCAACTCGAACGGCACGGCTCGTACTATGCCGAGTACTACCGCAAGGACTACTCCCACGCGTACGCCAGGTCCCGGTAAGAGCGGGCACACCGTGACGCGCCTGGACCTCCTCATCCCCGCTCGCAACGCCGAAGCAGGCATCGGACGATTGCTGATCAGCGCGCAGCGCGAGAATACCTTTGACGAAATCTTCGTGTACGACGACGCCAGCGATGACGGCACGCGGGACGAAGCGCGCCGCCACGGCGCTGTCGTCGTTCGCGGTGAGGCCCAGGTCGGGCCCGCGGCGGCGAAGAATTGCCTGGCGGAGCAGTCGTCCGCTGACTGGGTCCATTTCCATGACGCACACGGCGAGCTGGCGCCGGCGTTTACCGATCGATCGCGCCGGTGGATCGCGGAGGTCGATTGCGAGGCCGTGCTGTTTGCGAACGAAAGTCGCGACGAGGTAACCGGCGCGCGCGTTGGCCGTGTCCGGTGGGACGAGGAGGCACTCGGCGCCGATCCCGTCCAGTTCCATATCGCGCACGGCGTTGCGAACTGCGGCATCTACCGCCGGCGCGCCTTCCTGGCGGCCGGCGGCTTCGACGAGGACGTTGCCGTCCGTTATCACGAAGACCAGGCGATGCATCTGCGATTGGCGCTGGCGGGCTGCCGGTTTCGCGCGGATCCTCACGTAGGCTCGATCACGTACCGTCCCGCCGCCGGCTCGATGACGGCCATCGAACGGATGGCGCGTGCACGCGGCCAGATTGAAGTGCTGAGTCGCGCCGCGGGCGCCACGGGAAACCGGTACAGCGACGTCATTGGCACGGCCGCCTGGCGGCTTGCCGCGGTCTGCGCTGGTGATCAGGACTGGCCGGGCGTCGATCGCTGCCTCGCGGTTGCGGCACGCATCGGCTACGTCGATCCGCGTCACGAGCACTGGCTCGTCCGAGCCGTGGCGCGGCTGGACGCCGCCGCGGCCGTGAGATTTCGCGAAGCCGCCATCCGCCTGTTGAGGCCGTCGCGGCGGCTGAGGACGCCGATAGCGGTACAGCCGCTCGAAGGACACGTGCGGTGATGTATCTTCTGTCGGGACCTGATGCGCATCGCGTTTGACATGGACGGCGTCGTCGCTGACCTCCACACCGCCTATGTCCAGGCGGCGCTCCGGCTCTTTCCTGAACTCGATCGATCCGCGATCGCCACGCCGGAGGTTGGCGCGTCGCCCCCCGATGATGCCGGCGCGCCAGAGGGCGAAGTACCCGAGGCAGGCGAAGCATTGGCCGTGACGCGCCGTCAGTCCGAGGCCATCTGGCGCGATCTGTCGGCCCAGGAGAATTTCTGGGAAGGCCTCGCGGAGATCGAGCCCGGAGCCGTCGCGCGGATCGCGGCTGTTGCTGAGGATCGCCGCTGGGACATTCTGTTTATTACGAGCCGTCCGAGGTCTGCGGGCCGGACGCTTCAGCGCCAGAGCCAGCGGTGGCTCGAGAAGATGGGGTTTCCGCTCCCCAGCGTGTTCACCGTGCGCGGCTCGCGCGGCAAAGTGGCGCAAGCGCTGGATCTCGACGTTGTCATCGACGATCGTCCCGACAATTGCCTGGATGTCGCGCTGGAATCGCCTGCGGCGGCCATCCTGCTGTGGCGCGGCAACCAGGAGGCCGTGCCGGCCTCCGCGCGGCGGCTGGGCATCGCCGTCGCGCCGAATCTTTCCGCCTGTCTGGAGTCGCTGATCGAGGCCGAGCAAGCCGGGGATGGCACGCTGCTCGATCGGGTGCGCAGGCTTTTTGGGCTTCGCACGCGCTCAACGTCCAACGTCCTGCGGCGCCAGGGCTCTTCCCGCCAGTGAAACAATTTCGTGATCGCCGGTCCGAGCCGGGGAGAATCTCCGCATGCCGGCCGGCTGTGACCCCGGAATTCGCCCAATAATCGCCGAATTCGTTCGGCCCAGCGTGGCACTTCGCTTGCGTCAACGGTGCCGGGGGGCATGGCGAATCCCGCGGATCGTCGTCGTTCGGCCCGCGTCGAGGTTCTGGGACGCATTCAGGGGCAGGTTGTGTCTCTGGATGTGCCCATCCAGGTTCGCGAAATCAGCCTGGGCGGCATGAGCGTGGAAACGCCGCGTCCGTTTCCCGTGGGATCCGTCAACGTGTTCATGCTGACGCTCGGCGATGGCGCGGGCATCGACGTCGCCGGCCGAATTGTCTACAGCCGCCCCTCAGCCGACGCGAACCGCAAGTTCTTCGTGAGCGGCATTCAGTTCATCGATCAGGACGATCGGAATCCCACCGCGCCGGTCAGCGGCCTGGTCACGAAGATCTCGTAGCCGCCTCGTAGCCGCCGGGCTTCAGCCCGGCGATCTCGGATCCTTACGCCTGACCGTCCTGTCAGCGAATATCCCCAGCCGCCGGATAGCCCGGAATCCCCTTGGCTGCACGGACAGCCCGGATGATGGCATCGGTGACCGCCTCAGCCGCAAGCGAACCAATGGTGCCGACGTTCGGATTTCCTGCGAGATCACCAGTCGCCAGCACAAACAGCGTGTCGCCGTCCGACGGGGTGTGCGAGGGCACGATGGCGCGCGCCATGCCGTCGTGCGCCATCTGCGAGACTTTCAGCGCCTGGGCCTTCGTGAGCCGGGCATTTGTGGCGATGACACCGATGGTGGTGTTCTCCAGCAATCTCGCCGGCGCTGATTGCAGAACACCACGCCGCACGAGGGCAAATGGATCTTCCAGTCCGCGCCCGTCCGCGGTACGGACGCCGGCGACAGCCTTGCCGGTGCGCGGATCCACGATCGATCCCACGGCGTTGGTCGCCACAATCGCTCCGACGATGAGGCCGTCGGTGGTCTGCAGCGCCGCTGATCCGATGCCGCCTTTCATCGCGCGGTTACCGCCTTGCATTTTGCCGACCGTCGCGCCGGCGCCCGCGCCGACGTTGCCCTCGTCTATGGCGCCGGACTTTGCCGCGGTCGCGGCTTTGTAGCCGCAGTCGGCGCCGGGGGTGATGTCCGGCCGGCCGCCAACGCCCAGGTCATACAGGATGGCGCCGGGCACGATCGGGACGGCCCGTGCGCCCGTCGGATAGCCGATCTTGCGCTCCGACAGGAACGTGACGACGCCTTCACGGCTGGCCAGGCCGAATGCGCTTCCGCCTGACAGGACGATGGCATTGACGCGTTCGACGGTGTTCTCCGGTGAAAGTAAATCGGTCTCAACCGTGCCGGGCGCGCCGCCGCGCACATCGACGCCGCCAACGGCGCCGTTGGCGGCGATGATCACCGTGCATCCCGTCGGCCGCTCGCTCAGCGTGTAATGGCCCACCGTAATCCCTGGCACGGCCGTGATATTCGCAGCGGGCGAGGAGGCTGGCGGCGTTTGAGTACTCTGGGCGCGCGTGAGGATGGCCGCCGCCCCAATGACGATGATGATGACGAGGACGGAGGCGATCGTTTTCAGCGGTTGCGCAGATCGAGGAAGCATCCGTCGATTATAGGAGTGCCGTGACGGAGCCGTCGAATCGACCTGATACAATTCGTCATGCATGCGCACGATTCTGGTTACGAATGACGACGGCTATTTCTCGCCGGGAATCGCCGCGCTCGCCGCCGCCTTCGCGCCGCTTGGCGAGATCATCATCGTGGCGCCGCAGACCGAAGCGAGCGCCGTGGGCCATGCATTGACACTCCGCCGGCCGCTGCGCTGTGAGCTGGTTGCGCCAAACACCTATGCGGTCGATGGCACGCCGACCGATTGTGTGAACATCGCGATCGATGAAGTGCTCACGCGCAAGCCTGCGTTGATCGTCTCCGGCATCAACAAAGGCCTGAACGTCGGCGACGACGTGACGTATTCCGGAACGGTCGCCGCGGCGCTCGAGGGCGCGCTGCTGGGCTATCAGTCGCTGGCCGTTTCGATGGCGTACACAAGAGGGGAGTGGGACTACACCCCTGCGGCCTCGCTCGCAGCCACGCTCGGCGCGGCCCTGCTCGAGCGCCCGTTGCCCGTCCGCACCTTTCTCAACATCAACGTCCCCCAACCGCCGATGCGCGGCGTGCGCGTGACCGTGCAGGCGAAGCGGAATCACATTACCAAGGTGGACCAGCGCCTGGACCCGCGCCAGCGGCCGTACTACTGGATCGAGGAGGCGCAGGACGAGTGGGAGCCGGATCCGCGATCGGATCGGCAGGCGATTCTCGATGGCTACGCCTCCGTCACGCCGCTCCAACCGGATCTGACGCATCACCAGTCACTCGGAATCATCGAAGAGTTGATGCGAGCCGCCACGCCGACGGGGCGCTGAGCGAGTAGGGGGTCTGGGGGCGAAGCCCCTGCCGAAGAAGCTCGCGACCGGCCAGGTCGCGAGCCTCGCGAACGGAGCCCAATCCGTTGCCGTCGAGCCATGCGATGGATTGTGCGAGTGAGCGAGTAGGGTGCGGGGACGAAGTCCCCAGATCAGAAACCAGCGAGCGGCAGCGAGCGAGTCTCGCGAACGGAGCCCAATCCGTTGCCGTCGAGCCATGCGATGGATTGTGCGAGTGAGCGAGTAGGGGGTCTGGGGGCGAA
>DASUGC010000246.1:0-31575 GCA_036274235.1 Vicinamibacterales bacterium
TCGGATCGGTGCGCGAGAGGCGCTCCGCGTCCGTCAGGTTGGTCGTCTCGCCGAGGAGAAGCGAGATGATCTGGAATTCCGGCAGGTTGGGTTCCGAGTTGAGCGACGCTGAAAGCTTGCCGAGCGTGCCTGTCACGCGGATCTGCACGGCATACCGCTGTCCGATGCTGCGCGCATCGGTTTCGAACGTCATGTCGAAGTACGGCTCGAACCGCGCGGGATTGCTGAAATCGACAGAGCCGCTTTCCAGATGGTACCGGTTGCCGTTGAACAGCCATTCCCCGCGATCGATGTCCACGCGGCCCGTCACGATCGGCGTGTTGAGGTCTCCGCTGATGTCCACGTCCGCGCTGGCCTCGATCAGCGTGTTCGTGCCCTTGTCTTCAATCACGCTGACGTGCGATGCCTGCACCCGAATGGCCAGGGCGATGGGGAAGGCGGACGTCTCCTCGTCTACGGGTCTGGCCAGGACGGCGTTGGTATCGACAGCCCCGCGAAAGAGCCCGAAGTACCCCAACTGCGGATCGATCAGCTTCGGCGCATAGCGGGCGTTGAGCACGTCGACCCGGCCGGAAAGGGTTGGGCTTCTGATGGGACCGCGCAGATCGAACGTCACATTCGAGTCCGATTGCAGCCCTTCCGGAATCCGCAGATGCAGCGATCGCCCCTCCGCGTGCAGATCGAATTGTTCCGGCCGGTATCCGTTCAGCAGGATGCCTCCGCTGAAGTCAACGATCCCCTCGCCCAGAACCGCATGCAGCCCATCGACGCCAATGCGGCCCGCCTCCATGGTGATTGGTCCGTTGATTCCTTCCAGACTTTGCGCGAAGTTGAACGGATGGAGCCGGCCGTCGGTAATGTCGGCACGCCCGTTCATCACAAGATTGTCGAAGCCACCGGTGATCGTCGCCAGCAGCACGGCCGTGCCTTCCGCGCCGAGCTCCGGATAAAACGCCTGCAGGACGGCGAGGTTCGCCTCGCCGTCTGCCTTGACGTCGGCGGTCCGTGTGGTCACATCCACGCCGCCGCTGATCGTCAGCTTGGTTTTGTCGCCCACGAACGACACGCGGTCGAGCTCGAACCGGTTGCGCCTCAGGCCGAACTGGAGCGGTCCGTCATTACTGAGGCTGTAGTTGAACAGCGTGATCGCGGCATCGTCAACGCGCGCATCGGCGGTCACCTTCGTGAGATCGGCGAGCGGCCCCGCAAGGTTGACGACACCCGTGACGATTGCCTTGGTGAACGGCATCTCGCCGACGACGAACTTGAAGTACGGATCGATGGAGGTCCGGGTGAAGCGGCAGTTGATCCGGGACAGATAATCGCCCGTGAGCGACATGCTGCCGCCGCACGACGCCTGCAGGCGATCCTTCACGCCAGACCCCGCCGTCACGTCGCCCGTGAGCGCGTCGTGCGTCACGGTCAACAGCCCGTGCACCGTCCCGATGCCCTCGTCTGAGATGTACAGGTCCGGGACGTCGGCGGTGATCCGCCATGTCGGCGAGCCGAAACTTCCCTCGCCCCGCGCGTTGAAACTGAGGACGCCCGAGAGCGGCGTCTTCTGGAGGCGGAAGTTCTGCAGGGCATCGACGGGCATGTTCGACCCGTCGGCCACGACAAAAAACGAGTCGGTCGCCCAGCTGAGCCACGCGTTGCCGGAAACCTTCCCAGGCCCCTTGATGATCTCGATGCTGCTGAGCCGCACCGATCCGTCGTTCTCAAACGCCAGCGTCCCGGACGCGGAATCGATGGGCTCCTTCCAGGCGACAGCCTGATCCAGGCGCATCGTGCCGCCGCCGCCCGGCTTCTCGTAGGCGCCTGTGAGATTGAGGTCCGCGAGCGTCAGTCTGCCGTCGATCGGCCAGTCCTTCAGGCCGAACGCGTCGCGCAGCGGCGCCAGGGGCATGTCCTCCGCCCGGATATGCGCGTGCAATTCCTCGCCACCGTCCGCGCGCGGATACCCGAGCGAGTATTTCCCCGAGGTGAGGATCCTGCCGCCCTCCAGGTATTCGATGCGGCCGTCCGTCACATTGAGGTAGCTGTTTTCGACCAGGACGTGTCCCGTCGTGCGTCCCCAGATGCGCCCCCAGGCGCGCATGTCGTCCGCGGCGAACTCCCCCTCGATGCGCGGCGCCTTGAATGAATTGGTCAATGTGCCGTCGAAGGTGCCGCGGCCGCCGACGTCGATCGCGCCGACGGGGTGGCCGTAGTTCGCCATGATCGCCGCGAAGAGGCGGTCGCTTTTCTGCCAATCGTGGCTCGTGACGTGAAACGCGAGGTCGGCGGGTCCGCCAATCGCGCGCCCATTGAAGTTGATGTACGTGGCCGGCGTGGCCACCCAGCTCGGTCCGAACTCGAGGGACGAGGCGGTGAAGCGATACGCCGTTTCACCACCGATGGCGAACATGCCAAGCGGGCGGAACTTCTGGAAATCGGTTTCCGCCGGGATTGGCGTCGCCGCCGGAGAGAGCTCCGGCGAGGCGACGGCGCCGCCGGCCGCGCGAATCGACGTATTGCCGCTGCCGATCATCGTGCCGCCGAACTGTCCGTTGCGCCACCCCATCGACACGCGTCCGTGCATCCGGCCCTGGGGCTCCAGGGCCGTCATGCCGAACTGTCGCGTGAACGCGTACGCGTCCACGTCTTCATAGTCCCCGGCGAGCGAGGCAAACGCGCCCCCGGCCGATCCGATCCCTTCCAGCCCGTACGTCAATCTCAGCCGGCCGCCCAGGAAATCGGAGTTCGCCGACGGGACGAGAAACTTCCCGTTCGCCCATTGCAGGTTGCCGCGAAGATCCGGGAAGCGCCATTCGGCATTGCCGATACCCAGTCCCGCTTCGTCACTGGCAAAGTGCCCGCTCAGATCGAAGGCGCCCTGCTGGCTGACCTTGAAGATGCCCTTGAAATCGCCGAGCCCGGACAATCGCCACGCCGCCTTGTTCCAGAACAGCCGGCGCATCCGGTCGAAGTCCACCGTGGATTGAATGTTGTACTCCTGCTCGGGAAACGCCTTGAAATTCACGTAACCGTTCAGATGCGTCTCCGCGCCGTCCGTCAGGAGGTCGATGTGCCTCAGCCGGACGATGCCGCCGTCGATCTGGAAGCGCGTCCGCAACGAGGCGCTCATCGGCTCGAAGTGCTGAATCTGCACGACGCCGTCCCTGAACGCGGCCGACCCCACGTACGTGCTCAGGTTGTTGTCCCGCACGACGGAAAAATTGAGATTCGGGCCGCGGACGCTCCATGGCATCACGTGGTCGTCATAGACAAACTCGCCATCGTGCGCGAACACCGAGAGCGTCTCCCACTTCACGCCCGGGCCGTTGCCGGACTTCTCCGGCGTCAGTTTCGGGATGTGGGTCTTGCCATCCGGAAAGCGCTCGACGACCATGCGCCAGCCGCGAATGTGCACCTCCACGTTCCATTTGCTGGAGAAGATCGTCCACCACGGAAAGCTCGCCGTGATGAGGTCCGCGTGAAAGAAGGCGCGCGAGTCCGGGAAAGGGCCTTTAATCGTGACGTCGTGGAACGCGAACTGACCAGGCGTCACGTACGCGCTGATCCGGCCGATCGTCATCTCGCGGTTCAGATACTTGGACGCTCGCGTCTGCGCGATCGTGAGCAGCGACTGGCCGCCGATCGAAATGCGCCCGACATCGACCGTGAACACGGTAAAAATGATCGACGCGATCGTCGCGGCCAGGGCGACCACGACCCAGCGCGTGCCTCGCCGCACCGCGCGGCGTTTCCGGCCGCGCACGCGCGGTGGCGACGCCGGCGTGGCCGGCGTGACGGGGTTCCCCGGCGCACTCAGCCCCGCCTCATTCGTGATACCCGGGTTCGTATCCGGCTGCCGGGCCAGATCGCTCACGGCTCAAGAATACCTTGAGATACTTCGCGGAATGTGGCTGAACACCGCACGATGCGCTCAACGAATGAGACGACGTCGATGCCCTGAAAGTTGAGCGTGCAGTACTTACACGCGATGCGTGCAGTACTTACCCGGCGCCTACTCAATCACGACCAGCAGCCGGCCGGATTCAACGGACTGACCCGCGCTCACGGCCACTTCCTTCACGACGCCGGCCCTGGCCGCGGCGATCTCGTTCTCCATCTTCATGGCTTCCACCACCACCAGGCCCTGCCGCGCCTCGACGGCATCGCCGGGCTTGACCAGCACGCGAACGATACGGCCCGGCATGGGCGCACTCACGCGCACATCGCCGGTCGCGGCCACCGGACCGCCGCCACCGCGCCGGTATCGCCGCGCGTCCACGACGGCCTCCACGGTCACATGCGGCAGGTGCACGGCCAGCTCGCCGCCGGGCCGCTCGGTCATCGCCACATCCAGGCTGCGGCCGCTGTCGAGATACAGGATCGAGAGCCCGCTCTCCGTGGCGGCCGATTCGATGTCGTGCGCCACACCGTCGAGCCGCACGCGGAAGCGCGGCCGGCCGGCAACGGCGGCCATCTTCTCCACCGACACGATTCGCGTGCGGCCGTTGACTTCGATCTCGAACGTCATCGCAGGCCCTCGCTCCGCGCGGCCCGCCGCCACGCGCGGCCGTCATCGCCGGCCGCCGCGGCGGCGCGATGCGACCTCAGCCATGCGGCCATCGCGGCCACGATCGCCGCATCGTCTTCGTCAGATGCGGACGGCGCCACAAATGGCTGGCCGCGCCGCTCCGCCAGCAGGCGATCGAGATATGTCGTGTCGAAGCGGCCGGCGGCAAACTCCGGCTGCCGGACCAGCCACTGAAAAAACGGCAGCGTGGTCCTGACGCCGACGACGCGGTATTCATCGAGCGCGCGCGCCAGCCGCGCGATGGCCTGCGGCCGATCGGCGCCCCACGCGATGAGCTTCGAGATCATCGAGTCATAGAACACGGGAATCTCGAAGCCCGCCGCCACGCCGCGATCGTCGCGGATGCCGGGACCGCCGGGGATGGACAAGGCGCGCACGCGCCCGGGCGCCGGCAGGAAGCCGGCGTCGGGATCTTCGGCGTAGATTCGGCACTCGATGGCGTGCGCGATGGGCGTGAGCGCGCGCTCAGGCGCGATAGCGAGCCGCGCGCCCTGCGCGATACGCAACTGCCAGTGGACCAGATCGATGCCCGTGACGAGTTCCGTGACCGGATGCTCCACCTGCAGCCGCGTATTCATTTCGAGGAAATAGAACTGCCCGTCCTCGTCCAGCAGAAACTCAATCGTCCCGGCATTGGTATAGCCGACGGACTTCGCGACCGTGGCGGCGCATTCGGCCATCCGCTGCCGCGTCGCCTGATCCAGGGCCAGCGAGGGCGACTCTTCCACCACCTTCTGATGGCGCCGCTGAATCGAGCACTCGCGCTCGACAAATGGAATCACTGTCCCGTGGTGGTCGCCGAGCAACTGGATTTCGATGTGGCGCGGGTGCATGAGGCGCCGTTCCAGATACACGGCTGAGTCCCCGAACGCGGCGCCCGCTTCAGAGCGCGCGGTTCGGACCGCGGCAAGCAAATCCGCGGGCGTCGCGACGGTGCGCATGCCCTTGCCGCCGCCACCGGCGACCGCCTTGACGACCAGCGGATACCCGATTCGCGCGGCCATCGCGACGATCTCCCCGTCGCTCGCGTCGTCGCTGAATGGCGTCTCCGTGCCGGGCACCACCGGAACGCCGGCGGCCTGCGCGGCCTGCCTGGCGGCGGTCTTGCTGCCCATGAGCGCAATGGCCCGAGGCGTCGGGCCGACGAACGTCACGCCGGCGTCCACGCAGGCCTGGGCGAAGTCTTCGTTCTCCGCCAGGAACCCGTAGCCGGGGTGAATCAGATCGGCGCCGGCACGGCGCGCGGCATCCACGATGGCGTCGATGCGGAGATAGCTTTCCCGCGCGGGGCCGGGGCCGATGTGGAACGCGGCGTCGGCCAGGCGGACGTGCAGCGCGTCGCGATCGCAGTCGGAATACACCGCGACGGTCCCCAGCCCCATTTCGCGGCAGGCGCGGATCACGCGGACGGCGATTTCGCCGCGATTGGCGACGAGGACCTTCATCAAAGGGGAATGTTGCCGTGCTTGCGGGCGGGGTTACGGTCGCGCTTGTTCTCGCAGCTGCCGAGCGCCGCGATGAGCTTGGCGCGCGTCTGCCGCGGCTGGATGATCTCGTCCACGAATCCTACGGAAGCCGCGATCAGCGGATTCGCGAACTTGTCCCGGAACTCGCCGACCAGCTTCGCGCGCATCGCGGCCGGGTCCGGCGCCGATTGCAGTTCGCGACGGTACAGCACATTGACGGCCCCCTCGGATCCCATGACGGCGATCTCGGCGGTCGGAAAGGCGTAATTGAAGTCGGTCCGGATGTGCTTGCTCGCCATGACGCAGTACGCACCGCCGTACGCCTTCCGCGTGATGACCGTGATCTTCGGCACGGTCGCCTCGGCGAAGGCGTACAGCAGCTTGGCGCCGGCGCGAATAATGCCGCCGTGTTCCTGCTGAACGCCGGGCAGGAACCCTGGCACGTCCTCGAACGTGATGAGCGGAATGTTGAACGCGTCGCAGAACCGGACGAACCGCGCCGCTTTCACCGACGCGTCGATGTCGAGGCAGCCGGCAAGCACCGACGGCTGATTGGCGACGACGCCCACGGACCGGCCGCCCAGTCGCGCGAAGCCCACGATGATGTTCTGCGCGTACAGCCGCTGCACTTCCAGAAACCCGCCGTCGTCCACCACCCCGCGGATGAGATCGTGCATGTCGTACGGCTGGTTGGGCTGCGCCGGGACCAGGGTATCGAGCGCCTCGTCTTCGCGATCGATCGGATCGGTCGTGGACCGTGTGGGGGGATCGTCAAGATTGTTGGACGGAAGATAGCCGAGCAGCTCGCGAATGAGCTGGATACATTCGCGATCGTCCGTGACGGCGAAGTGCGCGACGCCGCTCTTCGCGTTATGCGCAAGCGCGCCGCCCAGGTCCTCCTTGGTCACGTCCTCGTGCGTGACGGTCTTGATGACGTCGGGGCCGGTCACGAACATGTAGCTCGTGCCCTCGACCATGATGTTGAAGTCGGTAATCGCCGGCGAGTACACGGCGCCGCCCGCGCACGGGCCCATGATCGCGGAGATTTGCGGCACCACGCCCGACGCGAGCGTATTGCGCAGGAAGATGTCGGCATAGCCGCCGAGCGACATGACGCCCTCCTGGATGCGGGCACCGCCCGAGTCATTCAGCCCGATGATGGGCGCGCCCATGCGCATCGCCAGATCCATGACCTTGACGATCTTCGCGGCGTTCGTTTCCGACAGCGACCCGCCAAACACCGTGAAGTCCTGCGCGAACGCATACGCGGGACGGCCGTCGATGCGGCCGTGGCCGGAAACGACGCCGTCACCCGGGACGACCTCTTTCTCCATGCCGAAGTCGCGGCTGCGATGCGTGACGAACTTGTCGAGCTCTTCAAACGTGCCGGTATCGAACAGCAGATCCACGCGCTCGCGGGCCGTGAGCTTACCGGCTTCGTGCTGCCTGCGCAGACGCTCTTCGCCGCCGCCAAGCTCGGCCAGGCGTTCGAGTTCCGTGAGACGTTCGTGAATCATTGGGTGAGAAGTGTAGAACAGAGAGGCGTGTCAGTTCACACGGAGACGCTCAGGGACGGCGATACGGACGGCCCTTCATGGCGCTACAAGGTTGAGTGTGGTTACCCCTTGACCGGCTGCTCCTGCGCTTTTTTCCAGTCAGCCAGGAACTTCTCCAGCCCGATGTCGGTCAGCGGATGCTTGAAGCAGGCCTGGAGCACCGCGGGCGGGCACGTGCACACATCGGCGCCCATGCGCGCGGCCTGGACGATGTGCATCGGATGACGGACGCTCGCGACGAGCACTTCCGTGCGGAACGTATAGTGGCGATAGATCTCGATGATGCTCTTCACCAGCTCGAGGCCGTCCGTCGCGATATCGTCGAGCCTCCCGATGAAGGGGCTGATGTAGGCCGCGCCGACCTTGGCGGCGATGAGCGCCTGCGTCGGCGAAAAGCAGAGCGTCACGTTGACCTTGATCCCCTCGCTCGACAGCGCGCGCGTCGCTTCGACGCCCGCGGGCGTGAACGGCGCCTTCACCACGACGTGGGGATCGACGGCCGCGAGCTGGCGTCCCTCCGAAATCATGCCCCTGGCATCGGTCGAGACCACTTCGTAGCTGACCGGTCCCTGGACGAGCGTGCAGATGTCCCTGATGATGTCCGTCGCCGGCCGCTTCTCCTTGGCCAGCAGCGACGGGTTCGTGGTGACCCCGTCGACGATGCCGAGCGGGACCAGCTTGCGGATCTCATCGAGATTGCCTGAGTCGACGAAGAATTTCATGACGGCTGTCCTTCCCTGACGACGACCGGATTGGTGAGGGCGCCGACGCCCTCGACGTGGATCGTGACCTGATCGCCGGGCCGGATGGGACCGATGCCCGACGGCGTCCCTGTTGAAATGATATCGCCGGGCAGCAGCGTCATGACCGATGAAATGAACTCGACGAGCTCCGGAATCGTGAAAATCAGCTCCCGCGTCCGCGAATTCTGCCTCACGCTGCCGTTGACGAACGCCTGTACCTGCAGATCCCGGCCGTCGAGACCCACGGCGATGCACGGGCCCACCGGGCCGAACGTGTCGAAGCCTTTACATCGAGTGTACTGGCTTTCCTTGTTCTGCAGATCCCGGGCCGTCACGTCATTGACGCATGTCAACCCCAGAATGTAGTCGTACGCCTGACCGGCCTTGACGTTTTTGGCCGTTCGCCGCATGACGACCCCAAGCTCGGCTTCGTGATCCACGCGCCCGGCCCACACCGGCGACTCAATGGGCGCCCCGTGACCGATGACGCACGTCGACGGCTTGATGAAAAGCAGCGGCTCGGCCGGCAACGGTTTGTTCTGCTCCGCGGCGTGATCCTTGTAGTTCAGTCCGACGCAGACGATTTTCGAGGGCGAGACCGGCGCGAGGACTTTCAGGTGAGCGGGATCGACCTCGGCGCCGTCGCTGAACTTGCCAAACGCGTCGCCTTGGACGAGGCGCCAGACATGCTCGCGCTCGGCGACATAGGCCGGCCGGCTGTCATATTCGACTCTGTATAAACGCACCATCAAGTCTCTCCCCGGGAGCTTCGCCCCGGACTTCCTGCTGGCTCACTCGTTAGCGCTTGTCACTCCGCGCGGTCACCGTGTAGCGATTCGAAATCGCGCTGTCGTTGCCCGCGCGATCCACGGCTTTGACGGCGTAAAGGTACGTCACACCTGACCGCGCGGTCGCGTCCTGATAGGCCGTCGCCTCGACCGGCTTCGGCGTGAGCGGCTGCAGTGTGCCATTCGCGCCTTCGGCGCGCAAGACAAGGTAGCCGGCCACATCAGTGGCAGTGCTCGCCGTCCAGGACAGATCGATGGCGGCCTCGGCGGCCACGGCCACGAGATCGGCCGGCGCGGCCGGTGGAAAACGATCGACCGGGGTGACGCAGACCGGAGCCGCCGGCCGGCCGACAATCGTGACGCCGGCGTGACTCTGCACCGCGTGGACCACGAAGCAGCGCGGCCTGCCGAATTCGACCGGCGTCTCGAATGACGCCGCCTCGATGGGCGCCGGCGTCAGGAGCGTCGGCGACGCGCCGGCAGCATCCGTTTCATCGACAAGAAACCGATCACCGGCCTGGCCGGCCGACCATGAGAGCTTGAGCACACGCTCGTCGTAGGTCGCGGCGACGTCGGGAGGCACGGCGGGCGTCGAGTCGAGCGGTACCCTCAGGACCAGTGACAATGGCCCGCGCCGTTTCCCCCTGGCGGCCTGCACGGCGTAGTAGCGCACCATCGCGGCAACCGGCGTGTCGGCCGCCAGCGTGTCCTTGAACGAGATCGTGACGTCGGCGGGCTCGGCTGGAGGCTCGTCCGCACTCGTCTTCTCTTTCACCGGCGGGCTCACGGTGGCCACCTGATGCGCGGAAGCCAGGAGCTCGACGGGCGTGGGCGCCGGGTCTTTCTCACGCTTCGTCAAGGCATACACCTCGACGCGATCGTAAAGACGGGACGATCGCTCGTCAGGCTGGGGGGCCGGGAGCACCATGCGCAGCGTAACCTCCGCGCCGGTCCGTTCGATCGCGAAGGCGCTGACCGCCGGGGGCGTGGGATGGTCCGGCGGCACGGGATCGCCCTTGTGGCCGCAGCCCGCCATCGACGCCAGGATGAATCCGGCCGCCGCCGCGTGGCGAACCCGCGCGACGATCACAGGATGTACCGGGACAAGTCGTCGGACTTGGCGATGTCGGCCAGCATGCGATCGACGTAGGGCGCATCGACGGTCACCGACTGGCCGCCCAGCTCCGGCGCGTGAAACGACACTTCGTCGAGCAGCCGCTCGAGGACCGTGTGCAACCGGCGCGCGCCGATGTTCTCGGTCCGTTCGTTGACGAATGTTGCCAGCTCGGCGATGCGCTCGATGGCCTGCGGCGTAAATTCCAGCCGCAGGTCCTCCGTCCCCATCAGGGCCAGGTACTGCTTGATCAGCGCGTTCTTCGGCTCCGTCAGAATGCGCACAAAATCGTCCCGGCCCAGCGGCTCCAGTTCGACGCGAATCGGAAAGCGGCCCTGCAGTTCAGGAATCAAATCCGAGGGCTTCGAAACGTGAAAGGCGCCGGCCGCAATAAACAGAATGTGATCGGTCCGGACCATCCCGAACTTCGTATTGACGGTCGTCCCTTCGACGATGGGAAGAATGTCGCGCTGCACGCCTTCTCGACTGACGTCCGGACCCTGAGCGCCTTCGCGCCCCGCGATCTTGTCGATCTCGTCCAGAAAAATAATGCCCGCGTCCTCCACGCGCCGGATCGCGGCGCGTGAGACGGCGTCCATGTCGATGAGCTTCTGCGCTTCTTCCTGCGTCAGGTAGTCGAAGGCATCGGACACCGGCATGCGGCGCGTCCGCGTGCGTCCCTGAAACATCCCGGGCATCATGTCGCGAAGATTGACGCCGATCTCCTCCATCGACGATCCCTGGATCAGCTCGAACGACGGCATGGACCGATCGCGCGTTTCGAGCTCGACGGTCTTGCCATCCAGCTTCCCCGCCTGCAGCTGTTCGCGCAGCCGCTCGCGCGTCGTGGACTGCTGATCGCGCGCCATGTCCGCCTCCGTGGAGGCGTCGCCGAACCCGCCCGGATTCGTCAGCTCGGATCGCCCGGTGGCAGGCGCGCCCGGCGGCAGCAGCAGGTCCAGCAGCCGCTCCTCCGCGGCGCGCCGCGCCTTGTCGTGCACCTCGATTTCGCGTTCTTCGCGGACCATCTTGACCGCGATCTCCGCCAGGTCGCGAATCATCGACTCGACGTCCCGGCCGACATACCCGACTTCGGTGAATTTTGACGCTTCGATCTTCAGGAAGGGCGACTGCGCAAGCCGCGCCAGCCGCCGCGCGATTTCCGTCTTGCCCACGCCGGTCGGCCCAATCATCAGAATGTTCTTGGGCGCCACTTCTTCCCGCAGCTCCGGCGGCAGCCGCTGCCGGCGATAGCGATTCCGGAGGGCGATGGCGACGGCCCGCTTGGCTTTCGCCTGGCCGACGACGTACTTGTCGAGCTCGGCCACGATTTCGCGCGGGGTCATCGACGAACCGATCGTGCCGGCAGGAGCGGTCTCAGAGTTCTTCAAGGACAACCTGGCTATTCGTGTAAATGCAGATTTCAGCCGCGATCTTCATGGCTTCCGTGACGATGGCGCGCGCGTCGAGCGTGCTTTGCCGCACCAGCGCGCGTGCCGCCGCCATCGCAAATGGCCCGCCCGACCCGATGCCGATCACGCCATCGTCCGGCTCGATCAGATCGCCCGTGCCGGACAGGAGATACATGACGCGCGCGTCGCCGACGAGCATCATGGCCTCGAGCCGGCGCAGCGCGCGATCCGTGCGCCAGTCCCGGGCCAGCTCAACGGCCGCGCGCTCGAGATTGCCGCGATGCTCTTCGAGCTTGCTCTCGAATCGGCTGAAAAGCGCGAAGCCGTCGGCGGCGGTGCCGGCGAAGCCCGCGAGCACGCGATCGTGATAGAGCCGGCGGACTTTCCGGGCCTGGTGTTTGACGACGGTCTGGCCCAGCGTGACTTGACCGTCGCTGGCGAACACGACGCGGCCCTGGTGGCGTACGCCCAGCACGGTCGTCGCATGCGAGTGCATCAAACGAGTATAGGGGACGTCCCGGCTGGATGACAGAACGTCCCCAGTTGCTGGCGGTGCACTCAATTCTTGCGAAGATCCCGCGCCATTTGCGGCAGCCCGGGGCTGGCCGTAAACTTGCACTATATAAGGACCGTTGAGGGCTGCCATGGTCAAACCCTTTCTCCAGGTTGCGTCCGTCGTCGCCACGCTGGCGCTCGCCGTCCCGGCCGTGGCTGCCGGCCAGGCTATTCCCAGAACGTCGAGCGGCGGTTCCAGCTCCGGATCGAGCGGGGGCGGATCTTCCTCCGGCGGAGGTGGCGGCGCGGTCACCAGCTCAGGCGGATCGGGTGTCTCGCAGCCGCCATCGGGCTCAGGCAGCGGTTCCGGCCGGACGGATCCGGGTCATTCGACGCTGTCTTCCGGATCGCCCAGCGGCCGTTCGGCGAGCCGCGCGGCAGCGACACAGCCTACGCGTACCCGCGCGGGCGTCTCGACGGCCCCCGGCGGCGTCGTCGCCAGTCACAGCAGCCCGAGCGGTTTCTCTTCCAGCACATCGTCCAGCAGTCTGAATCGTGCGGTGTTCGCCACCGGTTCGCAGCCCGGTGAGGGTGGGGCCTCCGGGCGGTCGAAAGGCAACAAGCCGGCGGTCGGAACAGCGACGCCGCGCCCGCCATTGTCTGGCGGCGATCTGATCGGCTTCCCGTTCTACGGATCCTGGGGTCCGTACTATCCGTGGTACTCGGCCGGTTTCGGCTGGGGCGCGTATTACTACGGCTATAGCCCGTGGCTCTACGCCGGCACGTGCTGGGGATGGGGCGCCTACGGTCCGTGGTACGACCCGTTTGGCTACTGCTACGCTCCGTACTGGGGCGATCCGGGCTTCTATGACTACGGCGGCGGTGGCGGATCGGCGAAGCCGGCCCCGACAACGGGCAAGCTGCGACTGCGCGTCAATCCCGACACGGCGAAGGTCTATATCGACGGTGGACTCGTGGGCACTGTTGACGAATTCAACGGGCTCAGCGACCACCTTGAGCTCGAAGGCGGGCATCACGAACTCAAGCTCGTCGCTGACGGCTACGCCACCTACACGGGCGATGTCAGCGTGGAGATCGATCACACGAAGACGATTCGGGTGAGCCTGAAAAAGAAGTAAGGGGTCGGCCCGACCCCCTCGTCGCGATGAAATAGACTGGCACGCCGACCGCAATCACGCCCAAGCCCGCGAGCGTCGGGACAGGCTCGTTGATCACTTCGTACACGACCATGATCGCGCTGGCGATCACGAAGAACGCCGGGGCGAGCGGATAGCCGAGGGCCTTGAATGGACGATCGGCGTCCGGATGGCGGCGGCGCAGCGTGAACACGGCCATCACCGCGACGCCCGAGAAGACGACCACCGCGAATCCCGTATACAACACCAGTTGCGTCAACGTCCCCGACAGCGCGAGCACGCTGCTCCACACGGCCTGCGCGGTGATCGCGCGCATCGGCGTCCGTTGCTGTGGATGGACCTGCGCCGCCGACTTCAGGAACACGTGATCGCGCGCCATCGCGTAGTACACGCGGGGGCCGGCAATGACCATCGCGCTGATGCTGGCGGCCAGGCTGACAATGGCGAAGGCGCCGAGCAGGTCCCCCGCGGCCGTTCCGAACAGCCGCTCGGCGACACTGTCGGCGAGGCGGCCATCCAGCGCGGCCAGGTCCCCAATCGGCATGGCATAGAGAAACAGGATATTGAGCGCCATGTAGATGAGGACGACGCCGATGGTGCCCAGCGCAAGCGCGCGGGGCACATTGCGGTTGGGATCCTTGATCTCTTCAGCGACGTACGCGGCCGCGTTCCAGCCGGAGTACGTGAGCATGATCGGCGGCAGCGCCAGCAGCCAGCCGAGCTGCGGGTTGGCGACGGGATGAGTGCTCGCGAGATTCCCCATCGCGCCATGCCCCCACCAGAGGCCAAGCGCGATGAAGACGACGAGCGCCAGCACCTTGCCGAGTGTGAGCATGTTGTGCACGACGCGTCCGCGCGCGTGGAAGTGCACCAGCGAGAACAGCACGATGGCGCCGATGGCCACCAGCGATTGCCTGGTCACGGCCAGATTGACCCACGGGACCGGCAGCGTCAGCAGCGGCGTCTGATCCGACAGCGCCGGCACGAACCGGGCGATGTACTCGGACAACGCGACGGCGCCTGAGGCGATCGATCCCGAGAAGCCCGCGACGAAGGACGTCCATCCCGTCAGAAACGCGGCGAGCGGACCGTACGCCTCGCGCAGGTACACGTACTCGCCCCCGGCGTGCGGGCGCAGCGTTGCCAGTTCCGCGTAGGCCATCGCGCCGGCGAACGCGAGCAGTCCGCCCAGGAGCCAGGCCGCCAGCAGCCACCCAGTAAACGGGATCAGGCCGGCGACGATGATCGGAACAAAGTAGATGCCGCCGCCAATGACATTGGAAATGACGATGGCGGCCGCGTCAAACGGGCCGAGGCGCCTGGCAAGGCCGGCCAGAGAAGAGTGGTCGGAAGAATCGTCGGGCAGGCTCACGGTCGATTGCCGCCCGGCGCAGTTGAAGGCAACAAGCGCGGTTCCACCTTCAGCTCGCCGAGAGGCGTCGTTCGACCGCGAAACTTCGCAAACAGCCTGACCGTGAATCCCTTGAAGACGGGGTTCGTGAAGAAGTCCACGCGCGCGGCCGGCGATGTGTAGCCGATCCCGGAGTGAATCGTCAGGGACTCGCTGGTCTGGCCGGGGTCAAGCGCCTGGCCTCCGATGCCCGGCACCACCTTGTCATCCAGGGGACCGTCGTCGCCGTTCTGCCAGAAGTCAACGGCGAGATCGATGTGGCTGAGCGGCTCCGTGCCTTCGTTCTTGAGTTGGAACGTGATGGAGGGCACCAGCTTGTTCTGCTTGTCCGGCTGGATGCCCGCGTCGTGGTACCCCGAGATGACGTTGACGACCTTGAGGGTCCTGAGGTCCGGATTTCCGCATGCGGCGGCGGCGATCAGGGCCAGAGAAGAGACGCCGAGAATCGCGAGCCGCCGTGGCATGGGGAAAATTGTAGATCAGTACACCCACTGTCGAATTCGGGACTTCGCCTCGTCTCGTGTAATGCGATTCTGGCGCAGCGCCGCCAGGTCCTCGGACTTGATGCGGAGAAACAGCAGCTTCGGCTGCTCCGCCAGCGGATTCTGCGGCAGACCCGACGTTCCGTTGCCGACAATGAGCGTCAGGGCTTGACCGTCCTTGAGCGGCAGATTGAAGCCAGCATCGAGAATCGCATCCACAAGCGCATCGTGGATGAATCCGGAATACTCCTTGGGTGGATCGGTCATGAGCACGGAATTCGCCGGTACGGCGGCTGTGGTCGTGCGCACGGGCTCCGATGTCGAGTTACTCGCGGGCACGCCCTCCCGTGACTCACGCAACCTCAGAAGACGCGCCAGGTCCCACTGACCGACGGTTTCGGGTCGAATCCCCGGAACGTCAACAAAAAACTGCGTGCCTTCGCTGTCCGGCAGCACGACACCCTTCACGCGGGCGTCGGAATCGAACTGCAACTGAATATTGGGCGCCACTTCGCGCGCCCGCGCGGCCAACTGAGCGCCGGCCTTGGCAATTGCCGTGCGCAGCGCATTCTCAAACGCCTGGATCTGGCTCTGCTCGCTTGACGAGGGCTGAAACGTCACCGGCGTCTGCGCGTGAAGCGCCGCCGCGCCGGCGGCCAGGGCAAGGGCGGTTGCAAACATTCGTGTTTTCATGCGCATGCTCCTACTTCGCGGGACCGAGCTGCGCCACGATCAGCTGCATGTTGGACTGCATATTGTTGAGCTGACGCTGGAAATCCGCGTTCTTGGTATCGATCCCGTCCTGAAGCCGGAACTGATTGTTCAGAAAGATACCCACCAGATTGTTCAGCTTCTTGTTGGCCTCCCGCAGCTCCGCCACTTCCTGCGACAGCGCCGCCTCACGGCCCGTCAAGTCGGCCGGAAGCATCCGGTTCGACACCTGCTCCACGCGCGCGTCAACGGCGCCCACGCGATCGCTGAAGCTCGTCATGAGCCGCCGCTCGAGTGAGGCGAGATCGTCGGCCGTCAGCGACACAGGCGTCGCCTGCCGAATCTCCGGCGCGTTCGAGCCCTGCGCCAGCGCGCGCGCCGGCGCGAATGCCTGTACGGCGGCGCCGCCGGCGGCGCCGGCCACCAGGACCAGCCCTGCCGCGGCAGCCATGGCCCACGCCGGTACTTCCCGCCACCAGGCTCGCGGCGGCGCCGGCGTGAACGGCTTCCATACGGAGCCATGCTCCGGCACGTCCCACGCGAGCAGATCCTCGCGGACCGATCGGAGTCCCGCCACCTCCGTGCGGCACTCGTCGCAGGCGTCCAGGTGCTCCCGCACCGCGTCGCGCTCGCGAGCGTCGCATTCATCGTAGAGATAGGCGATCAGACGATCACGTTCATTACACATGGCTGGCATCCTTGCTCCACTCACCACTGACAACTACCAACTAACAGTTACGACTCCCAACTAACAGGTCAGGCCTTTTCCCATGTCGCCCGGCGGAGGCTGGCTTCCTCCGCCTGGCGCCGTTCGAGACGTCGACGAAGCACGGACAGGCCCTGATAGAGACGGGTCTTGACCGTGCTCAACGGACAATCGAGCTGATCGGCGATCTCCTGGAACGTGAGGCCGTGATACTCCTTCAGGAGAATCGCGGTCCGCTGCTCTTCCGGCAGATCGGCCATCGCGCGCGCGACGGCGCCCGACAATTCCTGGCGCGCCACCAGATCTTCCACCGACTCGGTGGGCGACATTTTTTCATCGGCCACCTCGATCGGGTCAACGCCTTCCGGCATCTGCGCAATCGGGGCGCGCCGCTCGCGCCGAATCCAGTCGCGGCACAGATTCAGCGTGATGCGATAGAGCCAGGAGGAAAACTTCGCGTCCCCGCGAAAATTCCGGAGACCGCGGAAGGCGCGAAGGAACGCCTCCTGGACGACGTCGCGCGCGTCTTCCTCGCGACCGAGCGTCCGATACGCGAGCGCGTATATCGGCCGCTCCCAGCGGGCAACCAGCTGGTTAAAGCAGTCCAGGTCCCCCGCGGTCGCAAGGGCGACAAGCTCCTCGTCTGTCGGCGGCGTCCGGGTCATGGTCGAGGGCCTCGGTCAGCCCGCACGCCAGCCGAGGGCCTTGCTGCGAAGTTAGACGGCCCTCGGCGGGTACCGGCCTGTACGGGCGGAACTCCTTATATAGCTTCAGTATAGGCCGCTCGAACGGCCGAAACCTCACTCGCTCCGCAAGGCGACGACGGGGTCGACACGGCTGGCTTGGCGCGCCGGCGGCCAACTGGCGCCGACCGCGGTGGCAACGACGCTCAGGGCGGCGACGGCGAACACGGCTGGATCCGTCGCGGAGACACCGAATAGCTCCGATTGCACCCACCGGGCGGAGAGAAAAGCCATTCCCAGGCCGAGTCCCGCGCCGATGACGGCGAGCCGGGCGCTCGATCCCAGGACCAGCCGGCGAACCGCGGGGAGATCGGCGCCGAGCGCCATGCGCACGCCGATTTCGCGCGTGCGACCCGCGACCAGAAATGCCATCACGCCATACATGCCGGCCATCGAGATGCCGAACGCGAAGATGCTGAAGCCGGCCACAATCTCACTGGCCAGGCGGGTGTCGGCGCTCTTCGTCGCGTACTCGTCGTCCACGGATTCCACGCTGACCGTCAATTTCGGGTCAACGCGCCGGCCGGCGTCCACCAGCGCCGCCGGCCCGCCGCCGGGCTTAACGCGCACGGTGAGCGTAAAAAACCTGGAAGAGACACCCGAGTCCACTGCGGGCACCTGGGGCGCCGCCGGAGCATTTGCCGGCGTCGCCGGTTGCACCGGCGGAGACATCCAATAAAAGTAGATCTGCCTGTCGGTCGGGGCCGGCATTCGTGTTCGATCGGTCCGGAAGTCGCCGACGACGCCGATGATCGTCAGCCAGGGTTCGCGCGGCGACCGCCGGAACGTGTGGCCCACCGCCCGGCCGTCGGCAAACAGGCGCCTCGCGAACTGCTCGGGCACGACAACATTGGTCTGCGGATCGTCCGGGCGAGGCAGCCGTCCCTGCTTCAGCGGCAAGGTGATCACCCGGAAATAGTCCTGATCGATCCACTTCCGTCCGATGAGTTCGGGTGGAGAGGCGGGCGGACGGTCGTCGATTTCGATCGCGGACTGCATTGGACTGTCGCCCACAGACGGTGGGGGCGAAGACCGCATGACGGCGGCCACGCCCGGCGCCGCCCGCAACGCGTCAACCGCACGCTGATTGAAATCAGCGCTCTGCCCTGCGGACGTGAAGTAATTGGCCGGCATCGTCCAATCGACGGAATACAAGTCGCGGCTGTCGAAGCCCTTGTCCACCGCCAGCAGATTGCGATAGCTGCGTGCGTACAAGAGGCCGCCAATGACGAGCGTCACCGCGACGGCGATCTGTCCCACGGTCAACGCGCGACGGATGAATGCGGCCCGGCGCGATGAAGCGGCGGTCCGATCGCCGGCCTTGATGATCGACACGAGTGACGCGCGGGAGGCCGCCATCACCGCCGGTGCGGCGGAAAAGAGCCAGGTCACCGCAGCCGTGAGCACCATGAAGACCGCGACGCGGCCGTCCAGATCGAGCCGGTTGTTCGACATCAGCGAGGCCGGCAGATTGGGACGCAGGACAGCGAAGGCCGCCCACGCCGCGACGATAGCGAGGATGCTCGCCAGGACGACAAGGACCAGGACCTCCAGCGCCGCCACACGCGCGAGCCGCGCCCGCGAGGCGCCAAGCGCGAGCTGAATCGCGTGCACGCGCATGCGTTGCACGGCGCCAGCCAGTTCAATACTCGCCGCGTTGGCGCACGCCCCGAGCAGCAGACACAGCGCGGCGCCAATCAACACCAGCACCGTCGTTCGGCGAGCCGCCGAAGGCCCGCGAAGCAGCGGCGTCGCCTTGGCGGCGTATGTCGTGAGCCCGGCGCTGGCGCCGACCATCGACGCGCGCGCAGCCAGGAGCGCCGGCAGATTCTCCATATTCACGCCGGGTGCGACGCGAGCGATCACGGTGCCGCCGGCGTCGCGCATCAAGGGCCCGAGCAGATCGACGACGCGCCACACGCCGGTCGTCGGAGTGGGATGCGCGAACGACGCATCCATGACGCCGAGAACGAGGAGCGGACCGGCAGACGCCTCCAATGTCTGCCCTGGCGCGCGATTGGGCGATCCAAAACGCGCCCGCGCAATCGCCTCGCTGATCACGACGGGCATCACTGAAGGATCGGCTTCGTCACCGGAACGAAAGCCGCGGCCCCAGCGTGGCTGAACGCCCATGACATCGAAAAACTCGGGAGACACGTCCAGCGCGGGTGTGCGCTCGGCAGGACCGGAGCCGACCAGAAAAAGCGTCTTCTGCTGTTCGACCGCGACGGCCGAAAAGACGTCGGCCTGCTGCCGCCAGGCTTGTTGCACCGTGATCCCGGCGTTCTTGTCATACCGCTCGGGCGGCGTGACGGAACTGCTGAGATGCACGAGGCGATCGCCGCCCGGTATCGGATCCGGTGCAAAGACCAGCGAATCGGCAAAGGCGAACATGACGACGTTGCTGGCCATCGCCAGGCCGAGCAGGACGACCAGGAAGAGTGCGGCCCAGCCCCGCGCCGTCACTCCCTTCCACGCGGCTTTGACGTCGGAGAATCCCCAGTCCTCCCGCGCCCGAGAAGGGTCCATGAATCACTCCCTGCCGCCGAATCATACGGCTGCCGTTGCCCGATTAGACGGGCCCGGGACTCGTTTCCTGGCGAGGCCGTCAGGAAACGAGTCCCGGCCTCGTTTTCCACCCGCGCGCCATCCAGGCGCCTCCGAGCGCCGTCAGCAGAATCAGGGCGAGGAGCGTCCACGCGGATCCCGCGTAGAGCGCCTGGCTGTTGAGCGTCAGCGGCATGCCGGCCGTCACCGCATTGACCGTATCCATCACCACGACCGCGAGCAGGCCGAACCGCAGGAGCACGATCACGAACACGCACTCGCCGAGCAGCACCAGGGGCCCGGCGACCAGCAGATGGCTCTGGTCTCCCTGGCTGTCAACCAGCTTGATGAAGAGCATGCCGGCCACCGCGACGACCGCGGCGGCGACGTCGGCAGAGACTCGGCCAAGTTTCACTTTGACAATCGCCCGCTTCACCAGCTCCCGCAGGCTGGCGAACGCCAGCACGAGCAGCAGCGCATTCTGCAGGCCCTGATTCAATGAATTCCCGATGGTCAACGCGAAGTAGCGGCCGTGCTCCATGACGCTTGGCGTGGGCATCGCCGGAACGGCCGATTCGCGCCATTGCAACAACTGCGGCAGCCAGCCACGGAACTGATCGAGCGACGTCAGGAACAAGCCGACCGCGATGCCCACCAGGACATCGCGTCCGATCAACGGATCGGGAAAGCGTCCCGCCAGCGCTCGTGACCAGCCCACGAGCATGGTCGGCCAACTGCGCCGGACGAAGGGCTCGATGGCCAGATAGACCAGATACATGACCCCGCCGATGAACAGGCCGAGACCGAGATAGACGAACAACCGTTGGGTTTCCAGACGCAGATTGCTCAGGTGCGGCAACAGCAGCCAGAACACCGCATAGAGAAAGAAGTGAAACGCCGCGAGGCGAAACGCACCGCGCCGATCGGCCCGGCCGGATTGGAGATTGCGCCGCGCGAGCACGACCGCCGACACGAGTAAGGCCAGAATGAGGATCGTCGGCAGGGCGCCTCTGCCTTGCTCCGACGCACCGCCAGGTTCACGATCGGCGGCCGTCCAGGGGGCGATGATCTCGAACGACACCGGCCGGCCGCGATAGGCGGCCGCTTCAACGGTCACGGCCGTGTGCGTTTCTGGAAGTTCACCGGTCCAGGCTTTGCGTTCGTCCGCGAAGGTCTGCGGCGTTCGCGACGGCGCCGTTTCTGAAAACGACTTGAGATCCAGTCCAGCGGCCGCAAACAGCGGGGCCCACTCCGCCGGCTTCGCCACTGGCGCCTTGGACTCGAGCTGCGCCGGGACGGCCATGAACGACACCAGACGGCCCCTGGTGTCCACCGTCGTCCGCGTCATGCCCGCGATCTCCAACGGCGGATCGCCTTCATCGGTCACATCAATCGGGCTCATCGGCACCAGGGGCTCCGGGCTGGTCCGTCTCCAGAAGACCAGCGCGGCCGGTCGGCCCTGCGCGAGCACCTGCCACGGCGTTTCGCCCTGGCCATTCTTCCGGTTCCAGCCCAGGTAGGCCGTGTCGTACGCGAATCCGGAACGCTGATCGATCGCCGCCTCGGCATAGCCCAACGATTGGCGTAGCTCCTCCGCCCGGTCGATCAGCACGGGCGCGGGCCTGGTCAGGGGAATGCGCGCCAGCAGCGACGTGCGATCGGCGAGCGCACTGACCACGAGCAGCATCGCACTCACCAGAGCCAGCCATGTGACGGCCGCAACGGCGGTGAGGCTCGACTGCTCGCCACCGGCGGCCGCGACCATCTCCGGGGACGGCGTTTCGCCCGCCGCCAGTGCGGCGGCCAGGGGATCGCCGCCCGGGAGCGCCGCTGCGACGGCCAGCGGAGACGCGGGCCGGCGCGCCGGATCAAGGTCCAGACAGCGCAGAATCGCGCGCTCGATCGTCGGGTCGAGCGTAGTGACGAGCGCCGTCGGCGCGGAGGATGGGCCGGACGACTGCTGCACGATCAGGTCGTTGATCGTCTTGGCGTCGAACGCGCGTTTGCCCGTGAACAGCTCGAACAGGACGAGGCCGAGCGCATAGACGTCACTGCGCGCCGAAATGTCGCGGCCGGCCAGTTGCTCCGGCGCCATGTAGGCTGGCGTGCCTGCGATGCCGGTGACCGGCCCCACGGCGGCGAGGCTGAAGTCCATGATGCGGACCTTGCCGCTGCCATCCAGCATGATGTTGGCCGGCTTCAGGTCGCGATGGATGATGCCGCGCTCGTGCGCGGCGGCCAGCCCGGCGCAGATCTGGCGGGCAATTTCGATGGCCTTGTCTTCCGGCAGTCGGCCAATCCGGCGCAGCAGCGACGACAAATCCTCGCCGTCCACGTATTCCATCGTGAGGAACAACTGGCCATCGGCTTCGCCAATGTCGTACATGCGGCAGACATTCGGATGCGAGACGTGCCGCGCCGTCCGGATTTCGTTGTGAAACTGCGTGAGTCGGACCGCGTCCGAGCTGAGCTCGGCGGGCAGAAACTTCAAGGCAACCGCCTGGCCCAGGCGCAGATCGTCGGCGCGATACACCTCGCCCATCCCGCCGCGCCCAAGCAGGCCGATGACGCGGTACCGCTGCTGGATTACTGTGCCAGGCTCGAAGCGGCCGTGATCGATCGAGCCGGAGGAACTCAGCCATCCCGTCGTGTGCGTCGGCGTCTGCGGAGACAGCTTGGTCTCGTCATTCCCGCCGGAACCGGGCAGTGTCGGGTCGTTGGACATGAGATGGGTAAGAGGCCGGGGCTCATTTTTTCACAGAAGAGGCCCAGGCTCATTTTTTTCGTGCCTCTTTCGAAAAATGAGTCCCGGCCTCTTATATGAAAAAATGAGCCCCGGCCTCTTTGCATGATCCAGCTTTCCGGTCTCACCAAACGTTTCGGCGATCGGGTGTTGCTCGACGATGTCACCTGGCAGGTGGGCGACGGCGATCGTGTCGGCCTGGCCGGGCCCAACGGCGCCGGCAAGACGACGCTGCTCCGCATCCTGGCCGGACTCGACGAGGCCGATCTCGGTCAGGTCGTCAAGCCCAGCGGCACCACGATCGGGTATCTCCCACAGGATGGCCTGGAACACTCAGGACGATCGCTCTTTGACGAAGCAGCTTCCGCCTTTCAATCGCTGCTCGACGCGCGTGACGAGATTTCACGCATCGAACACAGCCTGGCGGACCCGTCGCTCCCCGACGGCGAGCATGAGACGCTGCTCGTTCGCTATCACGACCTCACGGAGCTGTTCCGCCGCGACGACGGGTACAGCATCGATCTGCGCGTGACGCAGGTGCTCGAGGGGCTCGGCTTCTCCAAAGCAGACTTCACGAAGCCGGCGGAGGCGTTCTCCGGCGGATGGCAGATGCGCATCGCGCTGGCGAAAGTGCTGCTCGGCCGGCCGACGCTGTTGCTGCTCGACGAGCCCACCAACCACCTGGACCTGGACGCGCGCAACTGGCTGGAAGAGTACCTTTCGACGTATCCCCACGCCGTCATCCTGGTGTCCCACGATCGGTTCTTCCTCGACGCGGTCGTCACGCGCATCGCTGAAATCTCGCTGCGCACGATCACGGACTACATCGGCACGTATTCGGCGTTTCTGGTGGAGCGCGACGCCCGCATGGAGCGGCTGCGCAAGGCGAAACAGGAGCAGGACGACGAGATTGCCCGGATGCGGGCCTTCATCGATCGGTTCCGGTATCAGGCCACCAAGGCCGCGCAGGTGCAGAGCCGCATCAAGATGCTGGACAAAATCCAGATCATCGAAGTGCCGCCGGAGCGCAAGCGCGTCCACTTCACATTTCCCAGCTGCCCCAAGAGCGGGCGGATGGTGCTGGAGATCAAGCAGGCGCGGAAAGCCTACGGCGATCTCGTCGTGCTCAACAACATCAGCCTGCACGTCGAACGCGGCGATCGCATCGCGCTCGTCGCCCCCAATGGCGCCGGCAAGTCCACGCTGATGCGGCTGCTCGCCGGAGCCGAAGCGCCGGACGCCGGTGAGCGGCGCGAGGGCCATCAGGTCGTCATGCAGTACTTCGCGCAGGACGAGGCGAGCCGCCTCGATCCCGCGCTGACGGTGTATGAAACGATGGAAGCGGATTCGCCGGTCGGGATGGTCCCGATGATCCGCAACATCCTCGGCGGTTTCCTGTTCGCCGGCGACGACATCTACAAGCGCGCCGGCGTCCTGTCAGGCGGAGAGCGGACGCGGCTCGCGGTGGCGCGGATGCTGCTCCGGCCCGCCAATACCCTGCTCCTCGACGAGCCGACGAATCACCTGGATCTGGATTCCAAGGACGTCCTGCTGGAGGCGTTGGCCGACTTCGGCGGTACGCTCATCTTTGTCTCGCACGATCGCTACTTCGTCGATCGCCTGGCCACCAAGGTGATCGCCGTGGGTCACGGCGCTGTAGAAATCTATCCCGGCACCTATGAGCAGTTTCTCTGGAGCCGCGCGCACCGGCCGGAACCAGCGGCGGCGTCCCCTTCCCGGCAAACCGGACAGACGCCGGCGACGCCGCAGAAGGCCTCGGCGCATGGGCACCGGGCTACCCCTCAAGCCAAACAGGCGGGAACGAACGGACCCACCTCCCAAGCCAAGGCCCCCGCGGTCCCCAAAGCGTCAGCCGCCCCGGGCCCCCGTCCCCAGGCGTCAGGCGGCCAGAGCTATGCGGAGAAGAAGAAGGTAGACGCGGAGGCCCGCCGGCGGCAGCGGCAAGACGACGAACGTCGTAAGCGAGTGGCTGATTTGGAGGCCCGGATTACAGAACGGGAACAGGCCATCAAGGACCTGGAAGGCCAGATGGCCGCCCCCGGTTTTTACGAGGAAAGGGCCACCGCTGAAGCAATTACCTCGAAACATCATCAATTGATGTGGGAGGTCGGCGACCTCATGAACCAGTGGGAAGCCCTCCAGGAGCCAGAAACCGCGAGTTAGGTAGACTTCTCCGTTACCGTTTTGTAATTCCCAGCCGTTTCTGTAATCGTATAGACCAACTTGACGCTCGGCCGATAAGAGTCCACGCACGGTTTTGGTGGGTAAACCGGCAAATCGGGTGGGCACAAGGCTTGCCTTGAGATCGTCCGCCCCGCAGGAGCGGGTCATGATAATGGCGCGTCAAGCAGGCACGGTCAGTTCGGATCGGTCGGAACGGATCACCAGGGAGCGGCCCTCAGTCGGGGACCGATCCATTGGCCGTCCGAAGTCCGAAGACCTCCTGGGCGACCGGTTCTTCCGGCATCTCGTCTTCAATCTCCGCACTGGCGTCCTCGCCATAACGCGCGACGGCCGGATCGCGGCCATGAACGACATGGCCTACCGCGTGCTCGCGCTGCCGTCGCGCGAGGACTACATCGGGCGCTCCTTCCACGACGTGCTGCACGACGTGCCCGAAGTGATGCGCGTGCTGCAGCAGGCCTTCGAGACGGGCGACCTCCCCAACCGCGCCGAGATGCGCCTGCGCAAGACCGGCCGCGCGATGGGCTACACGCTGTCCCACATCCACGACGACGACGGCCGGATGGTGGGGGCGACGATGTTCTTCAAGGACCTGACGCGCGTCGAGCAGATCGAAGAGCGCGAACGGCTGCGCGACCGGCTCGCCGCGCTCGGCGAAATGGCCGCGGCCATCGCGCACGAAGTCAAGAATCCGCTGGCCAGCATCGAAGTGATGGCCGGCGTGCTCAAGCGGCAGATGACCGACCGCGAAGAGGCGCTCGAGACGCTGAACGACATCATCAAAGAGGCCAAGATGGCCAATGCCATCGTGGTCGAGGTGCTGGAATTCGTCCGGCCGATTCAGCTGCAGGTGGAGCGCGCGGACCTCAACGAAGTGTTGAAGGACTCGATCACGCTCGCCGAGGGCAAGATGCGGCGCGGCGCGGTCTCGATTGACACCGTCATCGAACAGGACGTGCCCGAGCTGCTCGCCGATCCGCACCAGCTCCGGCAGCTCTTTTCGAATCTGCTGGCCAATGCGTTCGAGGCGCTGGGCGGCGAAGGACACGTGGACATTCGGGCGTGGCTGCTGCCCGGCGAAGACGAGCCGGTGGGCGCGGCCGATCCGCAGCCGCCGCAGATCGTCGTGGAAGTGCGGGACTCCGGCCCCGGCATCTCGCCGGAGGACATGGAACGGGTCTTCAGCCCGTTCTTCAGCACGAAGCCGCAGGGCACCGGCCTGGGCCTGGCGATCGTGCGGAACGTCGTGGACGCCCACGAGGGACACATCGACGCGACATCGGCGCCCGGCCGCGGCGCGACCTTCAAGGTCACGCTGCCGGTCGTGCCTTCTGAACGTAGCCTTGGGAGATAAAGCGACATGGGACGCATTCTGGTTGTCGACGATCACGATTCGCTGCGCAAGGGCCTGGTCCGCGCGCTGAACAACGCCGGTCACGACGTTGAAGAGGCCGCCAACGGGACGTCCGCCATTGAGCGGCTGCAGGACAGCCAGTTCGACGTGGTCCTGACCGACCTGCGCATGGGCGGCGCCGACGGCATGGACGTGCTCCGCACGACGCGGTCGATCCAGCCCAGCGCGGCTGTCATCCTCATGACCGCGTTCGGCTCGATCCACACGGCCGTCGAAGCGATGAAGATCGGCGCGTTCGACTTCGTGCAGAAGCCGTTCGAAATCGAGGAGATGGAGCTGAAGATCGAGAAGGCCATCGAGCTCCGGCACCTGAAGTACCAGGTGGAGTACCTCCGGCACGAGCAGCAGGACATCTACGACTTCGACCACATCGTGGGCGCGAGCGGCGCGCTCCAGTCGGTCCTGGCGATCGTCAAGAAGGTCGCGCGCAGCAACTCCACCGTGCTCGTGCGCGGTGAAACGGGCACCGGCAAAGAGCTGATCGCGGGCGCTATCCACCACAACTCGAACCGCTCGAACCGCGCGTTCGTGAAGGTCAACTGCGCCGCGCTGCAGGAAAACCTGCTCGAATCGGAATTGTTCGGCCATGAAAAAGGCGCGTTTACGAGCGCCGACAAGCAGCGCATCGGCCGGTTCGAACAGGCCGACGGCGGCACGCTCTTCCTGGACGAAGTCGGCGACATGAGCTCCAGCACGCAGGCGAAGATCCTGCGCGTGCTCCAGGAGCACGAATTCGAGCGCCTCGGCGGCACGCGGACGCTGCGCGTGGACGTCCGCATCATCGCGGCGACCAACCGCAACCTGACCCAGATGGTCCAGGAAGGCCGCTTCCGCGAGGACCTGTTCTACCGCCTCAACGTCGTCTCCGTCGAAACGCCGCCGCTGCGCGACCGCAAGGACGACATCGGCGAGCTCGCGGAGTTCTTCGTCAAGCGGTTCGCCGGCGAGCTGAAGAAGCGCGTCGAAGGCGTGCATCCGGATGCGCTCAAACTGCTGCAGCGCCACAACTGGCCGGGCAACATCCGCGAGCTGGAGAACGTGATCGAGCGCGCCGTGCTGCTGGCCGACGGCCCGATGGTCAATGCCGGCGACCTGCAGATTGGCGAGCAGGCGTCCGTGTCATCGTCCGGCGGCGGATCCGCGCTGGCGGTTCGGATCCCGCCGACGGGCATCCCGCTCGAGGAAATCGAGCGCCAGGCCGTGGTCGAAGCGCTCAAGATGTCCAACTGGGTGCAGAAGGACGCCGCGGAGCTGCTGGGCATCAGCCCGCGCGTGATGAACTACAAGATCAAGATTCTCAACATCGAAATCCCGCGCAGTCGTCGCGTCGTCGTCGAACAGCCAGTCGTCAATCCGGTGTAGGGTCCTCACAACCCTCCTCTCCCCCTGGAACCGGCGGGCCACAAGCCCGCCGGTTTTTTCTTTGTCATGTGGGGGGCTTCGCCCCGCCACACCCCCCGCTCGCTTACTCACTCGACTTGCCTCCTCTCAATGGCCCTTAGGCAAGTCTCGGCTCGTTTCGCGAGGCTCGCTTCGCTCGCTCGTGGAAACAGGAGGCAGCACAACACGGCTCCGGGAGCTCTTGGCCGTGCCGTTCCCACTTCAAGCAACGCGTTGCTCTCAATCATTGCGGTCGCGCGCGAGCACGAGTGTTCGGCGCCGATCAGTTCTTAGTCCGCCGGTGGTACCGCCATTGCTCGCCATATTGAGGTTGCCCGTTTGGAAAGGAGCATCACATGGCCTTCTCGAATGAACGCACGAGTGGCTCGCGGTCGCTGGACCGTCCCGACACACGACGCGACTGGAACAGCCCGATGAAGCGCTGGTCCGACCTCTTCGACCATCTGCCGTTCGGCTTCTGGGCGCCGCCGCGGGACAGCTACGCCACTCGACGCGGCCAGGGGTTCACCTGGATGCCGCAGGTTGAGAGCTTCCAGCGCAACGACGAGTTCGTGGTTCGCGCGGATCTGCCGGGGCTCGAGAAAAAAGACATCACGGTCGAGGTCGAGGACGACGCGCTCGTGATTCAGGGGGAGCGATCGAACGAGAACAACGAGCAGCGTGAGGGCTACTACACGTCGGAACGAAGCTACGGCACCTTTTGCCGGATTGTGCCGCTGCCTGAAGGCGCGCTGGCCGACACGGTGAAAGCCAGCTTCAAGAATGGCGTGCTGGAAGTGGTCGTCAAGGCGCCGCCGCATGAAGTGTCGCGTGGCCGGCGCGTGGAGATCTCGGACGGCCGCTGATCGACGGTCAGGCCGCAGCCAGCGCGACGCCGGCGCACTGCTGATCCGCCTCACGCGAGCTCACAGTGCGCCGACGCTATAATCTGCCGATGCTCGACCTGCTCGTCGTCGCCACATTGATCGCTGGTTCGGCCAGGCCCGTTCCTGCGGCCACGCACGCAACAGCCGCTGCGGCCTCGCAAGTCAAGCCGCCGGCGCCGCCGACCGGGTGGTACGCAAGTTGGGGGTACAACACCGCGCAGTACGCGCCCGTGGACATCCACTTCGTGCAGTCGGGTCTCGGCAACGACTTCCTGTTCAGCAGCGCGCGGATGCACGACAGCAAGGCGTGGGACATCTGGAATCACCCGCCGACCGTGCCCCAGTACAGCCTGCGCGTCGGCAAGTTCATCAAGCCAGACTGGGCCATCGAACTCAATTTCGATCACGCCAAGGCGATCCTGACGCAGGAACAGAACGTTGACGTGAGCGGCACGATCGATGGCGCCACGGTGAGCGGCTCGGTGCCCGTGAGCAGTCTGGTGCAGGAATACCAGCTCAACAACGGCGCGAACTTCGTGCTCATCAATGTCGTGCGCCGCTACAACCTGTACGGCAGGCTGGACCGAACGGGAAACGTCTCCGTGCTGCTCAAGGCCGGGGCCGGGATCACCGTGCCCCACACGCAGAACATCGTGCTCGGGCAGCCGAACGAGAAGGGCTTCCAGTTCGGCGGGTTTGGCGCCGGCATCGAGGGCGTGATCCGCGGGCACGTCTACCGGACGATCTACGCCGAGTTCTCACAGAAGGGCTTTTACGGGCAGTACCGCAACGTGAATATCCATGCAGGCAAGGCTCATCAGCACCTGTGGGCGTACGTGACCGTGCTGCAGTTCGGGACGACGTTCAATTTTCACGATTTGAAATAGGCGCCTCCGACCCTGCCCCGACCGGCGCGTTGTTTCCGGGCCGGTGCGATGGTGCACTTTCCTGCGCCACCGCGACCCAGGTCCTGATTGAGTACGCTGAGTCACGACCTCGAATCGATCGGGCTCCGGTGGTCTCGCAGCCGTGGTGTTACGATCAGCGATTGGAGCCTCCTCGGCGGTGCGCCTGCAGCGATTTCGTCGCCGCCTTTCGCTATCCACCGTTCTCGCCGTCCTGACCGCCGGAGTGATGGCCGCCTCAGCTCCGCTCGCGTCCGCGCAAGTATCGCCACCTGCAGACCTGGATGCCCTGGCGCGTCGCGCCGTCGGACGGACGGTTCGCCTGACCCTGGCGGACGGTTTCCATCGCGATGGCGTCGTCACGTCCGTCGGGCCGGCCGGCATCGTGATGGCCTTCGATGGATCGGCCGTCACGGTGCCGTTCGATCGCGTGAACAAGATCGAGAACGTGTCAGACGCCGTGCGGCGGGGAACGTGGTTGGGGCTGGCGGCCGGCGCGGGGTTCGCCGTCTGGGTGTCCGCATCTGCGTGCCGTGACATTCAACCGCCGTGTCGGGCATCGACAATAGCCGGAGGAATGTTCATCTACGGCCCGATGGGAGCAGCGGCCGGCGTCGGCCTTGGCAAGCTCATCGAAGTGACTGCCCGCGATCGCCGCGCGCTGTTTGACGCCGGGCGATCGATCGTCGCACCCGAACCCGCCGCGTCACCCGTCACACGGACCACGAGCGCCGCGGCCGTCCCGGCTCTGAAGCCAGGCAAGAAGGTCCGCATCACCAGGTCCGATGGTTTCGAGCGCGAAGGCGTCGTCCACTCGGTGACCGCCACGACGATGAACGTCACGTTCGGTCAGACTACGGTCGCCCTGCCCGTCGATCACATTCAAGGCGTCCACACGCTGCAGAATCACATCAAGCGCGGCGTGATCGCCGGGCTCGCAGTCGGCGGCGGACTCGCCGGATTGGCGGCCGCAGGGTGTGGATCGGATTGTTCCGGCAACGACAGGGCCGCCATCACCATCATCGGCGCCGGCTTTGGGACCAGTATCGGGATGGGCATTGGCGCGATCGTCCAGGCCCTGAAACCGCGCGGCACGCAGGTCTACGCCGCCCCGAACCGGACGCCGACCTTCGCCATGGCCCCGATGATCGGCCCGGCACGGCGGGGCCTGGTCGTGACGATGACCTGGCGCTGACGCGACGCTCGTGCCCGATCTGCGATGGTGCAACCGGCAACTAGTCGAGATGATCGCGTTTGGCGCGCGGATGCGCCTGCGCGTACACATCAAGCAGACGCCCCACGTCCAGATGCGTGTAGCGCTGCGTGGTGCTGAGCTGCGCGTGGCCCAGCAGTTCCTGGATCGCACGGAGATCGGCGCCCGCGCGGAGCAGATGGGTAGCGAACGTGTGCCGCAGCGCGTGCGGGCTGATGCCTTGCGGAATCCCGGCGGCTCGTGCCGCCTGGCGAACGATGCGATCGACGGTGCGGGTGGTGAGGCGCCGGCCCTTGAGATTGAGAAACAGGGCATCGCGGCGGCGCTGCGGAGATCGAGCCGGTCGAGCGGTGGCGCCCGAGGAACGCGCAGTCGTGGCCGCGCGCGGGGCCGCGGGCAAGGCGGCGTGATCCGCCAGCATTCGCTTGATGGCATCGGCCGCGGCGCCGTTGAAGGGCACGAGCCGCTCCTTGCCGCCCTTGCCGCGCACGCGCACGGTGCGGCGGCTCAAATTGACGTCTTCCAGATCGATGTCGCAGAGCTCACTGAGCCGCAGCCCGGACGCGTAAAACAGCTCGAGAATGGCGCGGTCGCGGCGGCCGGCGGGCGTCGATGCATCGGGCGCCTGCAGCAGCTTCTCGATGTCGGACGCACCCAGGTGCGCGGGAAGCGTCTGCGCGCGTTTCGGAGAGCCGATCAGCGCTGTCGGGTTGACCGTGAGATGCCCATCCCGAATCAGGTAGCCCGCGAACGTGCGCAGCGCGGCCAGATGGCGCGCCGCCGACGACCGGTTGATGCCCCGGTCGTGCAGGTCCTCCAGATAACCGCGGACGCCGTCCTCGTCGAAGTGCTGCGCCGTCAGTTCGCTCGGCCGCCGCGTCTGCCGCGCCGCCAGGTGCTGCAGCAGCTGAG
>DASUGC010000247.1:0-28884 GCA_036274235.1 Vicinamibacterales bacterium
AAAACAGGCCCGTCCCCCTTTGTTAACGCACGATCAGATCCTGGACCTTTTTGGCGCCTGGCTGCAATGTGACGGGCACGGCCGCAGGCACCAGCGCGGACAAAAACGCCGGGTCGTACTGTTCGTCCCGATCGATGTCCGTGACCGCCGCTATCAGATATCGTCCCGCCGGCAGATTCGTGGGGCCCGCGCCCGACAGGACGAACTTGCCGTCAGTTCCAGGACGCGAGGTCAGGATCCGGCGGGAGCCGGAAATCCAGTACGTCTTGTCCTCTGGAAACACCACGATCGTGTACTGCGACATCGGCGCGCCAGCGGCGCTGGTGATGCGGCCGGTCAGCTCCTGATAGCGATCCGTGAACGTCGCCACGAGGTTCTGGGGCGCGGGGTCGCCGATCTCCACCGGCAAGTCGGTCACGTCGCGCCCATCAACCACAACGGACTCGAGCGACCAGGTGATCGCATCCGTCGTCGGGCCAAACGCCGGCTGCCAACCGATCAGGTACGTTCCCGGAAAGACCACCATGCCAAACGTGCCAGTCTCGTCAGCCGGTTGCACGGTTGGCACGGTGAGTGTTGAGGGACCGTACGTTCGAGCCGGGAATCGCCAACCGGCAAGGGCCGGCTTCGGCGAGGAGCCGCGAAATGCCACGCTGCCCCGGATCGTCGCGCCCGGCCGCATCACGAGCTGGACGCCGGTAACGTCCGCGCCATTGACCTCGATCGTCGCCACGGCGAGTTGTTGCATCGCCGGCCCCCCGCCGGCCGGCGGCCCGCCTCCGGCGGCGCGCACGAAGTAGCTGCCCGGCATCTGATTGAAAATCTGAAAACTGCCGTCAGGTTGCGTCGGCGCACTGAGGACTGTGTTGACAATCGAGGGACCTCTCGGCGAAATCGTCACGGCCAGTCGCGGCGGCAACTGACCATCAGCGCCAATGACCGTGCCGGAAACGCTTGCCCCGCGAGTCAGCGTCAGCCTGACGTCAACGTTGGCGCGTTCTTCACCGGAGCCAAGCGACAATACCGCGGCGTCGGCGGCCCGTGGCGATCCAGGAAAAAACACCGGCAGATATCGCAACGGCGTCTGCGTAATCGGCGGCGAGGCCGCCGCGTTGCCGGCGCGCAGCGCGGCGTCCACATCCGCGTCCGACAACGCGGGCGGCGCGATCGGCGTGACCGATGTCTGTGCAACCGCGACCATGTAGTCGCCCGGCACCAGGCCGAACAGTCGATATCGGCCGCGTTCGTCGGTCATGACCCGCGTCCCCACGGCAACCGGCACGCGCTCGCCGTTCTGCAAGCGCATCTGGTACGCGCCCACGGACACGTTGGGCGCCGGCTGCCCTTTGTCATCGACGATCGTGCCCGTAATCACAGCGCCCAGCGACATCCGAATCGCCAGGTTCGCGATCTTCTGGCCGTCCGTGAGCGCGATGGCCGTGCCCATGCGTCCCGGCCTCCTGGCGCCGGCGACGGTCCCCAGGTACGGCGGCCTGCTCGCGCCGATCGTGTAGCGATCCGCCGGCAGCGCCCCAAACAGAAACTTGCCGTCCGCGTCGCTCGAAGAGAACTTCACGACGCCGGTGCCGGTGCCGATCAGTACGATGTACGCAAATCGCACCGGCTTCGATCCATCGTCATTCGTCACGACGCCACCGATCGCGCCGGTGCCGACAAGCGACGCGGTCGGAGGCGGTGCCGTCACGGCATCGCGGCGTGGCGGTGTCTGCGGCCGCGTCTGGAGCGGCGCGGTTCGGGCCGCCGCGGCCGCGACGACCACAGCCAGCGCGACGCCGCCAATCGCGACAAGTCGCCGGGTCATCGACGCACCTCGATCGATCGCTTGTCGCCGTCCACGAGCGTCAGGCGCTGCGCTCTTCGCGACAGCGCCTCCAGGTGCGACACATCCTGCCAGTTCTGAAAATCAGCCCCGGCGCCCGCGACGATGAAATAGTCGCCGCCCGGGAGGCCATCGACCGTCTGACTGCCCTTGGATGAAAAGGGCGCGGCCCGGAATCGCCTCCGGGCCGACGAAACGTTCGGCCAGTACTTGCGGTCCGCCGGAAACACGAACAGCCAGGCGTCGTCGAACGGCGGTGTCGTCGCGGCCGCATTGGTGGTGACGGTCAGCCTGGCGAGCGCCGTGTCTACGAATGTGATGACGACGTCGCTGACGTCCTTGTCCGTCACCTCGAGCGGCAGGTCAGTGATGTCCTGGCCGCCGGCCAGAATGGACTTGAGGTTCGGGTATCCAGGCGCCGCCAGCGGGTTGAGGATGTATTTGCCGGGCACGACGCCGGCCACCGTAAAGGTCGCGTCCTCGGCGAACCGGCCGCTGGATCCGACCGCCATCGACGTCAGCGGATCCTGATTGTTGAATGGCGTGACGGGCACCGTGAGACGCTGGAGCATGACGGTCGTCGGTTGCGGCGCCGCACCCAGCCACTGCATGCGGCCTCGAATCGCGACGGGCCGATTGAGCGGGATGCTCAGATTGTTCAGGCCGGCTTCCGGAACGTTCAGCAGTTCGTTGGCCCACAGTGGTGGCGCGTCGATTGATGCGCCGCCGCGCGCCAGGGTCGCGCCCGCCGCTGGATCCGCCGGAGCACCGCGTCCTGCTCCTCCCACGAGCGAGAGTGCCGCGCCTGACGGCCCCCCGCCACGGCCGCCGGTATCGCGATAAACGACGACCAATCGATACTGCCCCGGCGGCACGGGCGCGAAATCGAATCGTCCGTCCGGCTGGACGAGAATCGGCGAGAGAGAAAACATGTCCGGCGTCACTCCACCGTCGCCCGCCGGCAGAAGTCTCAGCGCGCTTGCGGCGATGGGCCCCGTCGCGCCGGCAATCGCGCCGGAGACGCGCGTGCCGCGCACGACTTCCAGACTGATGTCGATGCCGGTCTTCTCTTCCCCTGGCGCCACGGTCACTTTCGTGGCGCGGCCGACCGTCGGGCTGTTCGGATGGAACGTCGGCGGATACGTGCGCGTGTTGTTGTCCATCGCGACCGCTTCGCTGCCGCCTGCCAGCGCCCGCGCCGCCACGTTCATCATCTGCAGCGGCTCCGATCCCAGTGTCGTCAGCAGAATTGGATCGAGCGGAATCGGATCGCGGCCGCAGGCACACGCCAGATAATCGCCGGCCGGCAGGTTGCCCATGCGATAGATCCCGCGATCGTCGCTGCGGGTCTTGCCGCGCACCTGCCAGGACGTCTGGCCGTTGACGACGCTCTGGCTGATGACGAGGACATCGGTGCCGACGACCGGATCGCCCATGGCATCGCGAAGCGTGCCGGACAGCGCGGCCAACTTCGAGAGCCGGATGCGCGCGTCCAGCAGCTTCTCGCTGTCAGCCAGGGCGAGTTGCAGCGCGCTCAGTTCGGCCGATCCGCCGACCGGTCCGTAGCCGGCCTTGGAGGCCGTCACGGTCACGGATCCTGCCGGCAAGCTGCCGAAGAAGAATCGTCCTTGCGCGTCGCTGATGACCTGAAACGCGCCGCCGCCACCACGGCCGGCGGCGGCAGCCGGCGAAGCCGACGCGAATCGCCCATTCAACGTCACGATGGCTTCGGGAACAGGTTTCCTGGAGACGGAGTCGATGACCTGGCCGGAAATGAAACCGGTGCCGGTCGGCGGGGGCGGCGGCGGGGGCGGCACCTGGCCTCCCTGCCCGGCCGGGCCTGCGGCGCCCGTCAGAAGGAGGAGCGATGCGAGCAGGACGAGGAGGCGGGCAGGGCGCATATCGGGAGTGTAACTCCGCGGGTTCCGGGTTTCGGGTTCAGCGTTCAACCCCGAAACATGTCTCAATTGCAATTCATCGAATCGTTAAACGTCGCCACCCGCCCGTCCTTCACGTTTTTGAGAAACGCCGTAATGCCGCAGAGGCCGGGTGATGTCCCGCGCCTCAGCGCGTACGGGCGGATGAACACGCTGCGGTCGGTGACCGGGAGCGTCGCGACATTGTCGTAGAAGGCCGTTTGCTTGCCGTCCTGGAACAGGTACTGCTCCACGTTCGAGACGTAGAACGCGGTGATCGTGCTGCCGTGATCGCGGACGTACTGGCCAATCGCGCGCAGCGCCCTGGGGCCGCCGAAATCGCCGCTCACCGCGACGATCAGATTCCTGTCGTGCAGCGCCTTCACCGTCTGAAAATGCGCGTCGCTCGACAGGAAACTCTGCGGCTCCCCCGTCAGCGGCAACCAGCCCGTGAGATCGGCAAACGTGAAATTGCTGCTGCCGCCGCCACGGCCCTGGAAGGCCCCGCGCGTCGTGATGCCGGGGCCGAATTGCACGAAGGCGCTCATCACGCCGTCGAGCTGCGCGCGTTCGTCGCCGGTCAGCGTGAATCCGTGCGTCTTCTCCAGGCGCTCGACCACGCGGTCGTGCACCGTCTTCGCGAGAGCCGGATCGGTGAGGACGGCGAAAAACGCGTTCCACATATCCTGAATCGGCATCGACGCGGTGACGTTCTGGGGCCTGGGCTTGGCGAACAGCAGCGAAATAAAGTCCGCGCGATCCTTGGACATTTCGAACAAGGCCTTGAAGATCAGATGCTGCACCACGGCCTGCCGCCGGATGTCGATGACAAACGCCATGGCGGGCTTGATCGCGGCGATGTACGTGAGATTCTGTTCCGGCCCCACGCCGACATACACGCCGCCGGACAGCCCGCGGCCGCCGATGGCGGTGAAGAGAGTTCCAATTTCGCCCTCGTTTGACGTGAAATTGTCAACGATCTGAAAGTAACCGCCCGGCTCCGAGATGTCGGCGGTGAGCTTCCAGAAATCCGCATCCGACAATTTCGCGGGGAGCGTGGCGGCTGCCGCGCCCTGCGCCTGCAGCAGCCTGGGACCCGCGACGCCGAGAACGACCGCGAGAAGGACGGACGAGAGAAGACCTGCACGGAGCGAGCGGAAACTTTTCATGTGACGAAACCCTCATCGTGACAACTCAACCGTGATCGTGCGCCACTTCTGCAGTCGGAACCTGGCGATGCTCAGGCTGCAGCGGGTGACGTGTCCCAGGACGATCGCCGTCCAGATATGGTGCGCCTCCAGCCCTTGTGTCGCCTTCATCAGCGCGCAGAAACCGAGGGGCACCACAATCTGCGAAACGATCGAAATATACAGCGGACTGCGCGTGTCGCCCGTCCCCTGGAGCGCTCCCGTAAAGCACAGCGCCACGGACACGAAGAATCCGGAAATCGCCAGATACCGCAGCAACTGCCGGCCGATGCCGATGACCTCCGCGTCCGTCATGCCGAACACGGCCAATAGCAGGCCCGGCGCCACCAGAAACAGGGCGCCCACGCCGGCAGCCAGGGTAAGACCGATGCGCGACGCGACCCAGACACCTGACACCACCCGATCCGGATGGCCGGCGCCCAGATTCTGGCCGGCGATCGTGGCCGCCGCGCCCATCAGGCCGACCGACGTCCACGTAATCAGCGAGAACAGCTCGGTGTAACACACCGCATAGGCCGCCTGAGCGGCCGCGCTTTCCGGCAGCGATCCGATGTACCGCAAGAGCAGCACGCCGGCCACGTTCATGGCGATGCCCTGCACGCCGGTCGGCAGGCCAAACCGGAACAGCGATCGGATGATCGTGAAGTCCGGCGCCGTACTCATGCCGGGTTCGAAGTGAATGACCGAATCCGGCCGGGTCATCCGCCACACGCCAAACGCGGAGACCAGCGTGCTGCTCGCCACCGTGCCAATGGCGGCGCCCGTCGTCCCGTAGATCGGAATCAACGTGACGTTGAACACCACCGTCAGCAGCGTCATCAGGATGCCGAGCCGCAGCGGCGTGCGCGAGTCGCCCGCCGACCTGAACGCGCCGCTGAGCATGAAAAACATCATCATCCCCAGGATGCCGGCCAGCATCGTCCGCAGAAACGGAAGCGCCTCGGCTTTGACCACCGGAGCGGCGTTAATCAGATCGAGCAGGCTCGGCGCCGCGAACCAGCCGATCGTCCCGAGGATCACCGAAAGCCCTGCCGCGACCAGAAACGCCTGGTAGACGACGCGATTGACTTTGTGGGAATCGTTGGCGCCGGCGAACCTCGCGACCATCACGCCCATGCCGCTGAATGCGGAGCTGGCGAACACGATCACCACGAGGATGATCTGCCAGCTCACGCCGATCGCGGCGTTCGCGGTGTAGCCGACGAAGTGACCGACCATCGCGTGATCGATGACGCCCTGCAGGCCTGCGATGACGTTCTGCAGCATGGTCGGCCACGCGATCTTCCAGACCGCTGGACCGATCGGGCCCTCGACGAGCGAACGATCGAAGGTCCTGGACCTGGACGGCTGCGCCATGCGGAATATCGGAGTGTAACAAACAGCGTGCAGCCGCGGTACAGTGAACGGGCGCCGTGAGACACCTGAAGTTCCTGACCGCGCTGCTCGGCGTGGCCGTCGCCGCGGCTGCGTTCGCGGCGGCGTTCCGCGCGACGCTGGCCTGGTGGTATCACGCGGTCTTCCACGCCAACGACGTCGTCGATGCAATGGCGAAGCTGCCGCGATGGCTGCGGGTGCTGGTGCCCGCGGCCGGCGGCTGCGCGGCCGGGCTCATCGCGCGGCTGCGCGCCGGCAGCCGCCAGGGCGTCAGCAATGTCATGGAGGCCGTCGCGCTAGGCAACGTGCGGCTGTCGTTCCGCACGACGCTGTCGCGCGTGCTGTCTTCGTGGACCGCGATGGCCGGCGGCCTGTCGATCGGACGGGAAGGCCCCCTGATCGAATTCGGCGGGACGGTGGGCGCGTCCATCGCGCGGCTGACGTCGGCGCCGCTGCTGGATACCCGCGTGCTGGTCGCGTCCGGCACGGCGGCAGGATTCGCGGCGGCCTACAACACGCCCTTCGCCGCGGTCCTCTTCGTCTTCGAGACGATTCTGGGCATCGCGGCGCCGGCGGCGCTGGTCCCGACGATCGGCGCCGTCGTGCTGTCCACGGCGCTCATCCGGTGGATCGTCGGATCCGGCCCGATCTATGGACAGCGGCTGTTCGCGCTGCAATCCCAGACAGAGCTGCTGGCGTTCGCGGCGCTGGGCCTGCTCGCAGCCATCGCCGCCCTGGGTTTCAAACGCCTGCTCGCGTGGTTCGAGCACCTGGCCGCGCGCTATCCCATTCCTCAGCCGTTTCGCGCGACGATCGGCGGTCTTCTGGTCGGGATGATCGCCCTGGGCCTGCCGGCCGTCGCGGGAAACGGCTACGAGCCGCTGAACCTCATCCTTGATCAACGCATTGCGCTGACCGCGGTGGCCATTCTTCTCGTGGCCAAGATCGTCGCGACGAGCGGCTCGGTCTCATCGGGCGTGCCGGGCGGAATCTTCACCCCGACGCTGCTCGTCGGCGCGTCGCTCGGCACGCTGTGGGCACATGCCATCTCACTGGCATTTCCAGGCACGCCGGTCAGCGCCGGCAGCTATGCCCTGGTCGGCATGGCGGCCGCGACGGCCGCGAGCATTCACGCCCCGCTGACGGCCGCCGTGCTGGTCTTCGAATTGTCCGGGGATTATCCGATCGTGCTGCCCCTGCTCCTGGCCACGGCCATCGCCGCCGCGATGTCCCGCCGGCTTGGCAGCCAGTCCGTGTATGACGCGGAGCTGAGCCGCAAGGGCGTCGGGTGGGAACTGACCCTCGAGGGGCGGCAGCTGAAGTAGGGATTACCGTCGCCGGTTGTACACGATTGTCTGTGTGAAGGCGTCACCGCCTGTCGTCGGATCCGGACGCGAGGTGACAATCGTCAGCGTGTCGCCCGCCCTGGAAATCACTTCTCTCGCCGTTCGCAGGCCCTGAGGCCCGATCCATGAAATCTCCGTCACCAGCCGGCCGGCGTCCCAGCGGCTGGAATATTTGTACTGATCCTTCTTGGCGCTGCCGTAGTCGTGAATCGTGTTGGTCGTCGATTTGCCGCCTGGCGCGTACACGACGGTCTGAGATTCGTCCGAGATGTAGCGCCGCATCGTCAGTTTCTTCGCGTCGTGCTGAATCGACAACCGATCTGAGACCATACCCTGCCCGAGGCCCGTGCCAAACGCGCCGTCCAGTTTGGGAAACACCACACCTTCAACCTGGTGTTCGCCGAAATAGCCCAATTTGAAGTCCACGGTCACGCTCATGATGACCTCGACGGGCTTTCCGTCACGCAGCGTTGGCGTGTACTGCCACTGCCACACACCAGTCATCGCTGCCTGATCGAAAACCGGAATGGATTTGATAATTCGTAGATCGGCAACGTGTCCCTTCGTGTCGATGATGCCTTCCAACAGAACCGTTCCTGACTGTCCCTCATTACGCGCTTCGTCCGGGTAATGTGGCGGAGCGTGCTTGACCTTCCTGGGAGGAACGACCCCCTCCGGAAGGACCGGATCTTTGGGAATGTCCTTGAACACGTAACCGCTGAGGTGACTCCTGGCTGGATCGAGCGCCCAGTCCCCGGAGAAGTCCGGTGAAACGGGTCCCTGCTGACCTTGGAACGTCACCACACTGACAACGAGGCTGAGCACTACGAGGCGTGCGTTCACGATTTACCTCTCAATGTGGTCGCCTCCGTTTCGGCGTAGCGTCGCCGCAGATCCACATACACCGCAACAGCCTCCGGTCTGGGCCTGAACCGCCATTCCGGCTCGGGTTCGGTGAATCCGACGATGACATCTTCCCATTCCACGGGACGGCCGTCCGCAAGCGCGTCGGCGTGCCATGCGCGGAGCGCCGCGCCGAGCGAGGCCGAGTTGCGCGCGCGCGAGCGCACAACTTCGGCGCCGAAGACGTCGGCCATGACCTGCAAGACATGGCGATTACCGGCGGCGCCGCCCGTGGCATGCACCACCGACGTGTCGACGCCCATCCAGCGCGTGTGGTTGGCCATCGCCATCATCTGCGCCTCAACGACGGCGCGGACGTTCGCGGCCGCGTCTTCCGGATCGAGATCGATACGGCGCACGCCTGGTGAGATGACGTGCGGCGTGATCTCCGGATCGAACCATGGCAGCATCATCGCGCCATCATTGCCGGGTGGCCGGGACAGGAGCGCGGCAGAGAACGAAGCCCAGTCAAGGCCGTACTGATCGCGGATACGCTCGCGCGCCAGTGAGCCGTTCTTGAACACCGTGGTGCCCATGTATTCGCCGGTCGGCGACGCCGAGACGTACCCGATTCCCGACTCGTCTACGCGCGGCGCTGCCATGAGCCCGATCGCGGTGTCGCTGGTCCCGAGCGAAATCGCCAGCCGTCCTTCGCGCACCAGGCCGCTGCCGATGAGGCTGCACGGATTGTCACCGGACCACGCGATGACTCTGGCCGACGGCAGGTGACACCGCTGTTGCCAGTACGGCGCGAGCGTGCCGACAACCGTCCAGGACGGCCGAATGCCGGGCAGCCGGGGCGCGAGATCCGGCGCCGTGACGCGCACGGCCTCGTCCCACCACTGTTTCGTCGTGAGCTCCATCAGGTTCATCCCGGATCCGTCGCCCGGATCGATCGGCGCCTCCGCGCCCGCGAGCAGCGACGGCATGAATGATGAGATCAAATGGATGCGGCTGGTGCCCGCGTAGGCCCGCGGATCCCGTTTGGCAAAGGCGCGAATCTGCGGGCCCGTGAACCGTTCGAACGCATGCGCGCCTGTGTGCGCCGCGAGGCGGGCCGCGCCGCCGACGGCGTCCTCGATCTCCCGGCACTCGACGGTCGTGCTCGAGTCCATCCAGACGGGCGACAGCGGCCGGGCAAATGCTCCGACTATTTGCGATGCGAGTGTCAGCCGCGCGTCGAGCATCCCGAGCCGCGCGATTCCACGGCGCGTGAGATAGACGCTGCCATGCTGTTGCGCGGATCCGGAGACGGCCGCGAGCCGGGCCATCTCGGCCGGGTACGTGCGCGCCAGGCGCGCCATCACGACATCGAGCGCCTCGGCCCACATCACCGGGGGCGCCACCACGACCGCCGGATCGTCCGGCCTGATTACGCCGTGCGACGTTACGTACGCGGGCAGGTCGCGGTCGTACACCAGCGAGTCTTCGACGATGACGTCGCGGCGCCCGGCAGCAACTTCAATTAATGTCGCGGTCAGACTCTGCGTGCTGGCATCGAGACCGAGATACACGGCCATCGCGGCGTCACCGCACCGTGAACTGGCCGCGCAGGCGAAGATCTTTCGATGACGCGCCGACCGACACGCGAAACACGCCAGGCTCGACGACCCATTTCATGCCGGCGTCGAGCATCCGCAGCGCCTCCGGGCCGATGGTGAACGTCAGCGTCTTCTGCTCACCGGGCTGCAACGTCACGCGCTCGAAGCCCTTCAACTCCAGCACCGGCCGCGCCACCGACGCCAGGACATCGCGAATGTACAGCTGCGCCACTTCGTCGCCGGCGCGACGGCCCGTGTTCTTGACGGTGCAGCGAATCGTCGCCTGGCCGGTCGCGGGTATTTCGGCCGGTTCGATAATCAAGTTGGAGTACTCGAACGTCGTGTAGCTCAGACCAAAACCGAACGGAAACAGCGGCATGCCGGTCTGGTCCACGTAGTCGTCGCCGCGCCCGGTCGGCTTGTGGTTGTAAGAGAGCGGCAACTGCCCTTCCGACACGGGAAACGTGATCGGCAGGCGGCCCGCGGGATTGGCGTCGCCAAACAGGACGTCCGCGACCGCGTCGCCGCCAGCCTCGCCCGGGTACCACGCATCGAGCACCGCTCCGACCTTGTCGAGCCACGGCATGGTGACGGCGCTGCCGCCGATCAGCACCACGATCGTAGGCTTGCCCGTCGCCGCGATTTCTTCAATCAGATCCGGCTGCAGGCCCGGCAGGCCAAGTCTCGCGCGATCGCGGAACTCCCCCTCTTCGAGGCCGGCGACGATGACGGCGACGTCGCTGGCGCGGGCGGCCGCGACGGCGTCCCCGATGAGCGCGCGCGATGGATCCCTGATGCCCGCGTTCCAGATGAGTTTCACGCGCGCATTGCCGGAGGGCTCGAAGTACTCGAGCCGAATCGAATGCGTTGATTCCGGCGCAAACGACACCGGCGCCGTGCGCACGCCGTACGATCGCTTGATCCAGTTGTCGATGACGAGCCGATCGTCGAGATACAAGCGGTACCCGTCGTTGCCTTCGACGCCAATCTGCGTCGGACCAGCGGATGGAATCGTCAGCGTGCCGGTCCAGCGCACCGAGTACCAATCGAACGGAATGCCGCGGCCCGGCGAATTGAGCGTCCAGCGGAAGTCCATGCGCGCGTCTGTCCGAGTCAGTCGCGGTGGTCCCAGAAGCTGCGGGTTGTCGAAATACTCGCCTTGCAGGCCCCGTGCCGGCTGAGCCGCGGATCCCGACGACAACTGCGATGCGGGAATCACGTCGAAGTCGCGAATCATACGGCCGGGTCCGGGAGCATAGCGAACCGCCGCCCCGGGAACCGCCTTCCTGATGCCGTCGACAATCGAGACTTTGTCGTTGCCCGGGCCGCTGTATCCACCGAGCCGCGCCTCCTCGGCATCCACGCCGATCACGGCGATGGACTTGACCGTCTTGGACAGTGGCAGCACATCCCCGCCGTTCTTCAGAAGGACGATCGACTGGCGTGCCGCGGTCCGCGCGATTCCGCGGTGCATCGGCATGCGGCGCTCCACGTCGGCGATGTCCGCGTACGGATGTTCAAACAGCCCAAGCTCGAACTTGGCTCGCAGCACCCGCGAGACCGCCGCATCCATGACGGCGGCGGGAATCAGGCCGCGCTGAAACGCGTCCAGATAGGGCCGCTGCTGGCCGTACGACGATTGGAAGACGACGTCGAGCCCCGCGTCGAAGGCGTGTTGGGCCGCGGTCGCGGTGCTCGCTTCCGTCATGTGCAGCACCGTGGCGCCGCTCGTGCCGGAGGCGTCGGAAATCACGAATCCCGTGAATCCCCAGTCGCGCTTGAGGACGTCCGTCAGCAGGTGCCGGTTTTGTGTCGCCGGCGATCCGTCCACCGAGTTGTAGGCCGCCATGACGGACCGCGCGCCGGCCTGCAGGGCCGCGACAAACGGCGGGAAGTACCGTTCCATCAGCATGCGTTCGCTGTGATCGATCGGATAGCTGTCGCGGCCGCCTTCGCCGACGTTCGCGACGAAATGCTTCGGGGTGGCAATGACACCCTGTCCTTCGAGAGCACGGACGTAGATCGCCGCCATGCACGACGACAGATAGGGGTCCTCGCCGTAGGTCTCCTCCACCCGTCCCCATCGCACATCGTCTGCGATATTGACGACCGGCGACAGCGCCTGGCGGATGCCGCGCCCGCGGGCTTCGGCGCCGATGGCGTCGCCGACGACCTGCATCAGGTCCGCATCGAATGACGCGGCGAGGCCGATCGCCGCGGGAAACATCGTGCCTCCGTCCCAGGCCAGGCCGTGGACGGCTTCTTCGAACGGAATGATCGGAATGCCGAGGCGGGTCTTCTCGACGAAATACCGTTGAATCGCGTTGATGCGATCGGCGTGTTCACGCGCGGTCCTGGCGCCACGGATCTGCAGGCCGAAGATGCCGTGGGAGTAGTCGTTGGCTGGATTGTCCAGATCGCCCGGGATCATGAACAGCTGCCAGAACTTTTCTTCGAGCGTCATGCGGCCGAGCAAATCGCGGACGCGCGCGTCAACGGGGAGATCGGCGCGTTTGTAAGGCGGCTGCGAAGGCTCCTGCGCGAAGACCGCAACCGCAATCACGAAGGCCGCCGCCAGCGATCGCATGCTGGCGGAATTGTATGTCTTTGTCGCAGCTGAAAGCCGCCTGACAGCCCGCGATTGGGATTGCCACGGTGCGTCAAGCGCTTTCGGCGGTCAGGTGCTCAGGCAGCCGTGGTCCGTGTGCAGCCAGCAGGCCGGGCCAGGGCCGTGGGCATCGCGGCGGAATGACTTCAGCGGCGGGAATGGATTCTTCGAGAGTGCCGCGCCCAGCGCCGGCTCGATCGCGGCGTCACGCAAACCGACGCCGGAATAGATCGCGACAAAGGTCAGCATGCGGGCGCTGAAGACCGACGGATCGGCCCCGCGCGACATCAGGACGAGCGGACCTTTGCCGATCGGTCCCATTGCTGGCATGCCGACGGTGAGCGGCAGCGCCATGCGCCCGCCCGGCGCGATCGCATCAAGCCATGCCGGCTGCGGATGCGTCACGCCGGCGTTGATCAGCACGGCATCGAACATTTCTTCCTGACCGAACTCCCGCACGCCATTGTCGTGACGAATTTCCGCCCACGGGTACGACGCGAGGTTCGCGCGGGCCGCTTCGGCCAGATCGGGGTCCACTTCAATGCCCAGCACGCGTCCGGTTGGGCCCACGCAGTGCGCCAGAATCGCGGTGTAGTACCCGAGCCCCGTGCCCACGTGAAGAACGCGAGCCCCGGCCGCGGGCGCCAGGGCATCGATGGCCATCGACAGCAATCCCGGCGCACCATTGAAGAGCGTTCGCGCCGGATCGATCGCGATGCCGATGTTGTGGTAGACGTGCCGCGGATCGGCATCAGGCGTCTGGCGCGGCGGGCCCTGAACGTCTGCTTCGCTCTTGACGATCCACGGGCCCGCCGGCAGAAAGCGCTCGCGCGGGACCGTGGCCAGCGCGTCCACGATGGACGCGGACTTCAGGTTCGCGGCCATCTGAATTTCCTCGGCGTAAAAACGTCGTCTCAGGGACAGGTCCATCATTTCCTGCGCTTTCGGGGTTTCCGGGGACGTGGGCCGGGCAGCAGGGCCAGGCCGCGCCCAAGTCCGTGTTCACGGACGTGCTGGGCGAGTTCCGGGCCAATCGCAATCGCGGTCGGCGGGGCCTGCCAGAGGTACGCGTGCTTGCCGGACGCGCGCGGGACAATCCGGATTTCTCCCGCTTCGTTCAATCGCTTGAGTATGGTGTGGATCGCCGAGAGATCGTTCGCGTAGATCGAGAGATCGACGCCAATCGCGTCCAGTCGATCCCGAACTTCAACCGGGGTCATCGGCGTCCCGCCGCGCAGAACCAGCCGGCAGGCATCGGTAATGCCGAGCGGGACCGTCGGCACGAGGCCGACGAGCCGCGAGAGTGTTCCGATGGTCTGCGCGAGCTGGGCCAGCCGCGCGTCAACGTCCCGCTTCCTGGCTCCGAGCGCTTCGTACTCCTTGATGGCCGCGTCCAGGGCGCCGCGGTAGTCCTGCTCGGTCATTCACATAGACTTATACACTTTGTACAAGTGCATGTAAATACGGTTGTCACGCAGCCGGAACCCGGCTGCATTTCTACTGCCCCCACGCCTCCACTTCGATCACCCGCGCGTACCCGTTGAGCGCGCCCGTGACCCACACGCGGATCTTTGTCGTCGTGATCGGCGCGAACAGGAACTGGCGCCACACCTTGTCGTTGCCGGCGACCGCGCCGTTCGGCACCGCCACCCAGCTCGTGCCGTTCCAGTACTGCACCTCGAACGCGCGCAAACCCCAGTACCCGAACGTCATCGTCAAGGTGGGCTGCACCGGCGCGGTGTAGGCGTCCTGCATGGAGAAGACATTGATTTCGTCGATCGTCCTGGCGCCGGCGAAATCCACTTCGATCCAGTCGGGCCCGGCGTACGGCGTGGCATCGTTCCAACCGCCGCCATTGCCCCAGTTCAGGCCCTTGCGATCCCCGTTGATCGCCCCGGACGGCCCGTAGTTCGCGCCCAGGATCGACGACGCCAGCGCAACGGCGCCGTTACTGGCCAGCGCGACGTTCTGGCGCGTTGGCGATTGCGCGATCGTCACCGCCACGGGCGCCGACGTCGTCGTGGCGCCTTCGTTGTCCGTGGCCACTGCCGTCAGCTCGTACGAACCGGCGACCGGGTTGATCCAGTTGACGCTGTACGGCGCGGCCGTTGACGTCCCAAGCAGCGCGCCATTCGCATAGAACCTCACCGACGCGATCGATCCATCGCCGTCGCTCGCGCTGGCGGCAACGCCGACGGTCACGGGCGTGATGATCGAGTCGCCCGGCGCGGGGCTCGTGATGGACACGCTCGGCGGCACGTTCGGCGGCTTGACGACGACGTGAACCGGCGGCGACGTGGTGGTGGCGCCTGAATCGTCGGTGGCCACCGCCGTCAGCGTGTAGTTGCCGGGCGCCGGCGCGCTCCACACGGCCGTGAACGGGCTCGACGTGTCTACGCCGATCGGCGCGCCATTGGCGAAGAAGGCCACCTGCTGCACAACGCCGTCGCTGTCGGAAGCATTGGCCGCAACGGTGACGCTGGGCGGCGCTGAAAACGACGCGCCCTCCGCCGGACCGGTGATGGCCACGTCGGGCGGCGCATTGATGCCGGATGAAATGCCCCACGCCTCCGCTTCCATCATGCGGGCGTAGCCATTCTGCGCGGCCGTGATCCAGATGCGGACCTTGCTCGTGGCGATCGGCGCGAAGACAACCTTCCGCCAGACCAGCGTGTTGTTCGCCACGACGCCGTTCGGCACGCCGACCCACTCCACGCCATCCCAGTACTGCACTTCAAATCCTTTGAGGCCCCAGTAAGAGAAGGTCATGGCCGGCGTCGGATCGAGCGGTGCGGTGTAGTTGTCCTGCATCGAGAAGACGTTCACTTCTTCGATGAGCTTGATGCCGCGGAAGTCGACCTCGAGCCAGTCGGGCCCGGCGTTCTGCGTGCCGTCATTCCATCCACCGCCGGCGCCCCAGTTCAGGCCCTTGCGATCGCCGTTGATGGTTCCCGACGCGGGATAGCTGGGACTCAGCACGGAGGACGCGATCGCCGTGCCGCCGTTCGCCGCGGCCGCCACGTTGATACGGCCGGGAATCGGATCCACGACGATGTGCACCGCCGCCGATGTCGTCGTCGCGCCCTGATTGTCGGTGGCGATCGCCGTGAGCGTGTACGTACCGAGCGCCGGCGCCCAGGTCAGCGAGTAAGGGCTCGAGGTGTCCACGCCAATCGCGATGCCGTTGGCGTAGAAGGCCACCTGCTGCACGCCGCCGTCAGGATCGCTCGCGGTCGCGTCGATGGTGACCGACGCGGGCGAGGTGAACGATGAATTCTCAGCCGGCGCCGTCAATGACACCGCCGGCGGCGCATTCGCGAGCATCGTGACGTGAATCGCGGCGGTGGAGGTCCCGAACCGGTCGTCGGTCGCAATAGCCGTGACCAGGTACGAACCCGGGAGCGCCGCGTTCCAGGTCACGGCGTAGGGACTCGTGGTGTCGATGCCAATCAGCGCGCCGTTGGCGTAGAACGCCACCTGCTGCACCGTACCGTCCTCGTCGCTGGCCGCCGCTTCCAGCGCCACCATCGCCGGCGCTTTGTACGAGACGCCGTCGAACGGAGCCGTGATGGCGACCTGGGGCGGCGTGTTGGGGCTTGCGCCGACCGCGGCCGCCGCGCGCCACGCGTTCAGCCGTCCGCCGGAGAGGACCTTGTTCGCCCAGCGCTGAGTCTGATCGACGTTGTCGAGCAACAGCTGCTTGATCGCCGGCACCGTCAGCGTGGGATCCAGCGCGACGAGCAGCGCCGCCACGCCGGCCACGTGCGGCGTCGCCATGCTGGTGCCGGACAGGTACTCGTAGTCGCCGCCCGGGTAGGTGCTCAGAATGTTTTCGCCAGGCGCCTCCAGGTCCACCGACGTCGCGCCGTAGTTGCTGAAAAACGACGGCCGATCGGTCGTACCGGATGACGCGACCGCGACGATGCTGTCCGAGTCGTAGCTGGCGGGATCGAAGGGCGACACGTCGTTATTCGTGCCATCGTTGCCCGCGCCGAAGATATTGATGATGCCGAGCGCGCCGGCGGCGTCGATGGCGGCCTTCAATGCCTGGGAGACCGGCTCGCTGCTGCGCGAGCCGCCCCAGCTGTTGCTCGACACGCGGATGTTTTCGCCGCGCGCCCGCAGCGCCGTGATGTAGTCGAAGCACTCGATGGCGCCCGCGTCCGTGCCGGATCCTTCCGCGCTGAGGAACTTGCACGCGAGGATTTTCGCGTTCCAGTTGACGCCGACCACACCCAGCCCGTTGTTACCGGCCGCCGCGATCGTCCCCGACGTGTGCGTGCCGTGTCCCTGGTCGTCGAACGGGTTGCTGTCGTGATTGACCGTGTCGATGCCATACACATCGTCTACGTATCCATCGCCGTCATCGTCAATGCCGTTGCCGGGGATCTCCAGCGGGTTGCGCCACATGTTGGGAGCCAGATCCGGATGCGTGTAGTCCACGCCGGTATCGATGCTCGCGACGATGACGCTGCCGTTGCCGGTGGTGAAGTTGGTCCACGCCTGTTGCGCCTGAATCTTCTGCAGGCCCCAGAGGCTGCCGTCGAGCCACGACGGATCGTTGGGCGGCGCGCTCGGGCTCTGGATGGCGCGGCGGATGTAGTTCGGCTGAACGGACGCGACGCCTGGAATGGCGCGAAAGGCCGCAAGCGCGTCCTGCATGGACATGTTCGACGGCACGCGCACGTGATCGATGTTCAGGCGCGCGAAGCGGCGCAGTCGAGTGGCGCGCTGCAGGTTGATCGCGGCGTCTCGCGCCAGTGTGTTCATCGCGGGGCTGTACTGGACCAGCAGTTCGTTGGCGGCGTAATGGCCGGTGGGCGGCGTCTGCCTCGATTGCGGCGCCTGGCGTGCGCCCACGTCGTTTCCGGCTCCGGCGACCAACACCGCAGCCACGATGGCTGACGCGACTGAGCAGATCCTGATCATCAGGCGTTTCATGGGACGGCCCTCGCCTGCCGGTTACGTTTTCGGCGCCCGGCTTGATTTATCGATCAGGGGAGGTGGAGCACAGCGCGTGCCGCCGGCGCATGGGGCGATTTTGCGGCCTTTATGGGCCAGGAACGAAGTTGTAACGACGGGTTTGCGTGTTGACCGCCCGAAATGGGGCCCGGCCCCTATTTCACCGCCGGGAAAATCGCGGGAAACACGGCGTCCGTCGTGAAGATGCAGCGATCGTTGTGACCGCACTCGGACACGATCTGAATCGGATGTTTCGCGCCCAGCGTCTCGTTCACGTATTTGACGAACGCCTCGCCGCGCGCGCGACGAGTGGGCCCCTGCGCCATCGCGCCGCAGGAGCTGTCGAAGCCGCCGAGCGGCAACGTGTCCACCTGGCCGAGCAGGAACGTCGTCGGCCGCGTCGCCAGCTGCTTCTTGAGTTGCTCGTCGGTTTGCTTCGACGTGTAACTGGCCGAACGATTCTCGAGGCCGAGGGGCCACCGATTGTAGTTGGCGCAATTCTTCGCCGCGGCATCGTAGGGACCGTACGTGAACTTCGTATGCGCGGCCGTTTCCAGGCTCCAGCCGTCCTTGGCCGCCGCGGGATTCGCGTCGCCCTCGGACGTCGGCCGTGTCGCGTCCGGCCACGCGTAGCTCGATGGGTTCGCGACGACGTAACTGACCGGCACGCCCAACGTGTCGTGAACCTTATTGGCCATCGCATAGCGATTGGCGTACTGGCCGCCAGCCGAGTGTCCGGCGAGGACAATCGCCTGCATGTTGGGAAACACACTCTTCGCGGCGAGCTTGCGGAGCAATTCATCGGCGATGTCAAACGCAAACAAGCCAGGGTGGCTCGGTGACGCCCCGCCGGCGCGCCAACTGTCGCCGCCGGCCGGCCAGGCGATCTCGTTCTCCGCGAGTTTGTCGCCGTTGTTCCCCCCAATGACGATATGCGGCGCAATGACGATGGTGTCGCTCAGTGCGCCGGCGAGGAAGGCGGCGGCGGTCGCCGTCTGAAAGTAGTGGTCCGCGTTTCGATTGGTGCCGTGCACCATGATCAGCGCGCGCTTGATCGCGTCATTGCGCTGGTCCAGCGGATGCGTGGTGTAGACCATTGTCCGCCCCGGGCCGCCGCCGATCGTGACCCACGCCGTGCACGCGGCGGTGGCCGTCAGGCACGCCCCGGGAACCGGGCGCGCTCCCTGGCTTCCCGCGAGAGACGTCGAGATGAGGCAGGCCGCAAAGGTCAAGGTGCAGATGCGCATAGCGGGAGCATAAATCAGTCCGAGGGTTTTGGCAGGCTCGCGCGTCAATATAGGTAGCTGGACGCGAACTGGATGCAGGACGACGAGATCGTTGCAATCTACCGGGCGACGATCCGCCCGCTCTACGCCTACGTGTCGCGGCGAGTGGGCGGCGACCGGGCGATGGCGGAAGACCTGGTCCAGGACACGTGGATGCGCGCGCTCGACGCGTGGCCCCGTCGCGGCCGTCCGGATGAGCCGCTCGCCTGGCTGCTGCGCGTCGCACGCAACACGATGATCAGCCATTTCCGGCGCATCCGGCCCGAGAGCGTCGATCCGCAGACGATCGATCTGGAAGCGCCGGGCCCGCTGCCCGATGAACCGGACGTGGCCGCCACGGTGAGCTGGGGCCTGGCGCGGTTGCGGCGCCGGCATGCCGAGCTCATCGAAGCGTTTTATTTCGACGGCAAGTCCGTGCGGGAGATTGCGACGGAACGATCGATGACCGAGAAGGCCGTCGAAGGACGTTTACGGCGCGCGCGCGCCGTGTTGAAAAAGAAGTTGGCGAAGCTCGTTCGGCCGGCCGGCACGCCGGCCCGGGCCATCAAGGAGAGAACGATCCATGAACGGCATTCATGAACCCCGCGAATCGTTCGTGCGCGCACTCGAGGCGCGTGTGAGCACCGAGATCTCGCATCGCGCGGCTGCGTCGCGGCTGCCGCGCTGGGTGCCGCAGTCGCGCGGCCGCCTTGCGTTCGCAACGGCCTTGCTCATCCTGGTCTCGATGGCCGCTGGCGGCGCGGCCGTGAGCGCCGCATACCAGGCGCAGTCGGCCGAGGGCCGCGATCTGCTGGTGCGCACCTACCAGCAGCGCCTGGATCTGGCCAGGATGCGGCTGGAGCTCGCCTCGAAGTTGTCGAAGTCATTGCAGGAGCGTGCGCAGATCGGCGCGGCCAGCATGCAGGAAATGCAGGACGCGGTCCTCAGGACCCGCCAGGCGGAGTGGGAAGTGCAGTCGCTGCAACTGCAGCTCGATGAAGTTCGACTGACTGGCGTCGAGCCGGCGATGCAGGTCTCGGCGCCGCTGGTGTCAGGCCGCGACTTTGTCAGCCAGCGCTGGCAGTTGGAGATGGAGGCGCAGCGGGCCGCCCTTGAAACCGAGCAGCTTCGACTGACCACCGAACAGAGGCGTTTTGCCGCGGGAATGTCGACCAACGCGGACCTCGAGCGAGTACGCGTGCAGGTCAAGGAACTCGAAACCGCCCTTTCGGCCTCTGGCCGGAAGCTCGATATCCGGCGGAAGTTTCTGAACCGAACGATGGACGCCGGCCTGGCAGACCTGCGCGTGCTGGAAGTGGACGCCGAACAGCGCGTGGAAACGCTGACGGCACGGATCGACCTGAGCCGGAAGGAGCTCGAAGGCATCAAGGTGCGGGTGAGCGTCGGCCAGGCGCACTCGCTGGACATGGCGGAAGCTGAGGTCCGGCTCCAGCAGACGGAATTCGAATTGTCCAAGGCCCAGTACGATCTCGCGCTGATCAAGCGACAGATCGAGCAGCGGGGCCGGTAAGGACCTCGGGAGTCGTTATCTCCGAAAACGGAAACGGGAGTTTCCTTCCCGCGCCTTGGAAACTTTGGTTTCCGTTTTCGGAGATAACGACTCCCGAGGTCCTTACCGGCTCGCGGCCGACCCGGAGAACACAACACGGCCTGCGGCGAGTTCGATGACGTGGTCGGCCCGGTCGGCCACCTCGCTCCAGGCATGCGTGACGTAGATCGCCGGAATGCGGTGGGCGTCGCGGAATCGATCGAGATACGGGAGAATCGCCAGCCGGTGAGCCTGATCGACTGACGCAAGCGGTTCGTCCAGCAACAGCAGCTGCGGATTGGCGAGCAGCGCGCGCCCCAACGCCACGCGCTGCTGTTCTCCGCCAGACAGCCGCGCGGGACGCCGCTGGAGCAGCGACGACAGATTCAACAGTTCGATCACTTCGTCTTCGGCAATCACCCGCGCGCGCGGCCGCTGGCGCAGCCGGCCGTACAGCAGGTTCTGCCGGACGCTGAAGTGCGGAAACAGGCGCGGCTCCTGGAAGACATACCCCACGCGCCGGCGATGCGGCGGAACCCAGACGCCTCGCGTCGTGTCCGCCCACACCTCGTCCCCCATCCTGACGAACGCGCGAGACGGTCTTGTCAGTCCGGCCAGCACATTCAGCGTCGTCGTCTTGCCGGATCCGGAAGGGCCCACCAGCGCGGTGAAGCCCGCGGGCACGCTCTGCGTCACCTCGAGTTGAAACAGGCCGGCGCGGTGCGCAATCTCGATCGAGATGCTCATGTGTCGATCCGCTGGCGGCCGCGCGTCATCAGTTCGGAGACGACGAGCGCGAGGACGGAGAGCGCCACGGAGAGCCAGACCAGCCGGGTCGCCGCATCTTCACCGCCCGGCCGCTCGAGCTGCGTGTAGATCGCGAGCGCCAGGGTCTGCGTCTCGCCGGGAATATTCGACACGAACGTGATCGTCGCGCCGAATTCGCCGAGCGCCTTCGCAAAGCCGATGAGCAACCCGGCGGCCAGGCCGGGGAGCGCGAGCGGGAGCGTGATCGTGAGGAACACCCGCCACGGACTGGCTCCAAGCGTCGCGGCCGACTCCTCCACCTTTCGATCCACGCCCTCGAACCCCAGCCGGATGGCCCGCACGACAAGGGGAAACGCCATGACGGCTGCCGCAACGGCGGCGCCCGTCCAGCGAAATGAAAACTGAAGGCCAAGACTCTGATCGAGCCACTCGCCGATCAGGCCGCGGCGGCCCAGCACGCGAAGCAGGAAATAGCCGGTTACCACCGGCGGAACGACGAGCGGAATGTGGACGAGCACGTTGAGAGCGGTACGGCCCCAGAACCGGCGCCGCGCGAGCAGCCAGGCGACGGCGATCGCGGGTACCGCGCTGACCAGCGTCGCGACCATCGCGACCTTCAGGCTGAGCCAGACGACCGTCAACTCGGCAGCCGTGAGGGCCATCGATCAGCGCGGTCCCGGCCTGGTGAAGCCCTGTTTCTCGAATGCCGGCCATGCCGCGTCGGATATCAGATACGCCAGCACCGCGGCCGCCGCGGGAGACGCCGCGGCCGTCAGCGCGGCCGGATACACGATGGCCGGATGGCTCGTGGCCGGAAATGTGTCGACCACAACGACGCGTGGCTCGGCGATCGCGTCGGTGGCGTACACAATGCCGAGCGGCGCCTCGCCGCGCGAGACGAGCAACAGCGCCGCGCGCACGTTTTCTGCCGCCGCAATCCGGTTCGACACGCCGTCCCAGACGCCCAGGCGTGTCAGCGCCGCGTGCGCGTACCTTCCGGCCGGGACCGCGTCCGGATTGGCCATGGCCAGCCGGTTCGGTCCGAGTGCCTTCGCCAGTTCAAAGCCCGGTGCGATCGCGAGCTGGATCGGCCGATCGCGCGGCGCGATCAGCACCAGCCGGTTGCCAAGGAGATTCACGCGCGAGCCGGTCCGGATCAACCTGCGCTCCGCGAGATAGTCCATCCAGTCCGCGTCGGCCGACATGAACAGATCCGCCGGGGCGCCTTCGACGATTTGCCTGGCGAGCGCCGAACTGGCCGCATAGGACATCCGGACGGATGTGCCGGTGGCGCGTCGAATCGGCTCCGCCAGCTCGTCGATCGCCGTCTGCAACGATGCCGCGGCAAAAATCAGAATGTCTTTCGGGGGCGCCTCGGTGCGAGCGGGGACCACACCGGCGGCCCACCAGGCCGCCGCGAGCGCCGCCGAAGCGCCAAGAAACGCTCTAAATCGCATGACTGAACGTTTATTATCGTATATAAACGATATCGAGGAAGCCATGGCATTGATGACAGTCCGGGAGGCCGCCACGAGGCTGGGAGCCAGCTATTCCACAGTCAAACAGTGGATTCATGCCGGGCGCGTCCGGACGTCGCAGACCCCTGGCGGCCACCATCGGATCTCAGAAGCCGAAATCGAGCGGCTGATGTCGCCGCGGCGCGACCGCCCGCGTCCCACGACCGATGTCGTCCGCGCCATCGAAGGCCTGAGCGCGCGGAACCAGCTGGCCGGTTTTGTCGAAGAAGTGCGCGTGGACGGCCTGCTCGGCCAGGTGCGCCTGCGAATCGGCGATCAGCGGCTGACCGCGATCATCACCGCCGACGCGATTCGCTCGCTGAAATTGCGGCGCGGCGACGACGCGCTCGCGATTATCAAGTCGACGGAAGTGATGATCTCGAAGCCGCCCGCCTCAATGTCATCGCCTCGAGCCACTCGCGGGCCTCGGCCACGTCGGGGAAGAGCATGACCGTGGCGTCGCGGTCGTTCACGAGCCTCTGCAGCAGGCGGCCCAGCGTCAAGTGCTCAATCTGGGCGTCAATGACGACCGCCCAGAACTGTCCCAGCTTCGATCCCAGCGTGTCGAACATCGCCTGGACGCGCGCCGGCATGTCCTCGGGCGTGATTGAGCGGTGGTCGTACTGGCGAAGATCCATCAGCCAGGGCAACCCCTCCGGAACGGCTTCATCGGCCCGAATCGCGCGGAAGGCCGCCAGGGCGTCTTCGGCGGAGCCAAAGCCCGCAGCGGTCAATTCGAGGTAGCGAGGCGTTACCCGGTACGTCAACACGGCGCTGTTACCTGGACGTATCGGCCTGTCCCCGGCCGGACGCCATGCGTAGTCCTACTGAGAAAGACCGGGAAATCCATCCCGCGCGGCGACGCGTTCGGCCTGCAGCAGATGCCGCCGCTGGTGCCGGACGAGGATCTCGAAGCCGGTGCCGACCGTAAAACGGATACCCGCGACGAAGGGATTCTTGAAACGGATCCGGTTGACGTCGTACTCGGAGGCTCGCCGCACGTGATCGCGCAACGCCTGGTTTGTGGCCAGGAACCGGTCGAGAATCGACGCGTCCACGGCTGAACCCGGGACAATCTTCCGTGGAGCCCGCCCGCGTTTCGTCACGGCCGACGGCTCGATGTAGTTCCTGATGAACCAGCGGCCAAACCAGCCGGGCGTGATGTCGCTCGCGACCGCGCGCGGCTGCCCTTCAAACGATCGGGCAATCGACGCCAGGTAGACGTCGTTGGCGACGCAGAGATGATCCAGGCATTGGCCGACGCTCCACTCCTGGGCTGTCGGTTTCCAGTTCAGTTGCCCGGCAGTCAGCCCGGCGGCCAGCCGCGTCGCGCGCGCGTCGGCGTCGTCGATCTCCTGAAGGAGACGGGAGACCCAGGAGGGAGCCGCGGTCATGCTGTCAGCATAGATGAGGTCCCCGGACTGCTAAAATCTCTTTCCTTTATTAGATGCCGCCCGCGCCTGAGCTCTATCGATTCGGCTCGTACGAACTCCACCCGGCCAGCGGTGAACTTCGGCAGCACGGCGATCCGGTCAAACTGGCGCCGCAACCCGCGAAGGTCCTCGCACTGCTGGTGCGGCGAGCCGGCGAAGTTGTGACGCGCGATCAGTTTCGCGAGCACGTCTGGGCCGGCGACACGTTCGTGGACTTTGAGCAGGGGCTGAACTTCTGTATCCGCCAGATCCGCGAAACGCTCGGGGACACGGCAGACTTCCCGCATTACATCGAAACGTTGCCGCGGCGCGGCTACCGCTTTGTCATGCCTGTGACGACGCAGGCGGCCGGGGCCAGGCCCGGCGGCCTCACACGACTGATCGTGCTGCCGTTCCGGATGTTGCGGCCGGACGAAGAGACGGCGTTTCTGGCATTCAGTCTGCCGGATGCCCTGACGGCGTCGCTCTCGTGCCTCGAGTCGATCGTCGTGCGATCCAGTCTGGCGGCCGCGCGATTTGCCGAATGCGAAGTGGCGGATCTCAGGCGTGTGGCGGCGGAGGCTGACGTCGACATGATCGTCACCGGGACCCTGCTTCGCGCCGGCGATCAGGTGCGTGTCACAAGCCAGCTCACCGACGCCTCCAACGGCACGCTCGTCTGGTCGGACTCCGCGCAGGTCCCCGTGGGCGACGTCTTTCACGTGCAGGACGAACTCACCCGCCGCGTGATCGCCTCGCTGAAACTGCCGCTGAGCGCCGGCGAGCGTCAGCGGTTGCAACGCGAGGCACCCGCCGACGCGCGCGCCTACGACTACTACCTGCGCGGCAATCAGCTCGGCCAGGATTCCAGGCAGTGGGTGGTCGCGCGCGAACTGTACGAGCATTGTCTCGAGATCGATCCCGGCTACGCGCCGGCGTGGGCGCGGCTCGGCCGAATCCATCACGTGATGGGCAAGTACCTGGACACCGGCACGGCGGAGCACCTGCGCCGGGCCGAGGCGGCGTTCGCGCGCGCCCTGGCGATCGATCCCGATCTCCCGCTCACGCATAAGCTGCTGGCGCAACTGGAAGTCGATCGCGGCCGCGCCCGGGACGCGCTCGCCCGGCTGATCAAGCGCGCGCAGCTTCCCGATCCCGAGATCATGGCGGGCCTCGTCACCGCGTGCCGGTACTGCGGCTTGCTCGACGCGTCGGTGGCCGCGCACGCGCGCGCGATCGCGCTCGAGCCGAAACTGCGCACGAGCGTGGTGCACACGTGGTACCTCCAGCACGACTATCTGCGTGTCGCGACAGCCAGGCCGGCGCTGTACCCCTACATCGTTCCCCTCGCGCTCGCGGAGATTGGGCGCAAGGCCGAGGGCCTGGCTGCGCTGCGAGAACTGGAACCGAAGACGCCGACGCGTGTGCGGCATCTCATCAGCGCGGGACGACTGCTCCTCGAAGGCAAAACGGCCGACAGCGCCGCGTCCATGCTCGCCATGGACATCGCGGACCCAGAGGCGCGGTTTTACGGTTCACGGCATCTGGCGAAACTGGGCGAAACCGATCGCGCGATCGAGTGGCTGCAGCGGGCGGTACAGGGCGGATTCTTCTGCTACCCGGCCATCGCCGCCGATCCGTGGCTGGACCCGCTCCGCAAGCGGGCGTCATTCACGAAACTGCTGAAACGGGCGGAACGAGAGCACAAAGAGGCGGCTTCCTTATTTAAGGGGCTGCAGGGGGAGCGGATGCTGGGGCAGAAATGAGGCCGGGACTCGTTTCCTGGTGAGCCGGCTGGAACGAGTCCCGGCCTCATCTCCTCACCACAAACTCATCCCTTCCTCATCCCGCGTCCATGGCCCCGAGCCGGGCGCTGGGCCATGATGAGACTCGAGATGGCGAGGGCCGGGAGCTCATGGTGAGCGCGAGGCCCGCGTCGCAGGAATGAGGATGTCATGGCACTGACGATCGGTTCCGAAACTCCGGATTTCACCGCCGAGACGACGCACGGCCCCATCAGCTTCCACAAGTGGCTGGGGAACTCGTGGGGACTGCTGTTTTCGCATCCCAAGGACTTCACGCCCGTGTGCACCACCGAGCTCGGTTCCGTGGCGCGGCTCAAGTCGGAATTCGACAAGCGCGGCGTCAAAGTGATCGGCCTGAGCGTCGATTCCGTCGAGAAGCACGTCAAGTGGTCGAAGGACATCGAGGAGACGCAGGGCATCGCGCCGAACTACCCGATGATCGGCGACCCGAATCTGGCGGTGTCAAAGCTCTACGGCATGCTCCCGGCGGACCTCGAAGGCAGCTCCGACAACCGGACGGCCGCCGACAATCAGACCGTCCGCAGCGTCTTCGTGATCGGGCCGGACAAGAAGATCAAGCTGACGCTTTCATACCCGATGACGACCGGCCGCAACTTCCACGAGCTGCTGCGCGTGATCGATTCGCTGCAGCTCACGGTCAACCACAAGGTCGCGACTCCGGCGAACTGGGAGCCGGGCGAGGACGTCGTGATTCTCGGATCCGTGTCGGATGAAGACGCGAAGAAGACCTATCCGGATGGGTGGAGGGCGCCGAAGCCGTACATGCGCTTTGTGCCCGCGCCCAAGGCGTAGCGCCGCCCGCTACGGAGTAATACCGAACGCCACCGACGCCATCACTGTGTCCCACTTCAGGCGCAGTGTGGCGTTGGTGCCTGTCACATCGGTGAACTCGTAGGTCAGCTGTTCCACGATGTACGGCAGGGTTTCGATCTTCATCGGCGCGCGAGCGACGTCTTTCTCCGGCGCATAGACGAAGGCCTCCCAGTTCCTGCTCCGCGTCGGGACATCGTCTGCCGCGTTGGCCGGCTGCGAGGACACGATCAGCGTCCACGATGAGGGGCCGGCGAGGTCGATGAAGAGCGTGTATTCGCCCGGCGGGATCGTCTTGCCGCCCATCACGAGCTTCGCTTCGGTTCGAAGGCGCGTCAGCACATTCGCGCCCGCGCGCCAGACCGCGGCCCCGCCCTTGAGCGCCGCGCCATACGACGCGCCGGATCCAAACAGCGTCGTGCGGCCTCGCCTGAGCGGACGGCCGTACAGAATGTCGATCCACTTGCCGGTGCTGACGCGCGCCGCCGGCGCATCGTCGGCTTTCCAGACGCCGGCTTGCATCGACGCGATTCCGTCCGGGCTGGGCGAGCGGGCGGGCGCTGGCGTTTGAGCGAGTGTGACGGCGCCGGCCATCACGATCGCGATCGCGGCGAATGCGCTCAATCGACGCATCGAATCTCCTTCATCGGCCTCGATATTTCTAATCCTTCTTCAGCGCCAATCGAAACGCCGCCATCGTTTCGCCGTTTCTGACCAGCAGCGTATCGCCGACGATCACGGGATGATTCCAGGTCTTGCCGTCGATCGCCGGCACCTTCGCAACTTCCTTGAAGGCGTCGGGCGTCGCCGAGACCAGCGCGAGATCCCCTTCTTCGGAAATCACCAGGAGCAGATCCTCATCAGGCAGCACGACAAGTTGTCCGCTCCCGTAACGGCCGCCCTTCCATGTGCGCGCACCGTCGGCCAGATCGATGCACGAAAGAATGTTGCCATCAAAGCCGTACGCATGCCCCTTGTGCACGACGAAGTCGTTGAAGTACGGCTTGAGTCCGTTTGAGGTCCAGCGCTCGCTGGTCGTCCATGTGCCCGCACCGTGAGAAACGCTGATGCGCCGGATGCCAAGCCCGCCCATGCCGGTGATCGCATTGGCGAGAACATCGCCGCCCTCGAGAAGCGCCGGCTGCACGATGGGCGTGCCCTCTGCCGGCCAGTCGTACTCCCACAACACGGCGCCGGTGGCGGCCGACACGCTGGTCATGCCGTCCGCACTCAACATAAGCGCCTGTTCCACGCCATCGATCGCGGCCAATTGCGGCGAGCTGTAGCTGCCGCGATGTGCGGGGCCGGTCCACTTCGGCTGGCCGGTGGCCGCGTCAAACCCCGCGAGCCTGCCGCTGAGCGCGATGACGACCACGCCTTGTGAGACGACGGGCGAGCTGGAAATGCCCCACATCGGGACCTTGCCGTTGATGTCAGCAAGAGCGTTTCGCGACCAGATCAGGCTTCCGGTCAGCGCGTCCAGGACGTTGAGCACGCCCGTGGCGCCAAGCGCATAGACACGGCCGCCGGCGAGCGTGGGCGTACCGCGCGGCCCCGCGCCGCCGTTCGATTCCCAGAAGCGCACGCGATCGCGATGCCGCCACACCGGCGCACCGTCACTGAGGCGATAGCACGCGACGATCTCGTCCTCGCCGCGCTGCTCCTGCGTATAGATCAAACCGCGATCGACGGCGAACGACGACCAGCCCGGACCGATCGGGCGCTGCCAGAGTTTTGACGGCGGCGACACGGCCCAGTTGGCGTCGATCTTCACACCCCGGATCACGCCATCGCGCAGCGGGCCGCGAAAGCCGGGCCAGTCGGCGGGACGCGACGATGCCGGCGTTGCCGCAGTGGACGCTGTGGACTCGGGCGCGACGGAATTCGGCGTCGTCTCGACGGCCGGGGCCGCGGCCGGCACAATCGGCGCGGGATCGTCGTTGCCTTGCGCAAGCAGTCTCTCTTCCGGCGTCGGCGTCCAGCGCCAGTGCAGCTCCATCCCGCCGCCACCGATCATGCCCGCCGTCCGCACGAGCGTG
>DASUGC010000248.1:0-16541 GCA_036274235.1 Vicinamibacterales bacterium
GAAACCAGAGTTTCCACAATGAGCCTTTCCAGCCTTGCGTCCATGGAAACTCCGGTTTCCTTTTTCGAGAGAAACGACTCCCGAGGTCTTTCGTGATCATCTGCAAATTCGGCGGCACCTCAGTCGCCGACCGCGACGCCATCGTCCGGCTCATCGGGATCATCCGCGCCGCCAGGCAGGCCGCCATTCAACCGGAAAGTCCGGACTGGCGCGGTCCAGTCGTTGTGGTCTCCGCGCTGGGCGGCGCGACGGACCGCTTCCTCGGACTGGCTGCGGCTGCCGGCGCCGGCGACATCGAGGGCGCGCGCCAGCAGGTGCGCGCGCTCTGCGATCGGCATGTCGAGGTCGCCGGTGTGATCACCACGCCGTCCGAACGCGCGGCGGTGGAGCAGTTCATCCGCCAGGAGTTCGAGGAACTCGATCGCATCGTCGGCGCGCTCGGCGTGCTCCGTGAAGTCTCGCCGCGGTGGCTGGATGCAATCGCCTCCATGGGGGAAATCCTCTCGAGCCGCATTGTCGCGTCCGCGCTGTCGTCGCACGGATTGGCATCCGGCTGGGTCGACGCGCGGAACGCGATTGTGACGAACAGCGATTTCACATCCGCGGCGCCGCTCTGGGATGACACCACCGCGGCCGTCCGCAAGACGATCGATCCGGTCCTCGTGGCGCGCAGGATTGCGGTGGTCGGTGGCTTCGTCGGCGCCAACCGCCAGGGCGTGACGACGACGCTGGGCCGGGGCGGGTCGGATTACTCGGCGGCGATCATCGGATCGTGCCTTGACGCGACGGAGATCCAGATCTGGACTGATGTCGATGGCATGCTGACCGCCGATCCGCGCATCGTCAGGAACACCAAGGTTGTGCCGCAGCTTTCATTTGCCGAGGCGTCAGAGCTCGCGTACTTCGGGGCAAAGGTCCTGCATCCGGCCACCATCCAGCCGGCCGTCGCCAAGAACATTCCGGTGCGCATTCTGAACTCGAGGCGGCCGTCTGATATCAGCGGGACGCTGGTCACCGGCTCGCGGCCGGCGGGCGCCGGACCGTTGACGGCGATCGCGTCAAAGAAGGGCGTGACCGTCGTGGACATCGCGTCCACGCGCATGCTGATGGCCCACGGCTTTCTCCGGCGGATTTTTGAGACGTTCGAACGATTCAAGACGCCGGTTGACGTGGTGACGACGTCGGAGGTGAGCGTGTCGGTCACGATTGACGATACGCGGCGCGTTCCAGAGATCATGTCGGCCTTGTCCGAAGTCGCCGACGTGACGCGGGAAGATCACATGGCGATTCTCTGTGCGGTGGGCGACGGCTTACAGAACGATCCGGCGTTTGTCGGGCGGCTGCTGGACGCGATGGAAGGCGTGCCGGTCCGGATGTTGTCGCAGGCGGCGGCGCGGCGGAACATTACCCTGGTCATCGGCGAAGCGGATCTCGAGTCATCGCTGCGCCGCGTCCACGCGCGATTCTTCGGAGCCGAATCATGACGAATCTCGTGCTCGTCGGTCACGGCCGCATGGGTCAGCTCATCGAGCGCCTGGCGGCGGAACACGGATGCCGCGTCGCGGGCGTGGTCACGCAGGCATCGGCGCGCGACCTTGCGACCAGGGACTTTGGGCCCGTCGATGTCGCCATCGATTTTTCGCTGGCGCCGGCCGTCAAGACCAATCTGGCGGCCATGGCCGGCCGGAAGTGGAACGTCGTCATTGGCACCACGGGTTGGCAGAACGATCTCGACGCGTGCCGCAGCCTCGCCGCCAAAGCCGGGATCGGCGTGCTGGCGTCGGCGAACTTTTCGATTGGCGTGCACATTTTCACGTTGATCGCGGCTGAGGCTGCGCGGCGGTTTGCCGCGATCCCCAACGTGGGCGCCTGGATTCACGAGAGCCATCACGCTGCCAAGAAGGATGCGCCGTCAGGGACGGCGGTCATGCTCAGAACCGCCATGGAGCTGGCGGGGTACGGGCGGCCGATCGACGTGTCTTCCACGCGCGCGGGTTCCATACCCGGCACGCATCGAGTGGGATTCGACGCGCCGACCGAAAGCGTGTCGCTGGTCCATGAGGTGCGCGACCGCGCCGTCTTTGCACACGGCGCGCTCGAAGCCGCACAATGGCTCAAGGGCAGGTCGGGCTGGTTCGGCATGGATGACATGGTCGGGCGCTGACGCTCTCAGTTAGCAGGTTCCATGTTGCAGTTGGCAGGTTGGGTTCGGAGTTCTTATGCGTAAAGTCTTTACTGGCGTCGGTACAGCACTCATTACTCCATTCACGAAGGGCGGCGCGGTTGACGAGGCGGCGGTTCGCAAGCTCGCGAAGCGCCAGGTCGATGCCGGCATCCATTTCCTGGTGCCGTGCGGCACGACGGGCGAGACGCCGACGTTGTCGCCTGAGGAGCGCCGGCGCATCGTCGAGATTTGCGTCGAGGAAACGCGAGGCCGCGCGCTCGTGTGTGCAGGCGCGGGCGGGTACGACACGCGGGAGATCGTGCACGCGGCCAGGGAAATGCAGAAGGCCGGCGCCGACGGCTTGCTGTCCGTGACGCCGTACTACAACAGGCCGACGCCGGAAGGGCTGTATCAGCACTACAAGGCCATCGCCGATGCGACTCCGCTGCCGATCGTCCTGTATAACGTGCCTGGACGGACCGGTTGCAACATCGATCCGGCGACGCTCGTGCGACTGGCGTCGATTCCGACAATCGTCGCCGTGAAGGAGGCATCGGGCAACGTTTCGCAGATGGCTGAAATCTGCCGCAGCGTTCCCGACGATTTCATCGTCTTGTCGGGCGACGACTCCCTGACGTTGCCGCTCATGGCGATTGGCGGCCGCGGGATTATTTCGGTGGCGTCAAATGAAGTGCCCGCGGAGATGGTGCACATGGTTGAGGCGGCCGAGCAGAACGATTTCTTGACGGCGCGTCGATGGCACCAGAAGCTGATGCCGATCATGCAGGTCAATTTCGTCGAGTCCAGCCCGGGGCCCGTCAAATTCGCGATGGCCGCGATGGGCCTCTGCGAAGAGGTGTACCGGCTGCCGATGGTGTCGCCGCGACAGGCGTCGAAGGAGAAGGTGCTGAGCGTGCTCAAGGATCTCGGCATGCCGGTCGTCGCCGGGGCGCACGCGTGAGCCTGGCCGAGACCATTACCGAACTGTTCGCACAGGGCACCGGCGCGGACCGGATCGCGGCCCGCGAGGCGTTCAGCGAATTGCGCGCGTTGCTCGGCACGGGAGCCATCCGCGCCGCCGAACCCGACGACACGGCCGCGATCGGCTGGCGGGTCAATTCGTGGGTCAAGCAGGGCATTCTGCTCGGATTCCGTTTTGGCGACACCGTTGACGTGTCGGCGGATCACGGCCGCTGGCCGTTTTACGACAAGGACACCCTCCCGCTGATGCGGCCCGGTCTCGACGCCGGCATCCGCATCGTCCCTGGCGGATCGACCATTCGCGACGGCGCCTTCGTGGGCCGCACCGTGGTTTGCATGCCGCCGATGTTCATCAACATCGGCGCGCATGTCGGCGACGGGTCGCTCATCGACTCGCACGCGCTCGTCGGATCCTGCGCGCAGGTCGGCGAGCGGGTCCATGTCAGTGCCGCGGCGCAGATTGGCGGTGTGATCGAACCGGTCGGCGCGCTCCCGGTGATTGTCGAGGACGACGTGCTGATTGGCGGCAATGCGGGTGTCTACGAAGGCGCCGTCGTGAAACAGCGCGCGGTACTGGCCGCGGGCACGGTGATCACCGGATCGACGCCGCTCTACGACCTGGTGAACGAGCGCATCATTCGCGCGGAGGCCGGGCAGCCCGTCGTCGTCCCCGCCGGCGCCGTGGTCGTGCCGGGATCGCGTGCGGTCACGATCGGCAAAGGGCCCGAATGGGGCCTGTCGCTGGCGACACCGGTCATCATCAAGTACCGCGACGACCGCACGGACACGCGCACGGAGCTCGAAGCGTGGATTCGCTGACGCAGATCCGGCTCACGCGCGAGCTGATCGACATCGATTCAACGACGGGGCGCGAGGCGGCGGCGGGGAAGTGGATCGCGCAGTTGCTCGAGCGGCTCGGCTATCACGTCGTCTGCCAGCCGGTCAGTGGCGACCGATTCAATGTGATCGCGACGCTCCCGGCGTCCGGACCAGCCTCGCTCGTGTTCTCGACGCATTTTGATTGTGTGCCGCCGTTCTTTCCAAGCCGCGTCGAGCCAGCCGGCGGTCTCGTAGCCGGGGGGCTTCAGCCCGCCGGAGCCGACTGCCTCTACGGCCGCGGCGCGTGCGACGCCAAAGGCATCCTGATGGCCCAGGTCGCCGCCGCCGAACGGCTGCGAGCGGCGGGCGAATCGCGCATCGGCCTGGTGTTTGTCGTCGGCGAGGAGCGCGGCAGCGAAGGCGCGCACGCGGCGAACACCCTCGCGGCGGGATCGCGCTTTCTGATCAACGGCGAGCCCACGGACAACCGGATTGGCGCCGCCACGCGCGGTGTGTACCGCGTGAAGCTGTCGGCCACTGGCCGCGCGGCCCACTCCAGCCTGCCTGAGCTGGGCGAGTCGGCGATCGACAAACTGCTGGACGCGCTCGTCGCGCTCCGCGGCGTGTCCTGGCCAGAGGACGCGCGATTGGGGAAGACGTTCTACAGCGTGGGATTGATCAATGGCGGCGTCGCGCCGAATGTCATTTCACCGGCTGCTGACGCCGAGCTGATGTTCCGGACCGTCACCGGCCCAGAGCCGCTGCGCGCGCTCATCGAACGGACCGCCGGGCATCTGGTGGAGGTGGAGGACATTCTCGTGGTGCCGCCAGTAACTCTGGCGACCGTGCCGGGAATGGATTCGACGGTGTTCTCGTTCACCACGGACATTCCCTTTCTGGACCGCTGGGGCGCGCCGGTGCTGGTGGGACCCGGGTCCGTGACCGTGGCTCACACGGCCGACGAGCATTGCGATATCGCGGAGCTCGAGCGGGCGGTGGATGTGTACGTCGAGGTCGCGAGGAAGCTGCTGTCGCAACACGCCTGATCGCAACACGCCTGATCCTGACGCGCGCACCATGACGCGCAGAAAGGGCCATGAATTCGGCCTTTCAGGTGGGTGCCAACTCGGTCTGGACCGAGTTCAAGGACGAAATTGTTAGCAGAGGGCTATCGAACTCGGTCTGGACCGAGTTGCGACGGCGGTTGGCACAACTTTCGTGCCGGCGGCCGCCGGGCGGTATCCGACACCCGGTCTTGGAGCCGGGCAACTGGGAAGTTGTGGGCGTGCGCGGCTGCGGCTGAGAGCTACTCGGCGAGCCGACTGGCTCTGTCAATTAGGTCAACGCTGCCGCGTCGTGAGCCGTTCACCGCAGAATGTGAAACTCCGGATCGATGCGTTCGTGCAGGACTCGGATGATTTCGATCGGTGTGGTCGGCCGATAGAACACCAGACGAACGGGCCGGGCGACCGTTCGCCGGGTTGTCGTGACCGCGCGCAGGTGGAGGCTTCGAAGGCCTGGCAATACCGTCGAACGATCGCGCGACGCGGCGCTGTTCGGATCTTTGCGGCTACTCGGTCCGGACCGAGTTCCCCCCGCCGGTGACCGTGCACTCCAGGATCGCCGGCGGCGCATTGAACCGCAACGGGATCGTGCTGCAGCCGATACCGCGACTGACGAGCAGTACGCGCCCCTGATCGAGGGCGTACCGGCCTGCGTTGTATCGACGAGAGAGCGGGCCCAGCGCGACTTTGATCGGACGGCCATCCGGCAGAGCGATCTGGCCGCCGTGGGTATGTCCGCAGAGCGCGACGGCAAATGGGCGCTCGCCGACATGCAGCAACGTGGACGGTCCGTGCATCAGGACAATCCGGACGGCCCGTGCGCCGGCAAATGCGGCGTCGGCGTCGGGATCGCCGTCCGAGTAATCGTCGAGGCCGCAAAGGCTGACGTGCTCGAACGGCGCCGGCAGCGCGACGTTCCGATTCGTCAGCATGTGAATGCCGGCGTCAGTCAGCGCGTTCGACACGGCTGGTCCGTCGGCCCAGTAGTCGTGATTACCGAGCACGGCATAGCGCCCGAGAGACGCCGGAATCTGGGCCAGTCGGTGGCCCAGATCGCGCAAGTAGTCGGGCCGGACGCTGACGAAATCTCCGCCCAGCAACAACAAATCGGCCTTGAGATTCTTCAGTTCACGAATCGACGCATCGATCAATCCATCCGGCGTATTCGGGCCGGCATGGAAGTCCGACGCAAAAGCGATGCGCAGTTCCCGTGCGGATCCCAGTGGCTGGTCCAGCTCGATACGCTGACGCTCGACCGCCACTGCGCTCGAGGCGCCCAATTGCGTAGCCAGGCGCGCCGGCCAGCGCCCAATCGTGACCGCCCGCTCGGCCGCGTGCCACCACTTGCGCCATGTCCGGTACGGGCGGCGCAGTGTGTCCCTGTCACCTGACTCCATCAGTCCCTGAGCGCCCGTTCCACGCGCCGGCTTGGTATCAACCACATGATCGCGACAATCACGATGAGCGTCAGCGCCAGCAGTGAATGGACGAACGCCAGGCCGATCGCCGCCGCATAGAGCGCCAGCGAAATCTTCGGCTTGAGGTCATCGCCAATGACCCTGGCGAGCGGGGTATCCGGGCCGCCGGCACTCAACAACGCGTTCCGGAGGATCGTGAACGCGAGGCCGGACATCAGCAGCACGATCCCGTAGGCGGCCGTCGGGACCTGCGCGAAATGCTCATCCTGCATCCACGCCGTCGTGTAGGGAATCAGCGACAGCCAGAACAACAGGTGGGTGTTCGCCCACAGGACAGTGCCGTTGACCTTCGTGGAGGCATGAAGCATGTGGTGATGGTTGTTCCAGTAGATGGCCAGCGAGATGAAGCTGAGCGCGTACGTCAGAAGGGTCGCGACCGGGCTCGGCCCGCCGTCCGCGCTCTTCATCAGGAGCGCGTCCCATCCGTCATGGCCGGGTGCCGGCACTTTCAATTCCAGCACCATGATGGTGATTAGAATCGCGACGACGCCGTCACTGAAAGCTTCCAGTCTTGCTTTCGTCATGTTCGGATATTCTGTGCCGATGCCGGGTTACGGATCACCCTTTTGGGCGGATCGCACCGCCTCGAATCGACGACGGGAATACCCCAGGCTGCGCGGCCGCCACACGGCCGACGCGGTCGTGATCGGCGGCGGACTGACCGGGGCGATGGCGGCCTACGTGCTGGCCAACGGCGGCATGGACGTGATGCTGGTCGAATCGAATCGACTGGCGTCGGGATCGACCGCCGGTAGCCTCGGCGTAATCGTGCCGGAGCCGGACGCCTGGTATGCGCAAACGGAGCCGCTGGCCGGCAAGCGATCGACGCGCGCCGGCTGGAAAGAAGCGCAGAAGAGCTCGACAGACCTGGCTGGGGCCATCCGCAAGCTGGGCATCAAGTGCGATCTCACCCAGGCCGCCTACCTGATCAATGCACTTCAGCCAGACGAGGCGACCGCGTTACGGCGTGAACAGACGTTTCGACGCGGCGGAACCGTGCCAGCCTCCTGGGTCACGCCGGCGTCCGCGCGCACGCAGACGGGACTCGAGTCATCGGGCGCACTCGGACTTGGGGGCGCGTTTTCCTACGATCCGGTCCGCGCGGCGCTGGGTTTTGCCGGGGCGGCCGAGAAACGCGGGGCGCGCATCTTCGAAAAGTCCGCCGTGCGCCGCACAACGTTCACGCGCAAGGACGCGAACGTCGTACTGGCCGATGCCGTCATTCGGACCGGGGCCATCGTCGTGGCCACCGGCGAGCCCGGCACCGTATTCGGACAACTGCGACGGCACGTCCGACGCCAATCCGGCGCGGTCGTCGTCACCGAGCCGTTCAACGCCCAGATGCGACGGGAAACAGGCCGCCACGCGTCGATTGTCGCCGGCGCATCAGCCGAGAACCGGCATTGGCTGCGTTGGCTGCCGGACGATCGCGCGATGTTCGCCGGCGCGGTCACCAAACTGCTGCCTCCGCGCCAGGAAGACAAGGTGCTGATTCAGAAAACGGCGCAGCTGATGTACGAATTGTCGGTGCGCTATCCCGTCATCTCCGGGCTGCCGGCTCGGTGGAGCTGGAACACGGAAGTGGTCACCACCCCGGACGGCCTGCCATGGATCGGCCCGCACAGGAACTATCCATTTCACTTTTTTGCGCTGGCGTTCGGCTGGCATGGCGACAGCCTGGCCTGGCTCGCCGCCCGCGCGGCGCTGCGATTCTTCAAGGGCGGAGCGAAACGAGACGACGAGGCGCTGAGCTTCGCGCGATACCTGGGATAAGTAGACGGGTTGGCAGGTTGCAGGCTAGAGGCCGGACCCGTCGGCAACAAGAGACTTACTTGCTATTCTCGACGTCCAACTAAGCGGCGACCGATCGCGCGTCACAGGAGGCCCAGATGAGGTTGATGAGAAACGCGGCTCTACTCGCTCTTGGAATTGCCATCGGCGCGGTCGTCACCGCCCGCGCAGGAGCTCAGCAAGCTCTGGCGGCATCACCGCAACAGCCGCTCTGCACGCTGCCGGGCAAGGTCCGCTACTCGCCGGGCGCGCAGATCAAGTACGAGAATCAGACCTACCGGTGCTTCTTCGTGTGGGGCGACGAAATGACGCCCGGAGTCGGCTGGGTCAAGGTCGAGCCGATTTACGTCCCGAAGGAACCCACAACGGGACGGTAGCCAGCAGCCGCCAACCATGAGGCACATGAAACACATGAAGTGATTTCTTGATTTGCGCAGGAACTGCTTCATGTTCTTTTGTGTGCTTCACGGTCAACGTGTCGCCTCTAGACAAAAAGCCAATCCCCCCGCGTCCATAGACCGAGTGTGACTTCGCGAGACGACGGCAGCACCGCCAGCGCGGCGGAGCTCTATGCGCGGTACGGGTCCGCGTTACATCGCTATGCGCTCATGATCCTCGTGAATCGGCAGGATGCTGAAGACGCCGTGCAGCAAGTGTTCACCACGTTGCTGCGAAAGCGATCGCTCATGACGTCGAGATCGGTCACCAGTTGGGCGTCGCCGAAACGCCCCTGTTGTTTGTCAATGGCGTGCGCCTGCGAGGAGCCATCAAAGCGGAACAAATTGACTGGGCGATCAAACTCGAACTCGCGCGCCTTCAGAAAACCCCGTAACTTCTACCCGATCTTCGCTCTCAACGCCTTCGCCTCTGTCAGCGCCGCGAACTCGCCATCCGCATCCTTCCACTGTTTGAGCAGCACGTCGAGCTGTTCTTTCGCGCCAGCCTGATCGCCCTGTTTGACTAAAAGCTTCGCGAGGCGCAGCCGCGATAACGGGATCAGCGGATTCGGTCCCAGGTACGCCAGCGAGTTGATGACGACGCGATAGCCGGCAATGGCGCCGGCGTCGTCGCCGGAGTGTTCCTTGATGTCGGCGATGTAGAAATTGAGATCGCGCGCGCGTGGAATGTCGGTCAGCACTGCCTGCAGTGCGGCGATCGCTTCCGCCGGATGGCCATCGCGAGCCTGGACGTAGGACCTGGCGACGGTCAGCGGCGGGCCGAGGCCCGCGCTTTGCTTGTCAGCTTCCAGCCGCTTGAGATTGGCGCGGGCCGCGTCGATTTCACCGAGCATGGCCAATCCGGATGTCTGCTGCACGAGAAAGGCGATGTTCTTTTCCCTGGCGGCGGATGCTTTCAACGCATCCACATCCCGGCCGCCCCGGTACGCCGCGAGCGTGATGGCACGGCCGATGGCGACGCCGTCGGCGAGATCGCCCTGGCCGGTCGCTCTCGCCTTGGCGATCAGATCGTCTTCCATCCTCTGGAACGGCTGAAACTGGCCCGACCAGGCCGCCAGGCTCGCTTTGGCAATGGCCATCTGATCCGCGCCCGCCAGTTGCTGCGCCACCGTCTCGAACTCGGCCGCGCGCGGCAAGTCCGCGACGCGGGCGGAGATCCATCGCGTCACGGCAAGATTCGCGTCCGGTCTGACGGCGAGCGTGCGATCCACCATCGTCGACGCCTCGTCGTAGCGGCCCAGCATCAGCAGCACGTACGCGGAATTGGCGAGGGGACTGGGCTCATCGGGGGCGATCTCCGACGCGGCCTGGTATTGCTTGAGCGCATCTTCCAGCGCGCCGGCGTTGTTGTAATAGACGCCGAAGTTATTCCGCGCCGCGAAGTCGCGCGGATAGGTTGTGGTCAACGCCTCGAGCCCGGCTTTGATGAGCGCCGGATCCGCCTTGACGCGAGCCCCGTAGTTCCAGGTGATGTAGAGGCGCTCGTACTCCGTCATCTGATCGCGCAGACCGTACGCCTTCTCCGTCTGATCCCGCGCGCCGGCGACCTCGCCGATATTGGCAAGCACGACCGCCAGCTTGGCGTACGCGATCCCGAAGGCCGGATCGAGCTTCGCCGCCTGCGCAAACAGCGGGGCGGCCGGCTCATCGCCGCGCACCGCGCGCATGCGCAGTCCCTGGCCGTACGCGCGCAGGGCCTCGACGTTGGCGCTGGTGGCCTTCACCAGGTCCGCGTCGTACTTGTCGCGCGTGGCTGCCGCCTCCCCCAGAGCCGTTCGCAGCTCCTTCACCGCGACACCGAGCTTTTCCACCACATCTGTCTTGCCGGATGCCGACGTCTTGGCGGATGCCAGGGACGAACCGGTCTGACAATCATGAGCCGTCAGCGTGATGGCATAGCCGCTGCCCGATGTCGCGATTGCGGGCTCGATAGTGGCCCTGGCGCCCGCGCGCTTGCACAACTCGCGAGCCGTGTCGCCGGTCACCGCCTGGTCAACCGGCTGCTGCATCTGCCGCAGGAACCGCTGCAAGCGCTGGTCGGACACCAGGACGAGCGATGGCGACTGCTGCAGCGCTACCTGCACGGCTGCCTTCAGCCCGTCGTCAAAAACCGCGTCCCCGGTCGTATTGGCGACGTCGGCGACGACGAGCGTGTCGCGATCGGTCAAGGCGGGCGCGGAAGAGCAGCCACCAGCGAAGGCTGCAGTCGCGAACACAAGCAGGCCACATGCAAACCGTCGTTCCATGCTGCGCAGAGTACCAGACACCACGAGGCCCCGAGCGTAGCGAGGGCGCCGAGTGTCCGGCGAGCGGCCACGAGCGGCCGAAGGCCGGCGAGTGTAAGAGAAGAGCCGCGAGCAGGCGTGGGGGTGGGGCCCCACGCCAACTAATAAACAGAAGCCCCGAGCGTAGCGACCTTCGACAAGCTCAGGTCGCCGGCCCCGATCTCTACCTCGCGAAATAACTCTGCCGTGCCCGAACCGTCAGATCCTTGTTGTTGACCTTGACCTGAATGGTGTGGACCTTGCCGTCGCGGACCTGCGGCACGAAGCCGATCGTATATTGCCGGTGCAGCTCCTCGAGGACCCGCGTGAACAGCCGGGTCAAGTCGGAGGAATCGCGCAGCTCGAAGAAGCTGCCGCCGGTCTCTTTCGCGAGTTGCTCCAGGATCGGATCCGGCGGCGTGACCCGCGGCGCTCGGCCCTGGCCGCGGTCCTCCACGCGAACGACCCCGAGTGCGTACACCAGCACGTCGGCTTGTCTCGCGCGATCGATCAGATCCTTTGGCTTCACGGCCATCAGACTCTTCGCCGGCGCGTCGTAGCCGTCGCTGAAGATGACCACGACCCGGCGTCCAGACCGTTGGAGAAGCGCCGTAATGCTCTGATCGATCGAGATGAAAACCGGCGACGTGTTGCCGAGTCCAATGGGCGCGTTCAGGATCTCGAGCAGCTCGCCCTTGCTGTCCGTGAACGCCGAAGGCCTGATGACGATGCGGTTGCCGCCGTTGTCGCCAAAGCTGCCGATCCGCACGAGGTCGTCGGGAAACAGCTGCCGGACGAACGCGGACGCGGCCTCGCGGATGGCAAGCTGGTAGGAAAACATCGACCCGCTGCGATCGAGCATGACGACCCCGGAGAACGGCGCGACCTCATTGCTGAAAAACGTGATCTCCTGGACCTTCCCGTTATCGGTGATGGTGAAATCGCTCTGCTTGAGGTCGGTCACCAGCCGGTCCTTGTCCAGGACGGTCGCGTAGACGGGCACGATGTCCGTCGTGGTCCGAAACGGCGCCTGCTGCAGGCCCGCGGCACACATGAGAGAGGCGATCAGCACGACCGGCGTCGGCGATGACATGAGCGTGAGAACTATCCTAATGCGGGTAGAGCCATAGGGGGTGGAGGGGCTGGAGGGCGCAGAGTCTCTGATCGCCTCCAATGCCCTCGTGCTCTGTGGGCACCGAACTCGGATACCCTTGCAGTCTTCCAGAGGTTCCCATGCGTCCATCGTCCCGAGCCGCAGCCATTGTCGTGATCCTTGCCATCGGCCTGACCGTGCGATCCGCCGCGCAGTCGAAGCCGACGCTCAAACCCGCTGAATACGATCAGTTCGAGTCCGTGTCGGCCGCGGCCGGTCGCGGGGGCCTGTCGCCCGATGGGCGCTGGTTCGCGTACGGCATCAGCAAAGTCGGCGGCGACAGCGATCTGCGGATCGTGCCGGTGAGCGGCACCGCGCAGCCGAAGATCGTGCCGTTTGGGAGTGGCGCTTCGTTTGCGCCCAACTCGCGATGGATGGCGTACGCCATCGGGCAGTCCGAGGCGGAGCAGGAACGGCTTCGCGCCGCCCGTCAGCCGGTGCAGCGCAAACTCGGCATCCTCAATCTGACCAACAACGCCGAATCCATCGTCGACGGGATCGAGTCATTTGCGTTCGACCGCACCGGACAGTCGATCGCGATGAAACGGTACGCGCCGGCTGCGGCCGGAGCGCCCGCAGCGGCGCCGGCAGCAGCGCCCGCAACCGGTCGCGGCGGTCCCGGTGGCGGCGCGCCGCCGGCTCCAGCCATCGGCACGACGTTGATCGTCCGTAACCTCGCGACCGGCGCGGACATGACGTTCGGTAATGTCACGGAGTACGCGTGGCAGCCGACCGATACCGGCCGATTGCTCGCGATGATCATCAGCTCCGACGGACAGGCCGGCAACGGCATCCAGATCTATGACGCCGCGTCGTCCGTGCTGCGGGTCCTCGAATCGACACCAACGGAATACGCGGGACTCAGTTGGCGAGACGATTCAGCGGATCTGCTGTTGATGAAGAGCAGAACGGATGACAGGCACGATGGGCCGACGCAGGTCATCGAAGTCTGGACCGGCGTCGGCACGCCCGCGCAGAACCTGCTGACGTTCGATCAAACACTGACCGGCGCATTGCCGGTGAACCGGCGCATTGTCAATTTCCGCCGAGCAAGCTGGATGCCCGGCCAGGCAACGGCGGCCGATCAGATGATTCTGTTCGGCGTGGCCGATTGGCCGTTGAAGGCCGCGGCCCCGGCTGGCCGGGGGAATGCCGGCGGTCGCGGCGCCGGAGCATCCGGCGCTGGCCCGACGACACCCGGCACTGGGACGACGACCCCCGCCACCGGAACGACGACCCCCACCACCGGAACGACGACCACCCCCGCCACCGCAGCCGCGCCAGCGGCTGCAATTAACGAAAAGGCCGACGTCGACATCTGGCACTGGAACGATTCGACCGTGATGGCGCGCCAGAAGCTGAGTGTCGCCGCCGATCGCCGCCGCAACCTGCCCGCGGTATGGCACCTGCCGTCCAAGAAGGTGGTCGTCCTCGGGAAGTCTTTTGATGAAACCGTTACGCCCATTCGCGGCACCAGGATGGCGCTCGTGTCGGAGTTCACGCCGTACCTGATGGATCGATCGATCGGACGCGGCGCCGCCGATATCTACCTGGCCGACATGACCACCGGTGAGCGCGCATTGCTGAAGAAGGACGTCGGCGGCAACGTATCGGCGAGCACCGGCGGCCGGTATGCGATTTTCGCCGACGGCGGTCATTACTGGACGATCGATCTCAACACGAAGGCCGTCACGAACATCACCGCGGCCGTCAAGACGTCCTTTGCGGATATGGAGTCCGACAGTACGTCGCCCGAGCGGCCGATGTTCGGTGTGGCGGGGTGGACGAAGGACGATGAAGCGGTCGTGCTGTATGACAAGTATGACGCGTGGCGTGTGGCGCCAGACGGCTCGAGTGCGACGCGAGTCACGAGTTGCGGAACGGAGAAGGATCCCATCCGTTGCCGTCTCATCAACCTGGCTCCGCAACCGGGCGAACCACTCGACATCGTCAGCCCCTTCGTGCAGATGTTCGGTCCCACGACGAAGAAGTCCGGCTACGGCCGCGTGCCCGCCGGCGGGTCCACGACGCCTGCAAAGATTCTCTGGATGGACAAGTCCGTGACCGGTCTCGCCAAAGCCGAGAAAGCCGACATGTACAGCTACTCGGTGCAGGATGCCGACGATTCGCCGGACATCTTCGTCGGCGTGGATATCGCCGCCGCGAAACAGATGACGAATACCAATGCATTCCTGTCCAATTACGCCTGGACGCACGCCGAGCTGGTGGATTACGTCGTCACGCGCGGCAAACAGAAGATTCCGCTTCAGGGCATCCTGCACTATCCCGCGGATTACCAGCCGGGCCGAAAATATCCGATGGTCGTGTACCTCTACGAGAAGCTGTCGGACGGCCTCCATCGCTTTACGAATCCCTCCGAGCGCGACTACTACAACGGCAGCGCGCTGACGCAACGGGGCTACTTCTACTTCCAGCCCGACATCGTCTTTGCCCCGCGCGAGCCCGGGGTGTCAGTCGTTGAATGCGTCACCGCCGCGGTCAGCAAGGTCATCGCGATGGGCGCCGTCGATCCGGCGAAGATTGGCGTGATGGGCCACTCATGGGGCGGTTTCGACACGATGTACCTCGCGACGCACACGAAGATCTTCGCGGCGGCGGTCTCTGGCGCGGGGATCTCGGACCTGGTCAGCAATTACGGCAACCATCACTGGTCGTCCGGCATCGCCGAAACGGATCACATCGAAACCGGACAGCAGCGCATGGTGGTTCCCATCTATGAGGATCTGGAGGCCTACATCCGCAACTCGGCGATCTTCGCGGTGTCCACGATGACGACGCCGCTGCTGTTGGAGTGCGGCGACCAGGACGGGACGGTGTTCTATCACCAGTCCGTCGAGCTGTACAACATCGCGCGGCGGGCGAAGAAGCCGGTGGTGATGCTCGTCTACAACGGTGAAGATCACGGGCTGCGCGTCAAAAAGAATCAAGTTGACTATCACCGCCGCATCGGCGCCTGGTTCGATCACTATCTCAAGGGCGAACCGGCGCAGCCGTGGATCACGAACGGCGTGACCGCGATCGAACGGGAAGGCCGGTAGTGATCGGGCCGCGTGGCCGCCTGGCTTCAGCCCGGCGTGTCCTGGTGATCGCATCCGCGATCGCCGTGGGCACCATGGCCTCGGCGCGCCCGCAGGGCCCGGCCCAGGTTCCCGCCGCGCGCCTCGCCGCCCGCGAGTGGTTTCGCGACGCCAAGTTCGGCATGTTCGTGCACTGGGGCGTGTACAGCCAGCTCGGCCAGGGCGAGTGGGTGATGCAGAACCAGAAGCTGCCGATTGCGCCGTACGAGTGGCTCGCGTCCAACTTCAATCCCGTGAAGTTCGACGCGCAGGCATGGGTGGCGATGGCGAAGGCGGCCGGCGCCCGTTACATCACGATCACGTCCCGTCATCATGACGGCTTCTCGATGTTCCAGACCCGGGCCACCCAGTACAACATCGTGGACTGGACGCCATTCAAGCGCGATCCGATGAAGGAGCTCGCCGATGAATGCCGCAAACAGGGCCTCAAGCTCTTTTTCTATTACTCCCAGCTTGACTGGCACCACCCGGATTACTTTCCAAGAGGAGGTACGGGCGGAGCGTCAGGCCGGCCAGACGCCGGCGATTGGAATCGGTATCTGGATTTCATGGATCAGCAGTTGACGGAGTTGCTGACCAATTACGGCCCGATCGGCGGCATCTGGTTCGATGGCATGTGGGATAAGCCCAACGCCAACTGGCGTCTGGATCGCACGTACGCGTTGATCCATCGGCTGCAGCCCGCCGCGCTGATCGTCCCGAATCACCACAAGGCCCCGCTACCCGGCGAAGACGTGCAGACGTTCGAGCAGGATTTGCCGGGCGGTAACACCGCGGGTTTCAACACGCGCGAAATCGGGACCTTGCCGCTGGAGACGTCGCTCACGATGAACACGTCGTGGGGATTCAACATCGCCGACGGGAAATTCAAGTCGACACAGGACCTGATCGGCTTCCTGGTGCGGGCTGCCGGCAACGGCGCCAATCTGTTGCTTAACGTCGGGCCGCGGCCGGACGGAACGATCCAGCCAGAGGCTGTGACGCGGCTGCAGGAGATCGGGGCATGGCTCCAGCGCTACGGCGTGTCGATCTATGGCACGCGCAAAGGCCCGGTGGCGCCGCAGCCGTGGGGCGCGACGACGCGCAAGGACACGACGGTGTATGTGCACGTGCTCGACAGCGCGGCGGTCACCGTGACAATCAGCGCGCGCCTGGGGTCGATTGGGCGCGCGACGATGCTGTCGACGAGCCAGCGTGTGGACTTCACACAGAGTAACGCGGGCACGACGATCAGGCTGCCGGCTGCATCGGCGGCGGAGATCGATCGCGTC
>DASUGC010000249.1:0-11550 GCA_036274235.1 Vicinamibacterales bacterium
AATCGGTTCATGGCCCTGTCGATGGACGAGCGCGGTGTCATTCTTCCGTGCGCATCGTGCGGCAAGCTCAATCGCGTGCCGTTCGGGCGCGAAGCCAAGTGCGGCAGCTGCGGCACGACGATGCCGTCGCCCGGCGAGCCGATCGACGTGCCCTCGGCCCCGGCGTTTGATGCGCTGATCCGCGCCTCACGTCTCCCCGTCGTCGTGGACTTCTGGGCGCCGTGGTGCGGGCCGTGCCGCGCGGTCGCGCCCGAAATCGCGCGCGTCGCGGCCGGCCACACAGGCCAGTGGATCATGGCGAAAGTCGATACGGAAGCGCTGCCGGACCTCGGAGAGCGCTTCGAGATCCGGTCGATTCCGACGATGGCGGTGTTCGCCGGCGGGCGTGAAGTTTCGCGCACGATGGGCGCGCGGCCGGCCCCGGAGATCGAACGCTTCGTCACGGACGCGATCACCCGCGCGAATCGGGCGTAAGAAATACTTTCGTTTTTTATTCGCCTCGCGCTAGACTGCAAGCCATGGCGGCGGCGCCTGACGAAAGACAGACGCGCGAGCGACGCGAGCGCGCCACGCGAACAGAGCAGGATTTGCCTGAGCGTTCTGTGCCACGAGGCGAATCGTGCGAGTGAGCGTGCCGGGGGTCCGGGGGCAAAGCCCCCGGATTGACCAAGGTCGCGGCGCGCCGAGTAATCCGTCGGGCCGATTCGAGCGCCTCGCGCTCCTTTCCGAGCCGGTCGACGAGTTCGATCCCGACGACGAACGCCCGGCTCTGGCGACGGAGATTTTTCGCGACACGTCGAGAAGCATCCTGTCGACCAACGAAAGTCCGGACGTCGGCCTGGACGTGTACGTCAATCCGTATCGCGGCTGCGAGCACGGGTGCATCTACTGCTACGCGCGCCCGTATCACGAGTACCTCGGCCTGTCCGCCGGCCTGGATTTCGAAAGCAAAATCTTCGTCAAGGAAGACGCGCCGGCGCTCCTGCGCGACGCGCTCATGGCGAGGTCGTGGAAACCGCGGCCCATCGGGTTCAGCGGCGTGACGGATTGCTACCAGCCCATCGAGCGCCGGCTGAAGATCACGCGCGGGTGCCTGGAAGTGATGGCCGAGTTCCGCAACCCGGTCGCCATCATCACCAAGAGCTCTCTCATCACGCGCGACATCGACGTGCTGCAGTCGCTGGCGGCGCACAACGCCGTGCAGGTGGTGCTGTCGGTGACGACGCTTAATGACAAGCTGGCGCGGGCGATGGAGCCGCGCGCGGCGAGTCCGGGCCGGCGTCTGCAGGCCATTCGCGAGCTCGCGGCCGCCGGCATCCCGGTCAGCGTCAACGTCGCGCCGATCATTCCGGGCCTGACCGATCACGAGATTCCCGCCATTCTCAAAGCCGCCGCCGAGGCCGGCGCCACGGGTGCCGGGCGGATCGTCGTACGGCTGCCGCACGGACTGAAAGATCTTTTCGATCAATGGCTCGAGACGCACGCGCCGGAGCGCCGAAACAAAGTCCTCGGCCGCGTGCGCGACGTCCGCGGCGGCAAGCTGAATGACCCGTCATTCGGCTCGCGCATGAGCGGCGAGGGGCCCTTTGCGGAGTCGATCCACCAGATGTTCGAGTTGCATCGGAATCGGCTCGGACTGACGCGGCGCGGTGAGCTGTCGGTTGACAGCTTCAGACGGCCCACCGCGCAACAGGCGCTGTTCGACGACTAGTTCAGGGACCGGCTTTCCAAGTCCGACCACCGCGCGTACAAGGCATCCCGCTCGCCCTTGAGCTGCTCCGCGCGCGCGAGCGCCTCTTCAATCGCCGCAGCGCCTTCGCGATAGAACTCGGGCCCGTCGATGCGCTGCTGAAGTTCCCGCTCCTCAGTCTCGATCGCGTCAATCCGGGCCGGCAATGCGTCGAACTCGCGCTGCTCGTTGTAGGACAGTTTCTTCCTGGCCGTTGGCGCTTCCGTTGATGGCTTCGGCGGCGCCGCCGATTTCATGGCGGCCGGCGGCGTCGCCGGTTTCGTCCATCGATTGAAATCGGTGCCCACGAGTTCGTCGACGCGTCCATCGCCCGTGAACAGCCACGTGCTCGTCACGACATTCTCAAGAAACACGCGGTCGTGTGAAACGACCAGGATGGTGCCGGGAAAGTCGGCCAGCTCGGCCTCCAGCACGGATAACGTCTCCAGATCCAGATCGTTCGTCGGCTCGTCCAGAATCAGCACGTTGGCCGGCTGTGTCAGCAGCCGCGCGAGCAGCAGTCGATTGCGCTCCCCGCCCGACAGCATCTTCACTTTCGCCTGCGCGCGCCCGGACGGAAACAGGAAATCTTCCAGATACCCATAGATGTGCCGCGTGCGGCCGCCGATCGTGACCGTGTCGTTGCCCTCACCCACGGTTGCGACCACGGTCTTTTCCGGGTCGAGCTGCGCCCGCTGCTGATCGAAATAGGCCACCTGCACGTTCGTGCCGCGCTCCACCGTGCCGCGGTCGGGCGCCAGCTCCCCCACCAGCATCCTCAGCAGCGTCGTCTTGCCGACACCATTCGGCCCGACGAGGCCGATGCGATCGCCCCGCATGACGCGCGTCGAGAAGTCGCGGATCACGACGCGATCGCCGAAGGACTTGCTGATGTGATCCGCCTCGAAGACGACATGGCCGGAGCGATCGCCGGTCGTCAGATCGAGCTTCACGCTGCCGGCCTGCGTCCGGCGCTGCGCGCGTTCGGCGCGCATTTCCATCAATCGTTTGACCCGGCCCTCATCGCGCGTGCGGCGGGCCTTGACGCCTCGGCGGAGCCAGGCTTCCTCCTGGGCCAGTTTCTTGTCGAAGTTCTGATTGGCGATCGCCTCGTTGGCCAGCCACGCGTCTTTCTTCTCGAGAAACGTGCGGTAATCGCCGGGCCACGACGTCAGGCGGCCACGATCGAGCTCGATGATGCGGCTCGCTACGCGCTGCAGGAACGCGCGGTCATGGGTGACGACGACGACGGCGCCGGGATAGTCGGCGAGAAACGTCTCCAGCCAGACGATTGCCTCCAGATCAAGGTGGTTGGTCGGCTCGTCGAGCAGCAGCAATGCCGGCTCGGAGACGAGGGCCTGCGCGAGAAGCACGCGGCGCCGCCAGCCACCCGAGAGCGTCCGCACACGCGCGTCCGGATCGAGCGAGAGCTTCGTGAGAATGAGCTCGATGCGCTGCTCGAGGCTCCAGCCGTCGCGCTCCTCGAGTTCGTGCTGCAGTCGTCCCAACTCACGGACCGCCGGGCCGGAATGATCGAGCGCGACCCGAGCGGCGGCATGGTGATACGCGGCGACCAGATCGCGCAGATCGCCAAGGCCTGAGGCCACCGCCTCAAACACGCTGACATCGCCCGCCTCGTCCAGTGCCGTGGCGTCCTGCGCGAGCCGCGCCACGCGCGTGCCCGGCGCGCGCCAGATCGCGCCGGCGTCGGGGGTCAATTCTCCCGACAGCACTTTGAGCAGCGTCGATTTGCCTTCGCCATTGCGCCCGAGCACGGCCATGCGTTCGCCGGCGTCAATGGTGAGAGCGGCCTGATCGAGAAGCGGCAGGTGGCCAAACGCCACACTGACGCGGTCCAGTGACAGCATCTGTCCGAGTGTATGCTTTAAAGCATATAATGTATACTCATTCGTATGCGCACCACTCTCATCATTCCTGACGCGTTGATGGACGAGGCTCGCGAAACGCTTGGCTTCACCTCCAAGACTGACACCGTCGTCCATGCGCTGCGAGAAGTTGTGCGCAAGGGACGGCGTGAGAATTTGCTGGACGTCCTGAAGCGCGTCAAGTTCGATGCTGACCCATTGGAAATGCGCAGGAAGGAACGACGCCGTCTTGATCGTCGTTGACTCGTCTGTCTGGATCGACGTCCATCGTCATCGGCACAGTCCGAACGGAGTCGTGCTGGAGTCCCTTCTTGAAGCCGACGAAGTGGCTTTGGCGTGGCCGGTTCGGGTCGAGTTGGTTGGCGGTGTCTCCAAGCAGGATCGTCCTGCGCTGATCGACTCTCTGTCAGGCCTGCCGGTCCTGTATCCGACCAACGAGACATGGCAACTGCTCGATACATGGGTGTCCGCAGCTGCGGATCGTGGCCGGCGCTTCAGTCTGGCAGATTGGCTGATCGCCACGCTGGCGCGGGAAATCGGTGGTCTCGTCTGGTCACTCGACAATCACTTTGCGGAGATGGAGCGGCTGAAGTTCATTGGGTGCTACGAACCGCCCGTGCAGTAATTACTTCGCACTTCCCATCCAGATGTCCGCCTGCGCCCGCGAGATCGCCGCGTAGATCGTCTTTCCATCGCGCGACACCACCACGCCAATCGCGAGGGCGATGCCCGCCGGCATGACCTTCCGTCGCCCGGAATCGACGTCGATGAGCACGATGTTGTCCTCGAATTGATAGACGACGCGCTTGCCGTCGAGCCAGGCGTAGCCGAAGTAGCCGACCGGGTCTCTTGAAATGAGGCGCGCCTTACGGGTCGCGAACTCGTACACGCCCACGCCGGGGGACCCGCCGCTTTCGTTAATGACCGGGCCCAGCAGGCGAGCGCCGTCCGGCGACCACTGGTTGGGGATGATCCATCCTTCAGGCCCCACCGTCATCGGCAGCTTCTCGGGCGTCTGCGAGGACCACGGCTTGCGCGGATCGAACAGCACCGTGTCGTCGCTGCGCGTGCCGCTCGCGACCATTTGATCGCCCCTCGGCGAGTACACCGGGTACAGCAGATCCGCGCGGCCATCAGGCGCGCCCGGCATGGATCGGTCGGTGACGGCGTGCAGGCCGCTCCCGTCCGCGCGAATCGCGTAAATGTTGTAGTGGCCGTTACTGCGATTCGAATAGAACGCCAATTCGTCGCTGTCAGGCGCCCAGGTCGGAAACCGATCCCGAACGTCATCATTGGTCAGCCGCCGGAAACCAGTGCCGTCCGGCCGCGAAACAAAGATGTCCTCCTGCCTGTCGCCGATGTTCCAGAAGGCGAGCCATTGGCCGTTTGGCGACAGGGACGTCGGCGACAGAAAACCCGTGCGATCGAACAAGGGCTTCGGCGTGCCAAGCTTTTCCGCTGACTGGTCGAATGCCATCGCAACCGGATTGGTTGATGCCGAGCTTGACGTGAACGCGATCCGCGTGCCGTCGCGAGACAACGTCACCTGTTCAGAGGACGTCACGCCTTGCGTAACCGGCTCCGGCCGGCCGATCGGAACGCCCGTCGATTCATTAATCCCGACACGCCAGATGTTCATGGCCCCGCCGCGATCGCTCGCAAAATAGAGATACCGCCCGTCACCGGACCACTTCGGCCCCCAGTCGACGTCCGGATCGTCAGTCACCCCCACCGGCTCACCGCCGCCGATCGGAATCGTGGCGATGTCGCGCTGCGCGCCCTTGCGGACGCGCCAGAACGCGACGCGCTTGTTCCCAGGCGACCAGGCCGGCTGCACCGCGTCGCCGGCAAACAGCTTGACCGGTGCCGCGCCGGTCTTCACGTCAACGGTCCACAGTTCGCTGGTCGCGATGCGCGATCGTGGCGACCCGATCGCTTCCGTGCAAAACACGAGGCGCTCACCGTCCGGGGACCATGACGGATGGAAGCCGAATTCACTGACTCGATGCGCGGACTCGCCGGTGGCGCCGACGACGAAGATGCCGCCTTTGCCATTTTCGCCGCCGACGTGATACGCAATCGACGCGCCGTCCGGCGAGAACGCCGGCCCGCCTTCCTCGATGTTGGGATCCGCCGCGATTGCAATCGGCGTGCGGCCGGCCACCCGTTGGACGAAGACATCGGTGCGGCGGCCGGCGCCCGCGCTGTAGGCAATCGATGTCCCATCCGGTGACAGCGACGGTTCGGACTCGATACCGGCGGCATCCGTGATTTGCTGCAGCGACAGGACGTTTGCGCCGCCCGTGGATCCTGATGACGCGGGGAAATAGCGGCCCGCCAAGAACATGGCCGCGGCGAGCACGGCGGAGCCGGCAAGCAGCGGCACGAGTGAGCGGCGCCCGACCGGCGCGGCACCCGGCACCGGGGTGACGGCCGAGATCGGCGCATCGGGTTCGTCAATATCAAGCCGCGCGTCGCCGATCGCGCTCAGTCGCTTGCGCGGATCCCGTTCGAGACAGCGCTTGAGCAATCGCCGGACCGAGGCCGGGGTCGCCGGCGGCAACCGTGTGAAATCCAGATCCTGCCGGAGCACCGCGGCCAGCACGTCGGAGATCTCCTCGCCCTCGAACGCGCGACGGCCCGTGAGCATTTCAAACACGACGACGCCAAACGCCCAGATATCGGCGCGCCGATCGACCACTTTGCCGCGCGCCTGCTCGGGCGCCATGTAGCCGGCGGTGCCGAGGATCACGCCCATCTGCGTGCCGTGCGACGTCAGCGTCGGGGAATTGGACGTGTTTGTCTGGAGCCCCGGGTCTTTAGACCCGGGGTCTGAAGACCCCGCCCATCGCGCCAATCCGAAATCGAGCACTTTCACGGTGCCGTCGGCGCGGACTTTGACGTTGGCCGGCTTCAGGTCGCGATGGACGATGCCCTGTTCGTGCGCGGCTTCCAGCGCATCCGCAATCTGCCGCGCGATCGCGAGCGCTTCCGGCACCGGAATCGGCCCGCGCGCAATCAGCGCGGACAGGTCGTCGCCCGCGACGAGTTCCATGACCAGGGCGCCCCGAGCCGATGTCGATGGATCTTCGATGCCGTAGATCTGCGCGATGTTCCCGTGATTGAGCGACGCGAGCGTGCGCGCCTCACGCTCAAACCGCGCGCGTCGTTCCGGGTCGCTCGTGAACGAGTCCGGCAACAGCTTGAGCGCCACTTCACGGCCGAGCTTGGTGTCACGGGCGCGGTAGACCTCGCCCATCCCGCCTTCGCCGAGCTTGGCGATGATCTCAAAGGCGCCGAGTCTGGTTCCTGCGGTCAGCGGCATGGGCTCGGAGTCATCTTTTGTTCCAGCGCGAATGGGGCCCCACCCCCATTCCCTCGACCCGCGCGCGCTCCGCGGGCTGCGCTCGGGCCGGAGCCGCGGGCGCTCATGCCGCCTTCGCCGAGCTTGGCGATGATCTCAAAGGCGCCGAGTCTGGTTCCTGCGGTCAGCGGCATGGGCTCGGGTGCCATCTTTCTTCCAGCGCGAATGGGGCCCCACCCCCATTCGCTCGGCCCTCGCGCGCTCCGCGGTCTGCGCTCGGGCCGGAGCCGCGGGCGCCCATGCCTTCGCCCAGTTTGGCGATGACTTGGTACTGGCCGAGGGTACTGCCGGACTGTAGAGCCATGCGGGCGGCGCTAGTTTAAGTCAGTTCCCAAAGATCCTCCGTATCTCCGTCCCTCCCTACCTCCGTGTGAACTGATATGCCCACTTCGCGCCTTTCTCCCCGGCACGGCTCTTGCTCAAGTCCCTCAGGCAGCCATGCGCCGGATCGATACGCGCCGTTTTCTCGTTCGCCCGCACACCCGGGTCAATCTGGCCCGCTTTGACCCCGATGACACCGGCCCGCTGACCTCACGCAAGCGCGCGCGGACCCAATTGCGAAAGAGCCAGGCGCGCCTGACGGGCCTCACGGACCTGCTGTTTGCGCAGAATCGCTGGTCGCTGCTGCTGATCTTTCAAGGCATGGACGGCGCGGGGAAAGACGGCGCGATCAAACACGTCATGCGCGGGCTGGACCCGAAGGCCACGATGGTCCACGCCTTTGGTCCGCCCTCAACCGGCGAACGATCGCACGATTACATGTGGCGATGCCTGAAGGCGCTGCCCGAGCGCGGGCACATCGGCATTTTCAACCGCTCGTACTACGAAGAAGTGCTCGTGGTCCGCGTGCATCCGGAGTTGCTCGAGTCGGAGCACCTGCCGCGCGAGCGCGTCACGGCGCGTATCTGGAAAGAGCGATTCGAAGACATCCGCCACATCGAGCGCTACCTGTGCCGCAACGGCACCGTCATCCGAAAGTTCTTTCTCCATCTCTCCAAGTCCGAGCAACGCCGCCGGTTCCTGTCGCGGCTCGACGACCCGGCGAAGAACTGGAAGTTCTCGCGCAACGACATCGCCGAGCGCCGCAAGTGGCCGGAGTACATGAAAGCGTACGAGGCCGCGATCAGCGAGACCAGCACGCGCTATGCGCCCTGGTACATCATCCCGGCGAATCAGAAATGGTTCACCCGCCTGGCCGTGGCCCACGTGATCATCGAAGCGATGGAAAGCATGAAACTGCACTATCCGCCGCTGACGCACAAGAAGCGGCGCGAGCTGGCGGCGGCGAGGCGGCGGTTGCGGGGAGGACGCCGCAAGCCAGGGTGAGGTGTCACCGCCGAGCCGCCGCTCGATCCAGGATCACGGTCAGGTTGGGATGCGGTTGCAGCATCGACGCCGGTACCTGCGGCGCCATCAGACCGGTGGTCATCGCAGTGACCGCGGCGGCCTTTTCGCTGCCCGTGGCGACCAGCACAATTTCCCGCGCATCCATGATCGTCCCGATGCCCATCGTCAACGCCTGCTGCGGCACGACCGACGCATCGTCTCCGAACAGGTGCGCGTTCGCGTGACGCGTCGCTTCGGCCAGCGTGGCGACGTGCGTACGATCGTGCAGGGAGGCCGCGGGCTCATTGAAACCGACATGGCCGTTGGCGCCGATGCCGAGCAGAAGCAGATCCAGGCCGCCGGCTCGTACGATGGCGCGCTCGTAGCGATCGCACTCGGCGGCAAGATCGGGCGCTTGCCCGTTGAGACTTTCGATATTCGACGGCGCCACATTCACGAGATCCAGCAGATGACGGTGAATGAACCGCTCGAACGGACCTCGGGAGTCGTGGCTGCCGGCGGGCGAAGCCGGGACGACGAACTCGTCAATGTTGAAGGTCCGCACGCGGGACCAATCCACGTCCTGGACTCGACTCGCCGCCACAATCGCGCGGTACAGCGCGATCGGGGTGCGACCGGCCGGGAGGCCGAGATTGATGCCGGGCTTGGCGATGATGGCGCGGACGACACGCTCGGCCAGCGCATCGGCCAGATCGGCGGCCGAGTCGTAGACATCGATTCTCAAGATTCCAGCTTATTGTGCCAGCTCACACGAAAGAACGCCCTGGCTTCGTCCTCCCGCCGTCTCCGCGTGAACTGACACCACCAGCGATCGGCGGTAGGCTGGGTGAAGAGGGCCCCATGAAGACCATCCTGCTCATCGCCGCGATCATTGTCCTGACAACGGCCTTTGCCCGCGGCGCGGCACCCGTGGCCCGATTCACCGCCAATGCACTCAACGTCGGCGGCGACCAGGGGCCCGTTGCGACGCTGGTGCAGATCGACATCGACCGCTGGTCCACCGAAGACGAGCACGACAAGCTCGCGGGCCCTCTGGCGACGAATCGGCAGATGGAGGCCTCGAATATCCTGCGCGACCTGCCCCGCATCGGCGCGATTCGCGCGCTCGATCTGGCGGGCGACCCCATCTACTACGCGCGCACGACCACGACACCGGACAGGCACGAACACATCATGGCGATTGCAATCCGGCCGCTTCGAGCGTTCGAACGATTGATTACCGTGAACATGTCAGCGTATCCCTTCAGCGTCATCGAGCTGGACGTGGACGCGAGCGGTCGCGGGACAGGAACGATTGCGCTCGGGGCGACGCTGACGGCAGGTCCGGAGAAGCCCTTGCAGGCGGCGCCGGACCGGCTTGTCGAGCGAGTGCGGCTGACGTCGGTGAAACGCGCCAAGTAAAGTGTAGATGCTGTGCGGCCGTCGAAAGACACGCTTCCACCCGACATCGAAGACTTGCGCGACGCCGCATGGTGCCGCGAGCCGGCGCGCGCAATTGCGAATGTGCTCGATGCCGAGCGCTTTATAGAGCGCGTCGGCTTTGCGTCGTGTCTGACCGATGCCCGTCGCCCAGGCCCATCGCTGTATGTCGCCGTCTGTGGCCGGCGCGATGCCGTGATGCCGCGGAATGTGCAGAAAGATCCCGAGGCCTCGCTGGCCTGGCACCTCAAGGACCAGTTGCTCCGACGCGGCAACGTGTTTTACGGCAAACTGGCGCGCGGCAAGGCAACGTTCATCGCGCCGCGGCTGCTGCCGTGCTTCCAGGCGATCTGGGGCGTCCGTCGCGCCGATGAGACCCGCCGGTTGAGCAGGCCCGCGCGGGCGATTCTCAGGGTCCTCCGCCACGAATGGGAGATGGGCACCGCGGACCTGCGCGCGGACTCACGCGTAAAGGATCGCGCCACCTTCACGCGCGCGCTCGACGAGCTGCAAGCCGCGATGCTCGTCATCCCCGCCGACGTCGTCTATGAGCCGACCTTCACATACATCTGGACGTTGGCGGTCGGCCGTTTTCCAGATGAACTGCGACGACGAGTCAATCGCGACGCCGCCGTGCGCGAGATCGCGCGCTGTTTCCTGACCACCGCGCGCCTGACGATTCCCGGTGAGCTGGCGCGCGTCACTGGACTGTCGCGCCCGGAGGCGGGTCGCGGAAATCGCGCGCTGGTGAAAGAAGGATGGTCTGTCATGGAGTCGCCCGGGCGGTACCGCACCGCCGACCCGAATGACCCCGCTGCAAGAGCCGACCCCACCAGTCGTTCACAGTCGTGAGGCCCATCGCATGGGCAACGTTACGCAGAATCTGAGAGTGAAGTAACGCCATCTGCCTTCGCCCGGTCTGCTTGAGTCCGGGCGTTGTTGGAACGCCCTTGAACAGTCTCGTGTCTTGAGTCACAGTCGTGCCGTCGGCGGCATGACGACAAGCCTGACACCGCAAGAACGGGCGCTCGCGGCGATCTACGACCAGATCCCCGGGATCGTCTTCTACATCCGCGTCGAGGAAGACGGGCAATTCCGGCTCCTGTCCGTGACCCCGACGGGCCTCGAAACCGCAGGGCTCACGCGTCAGCAGATAGAGGGTTTGCCGCTGCAAGACGTGATCCCTCCGGCTGCGCGCCGGACGTGATCCTCATGGACGTGTCCATGCCCGTCATGAACGGCGTGGAAGCCACACAGCGCATCCGTGCCGAGCTGCCATCAATCCGGATCTACGGGCTCTCCGTCGAGCCACGGCCGCACGGGCCGCACGCCATTGAGGACGCTGGAGCGGCGGGATTTTTTGTGAAGGGCGCGGATATCGATCGGTTGATCGACGAATTGAATGAGGTGCAGCGCGCCATGAACGCCGGCTGAACTGACAAGCTCCTTTCACCGTCTCACCAGCGGAAGGTTCCATGAAAGCGACCGTTGGCGTTGTCCTGTGCGGCTTGATCCTCGGCTTCACCCCACCCATCGCGGCGCAGCAGGCGCCCGCGACACCGACCTACGAAACCGCTCTCTACAACTCCTGGAAGGGACTGCACGACAAAATCCTGACCATGGCGAAGGACACGGTTTTTCCGGACGCCAAGCTCGGCTGGATCCGCTGGTCAAGAGCCAGCCCAAGCCGCTGCTCGTCGGGTGGCTGGATCATCAGGGCGAGCACTACGGCAAGCTCGTGTCGAACTATCGGATGAACAACATCGTCCCGCCGGTCAGCCGCAAATAGGATCCGCATCCGTTCA
>DASUGC010000250.1:0-5686 GCA_036274235.1 Vicinamibacterales bacterium
GGTCAACGCGAGACACATGTATGCCGTGAACAGCACGACCGAAAACTCGATGCCATGTCCGCGCCCCGGCTCGAGCACCCAGTTCAGGAAGAAGCCCCACGGCGCCTGGCTCTTCCAGGCCACCATCGCCGTCAGCGCGCCGAGCGTCACCGCGGCCCACCGCACGAGAAATCCGGCGCCGATGAGGACACCGCCAACGACCTGGGCCACGCCCACCAGAACGGCAATCAGAAATCCGCCCGGCATCCCCATGGCCGTGAACTGCGCGCCGGTCTGGCTCAGTCCTCCGGGCCCGACGCCGGATCCCGGGCCGCCCATCACGCCAAACAGCGTGTGCAACCCGTGCGTCACCGACACCAGTGCCAGGCCGAATCGGAGGACAAACAGGCCGATGGCAGGCATGCTCCGCGATTGTGCCACGGCGACCGCAATGCGGATAAGCGAAGTTGCCTGCAGCCTGCCAACTGATTCGTCTAAGATCCCCCCATGCCGATCGGCACGTCGATCAGTCCTGCCGCCCGCATCCGTACCTTTACGTACGCCATCCGCAACATCGTCATCGAGGCGAAGAAGGTCGAGGCCGCGGGGCGGAAGGTGCGGTACCTCAACATTGGCGATCCGATTCCCTTTGGATTCAAGACGCCGCCCCATCTAATCGAAGCGGTCGCGCGCGCGATGCGCGATGGTCACAATGGCTACACGGCGTCGGCCGGCGTCGAGCCGGCGCGCGAGGCGGTGGCCGCCGAGTACGTCAGCCGCGGCGTGCCGATGGCGGCAGATCGGGTGATCCTCACGTCGGGCACGTCCGAAGGGATTGAGCTCGCACTGGGCGCGCTGGCGGACGCCGGCGATGAAGTGCTGGTGCCGACGCCGACCTACCCGCTGTACACCGCTGTGCTCGCGAAGATCGGCGCGCGCGCGGTCTTCTATCGCTGCGACCCATCCAACGGCTGGCTGCCGGACCTCGACGACATCAAGCGGCTGGTGGGGCCGGCCACGCGCGCCATCGTGTCAATCGATCCCAACAATCCCACGGGCGCCGTGTATCCCGAGTCGTTCCGGCGATCGTTGATCGACCTCGCGAACAGGACCGGCGTCCCCATTCTGGCGGACGAGGTGTACAGCGATCTTGGATTCGACGGCCCCACGCCGCTGATGGGCGCGCTCGATCCGGACGCGCCGATCCTGTCGTTCTCGTCGCTGTCCAAGGCGTATCTCGCGCCGGGCTGGCGCGCCGGGTGGCTCACCGTCGGGCGCACCGATCGTCTGAACGACGTGCTGGGCGCGATCAGGAAACTCGCGGACGGACGGCTCTGCAGTCCCGGTCCGATGCAGTACGGCATTCACGCGGCCCTGACCGGCGATCGCTCGCATCAGCGCGAGTTCGTGAGCGCGCTGCGGGCGCGCGCGGATCTGACGGTTTCCCGGCTGAGCCGTGTGCCCGGCATGGAAGTCGTCGCGCCGAGCGCGGCCTTTTACGCGATGCCGCGCGTCCGGCTGCCGCGGGGGCGGACGGACGAGGACTACATCCTGGCGCTCCTGCGCGAGACCGGCATCCTCTGCGTCTATGGATCGGGCTTCGGGCTGCCGGCTGATCAAGGCTATTTCCGCGTCGTGTTTCTCGCGCCGCTGGATGAGCTCAGCGCGATCTACGACGACATGGCCGCGTTCACGAGCCGCTATCTGGCATGACCGCCGACGAAACCAATCGCGTCATTCGACGATCCGTCATCACGGCGATTGTCGGCGTCGCGATCGCCCTCGGCATCTATGCCGCGCGCGAAGTGCTGATGACGCTGTATTTCAGCGCGCTGCTCGCCATTGGCCTGAGCCCGGCCGTGCGCATCCTGGAGCGCAGCCGGTGGGTTGACGGGCGTCGCCGGCGCATCCCGCGATGGCTGGCGATCCTCGCGCTGTACATCGCGTTCCTCGTCATCGTCGTGCTCATTCTGGCGATGGTGGTCCCGCCGCTGGTGCAGCAGTTGCAGCAGTTCATCGTCAATCTGCCGACGTACGCCGACGAAATGCAGTCGTCGCTCATCGCGCGGGGTGTCATGAAGCCGGGCACGTCCTGGAGCGATTTCTTTTCCAACATGGAAGGGCCGTCCATGGCCCTGACGAGCCTGTACAGCGTGCTGCAGTTGACGGTCGGCGCGCTCGGACAGATTCTGACGATCCTGCTGATGCCGTTCTACCTGCTGCTGGAGTCGCACGACCTGCACAACTGGATGCTGGCGCTGGTGAAGCCGGAGCATCAGCCGCGCGTCGATCGCATCATGCGCTCGGTCACGCACAAGGTGGGCGCGTGGCTGAGCGGCCAGTTGCTGCTCGCCGGCATCGTCGCCGTGGCCGCGACGATCGCGTTCAAGCTGATCGGCGTCCCGTACTTCTATGTGCTCGGCCTGCTCGCCGCGCTCGGCGAATTCGTGCCCGTGATCGGCCCGTTGCTCGCGGCTATTCCCGCGGTGCTCCTCGGCTGGACGATCTCGCCGCAGACGGCGCTCCTGGTCGCCGCGTACTCGTCAATCCAGCAGTTCATCGAAAGCAACGTCCTGGTCCCGCGCATCATGGAGCGCCAGGTGGGCGTCAGTCCGGTCTCGATCATCGTCGCGCTGCTGCTGGGATCGTCACTGCTCGGCCTCGTCGGCGCGATTCTCTCAGTCCCGACCGCCGCGATTGTGCAGGTCATCATTCGCGAGCGGTTCGAATACAAGAAGCGCACGGAAGGCAACGACGGGAACTGAGAGTTCTCTTAGTTCCCGTCGTTCCCGTCGTTCCCGTCGTTCCCTCAGTTCTCTCAGTTCCAACTATACTGATCGCCCATGCGCCCCGATCCGCTCTCATTTCTCCCCACTGAACTCGACAATCTGACCGCGCAGGGCCTGCATCGCTCCCTGCGCATCCTCGACGGCCGGCAGGAAGCGACGACGCCGATCGACGGGAAGTCGGTCGTCAACTTGTCATCGAACAATTACCTGGGCCTGACAACCCATCCGCTGCTCATCGAGCGCGCGATCGCGGCCATCCGCGAGTTCGGCGTGGGATCCGGATCCGTGCGGACGATCGCGGGCACCATGGAAATCCACATGGAGCTGGAGCGGCGGCTTGCGGCATTCAAGAAGACCGAAGCCGTCGTGGTCTTTCAGAGCGGATTCGCGGCGAATGCCGGCACGGTGTCCGCGATCCTGACGAAAGAAGACGTCATCATTTCCGATGAGCTCAATCACGCCAGCATCATCGACGGCTGCCGGCTGAGCAAGGCGGCGATCAAGGTCTTTCCGCACAAGAACCTCGATGCGGCGCGCAAGATCCTGCAGGATTTGCCGGCCGGCCAGCGGAAGCTGCTCATCACCGACGGCGTGTTCAGCATGGACGGCGACGTCGGCGCATTGCCGGGCCTGTGCGACCTCGCCGAAGAATTCGGCTGCATCATGATGGTGGACGACGCGCATGCGAGCGGCGTGTTTGGGAAGAACGGGCGCGGGACCATCGATCATTTCAACGTGCATGGGCGCGTGGATATTCAGGTCGGGACGCTGTCCAAGGCGATGGGCGCGCTCGGCGGGTACGTCGCGGGATCGAAAGCGCTGATCGATTTTCTCTATCATCGCGCCCGCCCGTTCCTGTTTTCCACGTCGCATCCGCCGTCGGTGGCCGCCACGTGCATCGCCGCGCTCGATGTGCTCGAGAAGGAACCGCAGATCATCGAGCGGCTGTGGGACAACACGCGCTTTTTCAAGAAGGGCCTGAATGACCTGGGCTTTGACACCGGCCTGAGCGAGAGCCCGATCACGCCGGTGATGGCCGGCGAGGGCGCGCGCGCGATGAAGCTGTCGGACCGGCTCTTCGCGGAAGGCGTGTTTGCGCAGGGCATTGCGTATCCGACGGTCGCCCGCGACAAGGCCCGCGTCCGCACGATCGTGACCGCCGCGCACACGCGCGACGAGCTGCAGTTCGCGCTCGACGCGTTCAAGAAGGTCGGGGCGGAACTGGGCCTGATCTAGGCTCGTCGAATCCATCATCCCCATGGCTCGCCAGGGCCGCGCCAGATCGTTGCTGGACCATTACACGGCCGACGTCACGCCGGCGGATTTCCAGCGCCTGTTCACGCGCGACACCGCCGAGGCCTACCGCTACTTCACCCGCCACGTTGACGCTCGAAAACTCGATGCCGAGCCCTGGTACCGGCGCTGGCCGATGCGGACGCGTCTCGTCCTGTCCGGATTCACCGCGCGCCTGTCGCCGGCGCGCCGCCTGCTCTATGGCATCAGCATCGTGTCCACCGCCCTGGGCGCCATCATGCTGTTCGAGGGTTTCGGCGGCGTGCGGCTGCTCCTTTTCCCGTTCACGCTGTCGCTGCCGCTGCCGACGTGGGAGCCGGGCGCCATCTGGCTGCTGCTCGGGTTCGTTGCCGTAAACCTGCTCATCCTGATGGAAGTGGCGGATCGCCTGTCGCTCAAGGGCGAACTCGAAATCGCCCGCGATATTCAGCTGGCCATGCTGCCATCCGGCTTGCGCCAGGCCGGCGACGCCGTGACGTGCGGCGTCACCCGTCCGGCGAATACGGTGGGCGGCGACTTCTACGACATCATCCCGCTGCCGGACGGCCGGCTCGTCCTGGCCATCGGGGACGTGGCGGGAAAGGGCAGCCCGGCCGCCCTGCTCATGGCGCTGCTGCTGGCCATGCTCCGGACACTTGTCGACGAGGGCCTGGAGGCCGCGAAACTCATCGAACGGCTGAACGTGCAGGTGGCCAAACACAGCCCGGCATCGCGCTTCATTACTTTCTTCTATGCGATCTACGATCCAGGTACAGGCATGCTGCAGTTCGTGAATGCGGGGCACCTCCCGCCCGTGATCCGGCGGGCGGACGGCCGGTTCGACCGCGCGGCCGCGGAGGCGGCGCACGGCCTCGCGCTTGGCATGTTCGAAACGGCGACGTATCAGACGAGCGAACTGACGCTGCAACCAGGCGACATGCTGGTGCTGTACACCGACGGCATTACGGAGGCGGAGAATCCCGACGGCAAGGCATTCGAGGAATCGGGGCTCGAAGCGGTGATCGCGCGGACTGCGGGCAGCGATCCCGTTCAGGTTGGCTCCGCCATTCTTGCGGCGGTCACCGCCTATGCCGCCGATGCGCGCCTGGCGGACGATCTGACGGCGCTCGTGCTCAGCCGATCCGTGCCGGCCGCCGCCGCCGAGGCCTGATCCATGAAGCGCCTGGCGATCCTCGCGATCGTCGTTTTCCTGCAGGCGCAACCGATCGCGCAGGACGTCCAGTCCGCCGCGCAGTCCCCCGATCTCGTCGGCCGGCTGCTGCTCAGTCTCGAACGCGCGATCAGCAGCGGCCGCGTCGATGACTTCCGCGCGATTGCCGTCCCGGGTATTTCACAGGCCGCGATCGACAGGTTCTCCGCCACGGTCGGCAAAGGCGCGGCGACCCGCGCCGTCGTCAAGGAGCGGCTTCGCCGGCCGAAAGGCGCGAGTTACGACATCCTCGCGGACGTGCTCGTCAGCCAGGACATGCGAGGCCACGTCGCGGAGTGGATGATTACGGCGACAGGCGAGGGCGCCAACAGCAATCAGTTCCGGATCGCGGATCTTCAGGAGCTCGCATCGCTCAGGAACCTGCTCAAGCTGCGCCTCGATACGAGTCAACAGTTCCGTGTGAACAATCTGAGAA
>DASUGC010000251.1:0-9315 GCA_036274235.1 Vicinamibacterales bacterium
GACGTGGACGGCAACGTGTTCCTCGATTGCGCCGCCGGTATCGCGGTCAACGGCACCGGCCACTCCCACCCGGACGTCGTCCGCGCCATTACCGAACAGGCGGGGAAGTACCTGCACATGTCAGGTACGGACTTCTATTACGAGCCGCAGGTGCAACTGGCGGAGCAGATCGCCCAGATCGCGCCCGTCGGCGGCGGCACCGGGCAGGTGCGATCGTTTTTCAGCAATTCCGGCGCCGAAGCCATCGAGGCCGCGCTCAAGCTGGCCAAGTACTCCACCAAACGCTTCAACATCATCGCGTTTCTCGGATCGTTCCACGGCCGCACGACCGGCGCGATGGCCGTCACGTCGTCCAAGTACGTGCAACGTCGAGGCTTCGGGCCGATGATGCCGGGTGTCTATCACGCGCCGTACGCCAACTGTTACCGGTGCCCGGTCGGCCTCAAGTCCGACAGCTGCGAGGCCGAGTGCCTGGCGTTCGTCGAAGATCAGATCCTGGTGCACCTCGTGTCGCCAGACGAAGTGGCGGCGATTCTGGTCGAGCCGATCCAGGGTGAAGGCGGTTATGTCGTGCCGCCGGCCACGTTCCTGCAACGGCTGCGCGCGCTGACGAGCCAGCACGGCATGCTGCTGATTGCCGATGAGGTGCAGTCCGGCATGGGGCGGACCGGGCGCATGTTCGCGTGCGAGCACTTCGGCGTGGATGCGGACATCGTGACGATCGCGAAGGGCATCGCGTCGGGGCTGCCGCTGGGGATCACGGCCGCCCGCGCGGACGTGATGACATGGCCGCCGGGCGCGCACGCCTCGACATTCGGCGGCAATCCGGTCAGCTCGGCGTCCGCGCTGGCGACGATCAAGATCCTGAAAGACGGGCTCATCAAGAACGCCGAAACCGTCGGCGCGCACCTGCTCGGGCGCCTGCAGTCGCTGAAGGACAAACACGCCCTCATCGGCGACGTGCGTGGCAAGGGGCTGATGATTGGCGTCGAGCTGGTGCGTGACCGCGAGACCAAGGAACGCGCCACCACCGAACGCGACCGGCTCGTACATGAAATGTTCAAGCGCGGCGTCCTGATTCTGGGCGCGGGCCGCAACGCCGTCCGCTTTGCGCCGCCGCTCGTGCTCACGAGCGATCAGGCCGACACGATCGTCTCGCTCTTCGACGAATCATTGGCGGCGCTGACCCGCTCCTGAGAGGATCCATGAGAACCGTATCCCGCCTGGCCATCATCGCCGTGCTCGCGCTGGTCGCCCAGACGCCGGCGCGCGCGCAGGAGTCCTTCAAGCGCGCGGAGGCATTCCTCGAGAAGATGCAGGATACCGCCGACGAGCTGAAGAGCGTGTCGGACCACTTGAACAAGACGATGACGTCGCTGCGGGCGCTCGCCTCCGCCAGGGGCGACAACCTGAAAGATGCGTTCGGCGACTTCGACAAAGCCATCAGCAATCTGGACGCCAAGACGCAGGATGTCCGGAAGCGCGCGACCGAGATGCGCGCCAAGGGCAAGGACTACTTTGTCGCCTGGCAGAAGGAAGCGGCCGCGATTCAGAACCCCGATCTCCGCAAGGCAAGCGAAAGCCGCCGTACGGCCCTGATGACCGCGCACGACGGCCTGACAAAGACGATGACCGAGGGGCGAGGCCTCCTCGTGACGCTCATGGGGGATTTGCAGGATTTGCGCAACTTCGTGGGGTCGGATTTGACGGAAAGCGCCATCGCTTCCGCGCAGGGCCTGTTCGGGACCGCGCAGGATCACGCCAAGCAGGTCGAGACCGCCATCGCGGGCGTGCAGAAGCAGCTCGCCGCGATCCTTTCGCGCAAGTAATCGCCGGGCTTGAGCCCGGCGATTACTGTTTCCTGTCCGCGGAAACCACGAACTTCATTCCGACGCCAAGGAACATGCGCGCCTCGTCGTCTGGCCAGAGGCCGGTGCGGGCATTGAGACGGCGAGCAGGCCGATGACGGCCACGCCGCGTCCACTGCCGGCGCTCGCGGCGTGGGTGGCCATGGTGTGGCGGGGTGCAAGGTGCGCGCCAGGATTCTCCGCATCCATCAATGTGCCGCGATGGAACGATGTTGCCATTCATGGGTCGTCGCCTGCCGAGCCGCCCGATGAAGTGGTAGCGCGTGCGTCTTGACACGCGCGCGGACGCATCCTATGTAAGAGAGAGCACACAGATCGATCGGAGTGCGCGATGCGAATCGGGCAGGTCTCTCCGCTGTATGAAAGCGTGCCGCCGAAGTTGTACGGCGGGACGGAGCGCGTCGTCTCGTACTTGACCGAGGAACTCGTGCGTCAAGGTCACGAGGTGACGCTGTTCGCCAGTGGCGACTCACAGACAGCCGCAGAGCTGGTGGCCGTCACGCCCCGGTCCCTTCGTCTGGACGATCAATGCGTCGATCAACTGGCGCACCACATCCTGCTGATCGAGCGCGTCCGGCAGATGGCGCGGCGGTTCGACGTCATTCACTATCACATCGACTATCTGCACTTCCCCGTGTCGCGGCGCATGTCCGTGCCGCACGTGACGACGCTCCACGGAAGGCTCGACCTGCCGGATCTTCCGCCGCTTTACCGGGAGTTCACAGACGCACCCGTGATCTCGATTTCAGACGCGCAGCGGTCGCCGCTCCCTGGCGCCCGCTGGATCGCCACGGTCCCCCACGGGTTGCCGGTCGATCTCTACCGCGGTCATGACCGCAGCCATGACGCCCCCGAGGACTACCTGGCATTCATCGGCCGCGTGTCGCCCGAAAAGGGCGCGGACCGCGCGATCGAGATCGCGCGCCGATCCGGCTTGACGCTGCGGATCGCCGCGAAGGTGGATGACGTCGATCGCGCGTACTTCGAGGAGGACATCGAGCCGCTGCTTCGGGGCGCGGGAGTGGAATTCGTCGGCGAAATCGGCGAACGCGACAAGAACGATTTTCTCGGCGGGGCGAGAGCGCTTGTGTTCCCCATCAACTGGCCGGAGCCATTTGGGCTCGTGATGATCGAGGCGATGGCCTGCGGCACGCCCGTGATCGCGTTTTCGGCCGGGTCGGTGCCTGAGGTCCTCGAGGACGGCGTCACCGGATTCATCGTGAGTGGGGTCGACGAGGCCGTTGCCGCCATCGAGCGGACCCGCGGCTTCGATCGCCGGCGGTGCCGCGCGGAGTTCGAGCGGCGATTCACGGCCGAGCGCATGGCCCGCGACTACGTGGACGTGTACGAGCGGCTGGTGGTCCAGGCGAGCCAGCGCCGGCCGCACGGAGAGCCTGCCCGTGGATGACGTCATCAAGGTCGAAGAGCAGTACTACATCCTGGCCACGTCGTCGCGCGCCGACGACCGGGCCCTGGTCCTCAAGCATGGCGACACGTTCGCGGTCTTCGATCGGTATGGCGACGTCGTGCCCTACGGCCTGGGCGAGCAGGGGCTGTACCACGACGGCACGCGCTTCCTGTCGCGTTTTGAACTGCGGCTGAATCGGCGCCGCCCGCTGCTCCTGAGCTCCACCGTCAAGGAGGACAACGAGCTCTTGACGGTCGATCTCACGAATCCGGACCTGGTGTCGGGAGACAGCGTCCGCATTGCCAGGGACTCGCTCCACCTGCTGCGATCGAAGTTTCTGTGGGACGGCGCGTGCTATGAGTGCTGGCGGCTGACCAATCATGGCCTGTCGCCGATCAGCTCATCGCTCGACGTGACCTTCGCGGTCGATTTTGCCGACATTTTCGAAGTGCGCGGCATGCGCCGCGAGCGCCGCGGGCAGCCGCTTCCCGGCGTTGTGGAAGGCCAGTCCGTCACGCTTCCGTACCTCGGCCTCGATCACGTCCGGCGTCAGGCGTGTCTGACCTTTTCGCGCGTGCCCGAGGAATTGACGGCGACTTCGGCCCGGTTCGACGTGACGCTCAGGCCGCAGGAAACCGCGCAGATTCTGGTCACCGTCGCCTGTGGCGCGGCCGCGGAGCCGGAAGACTTCGACGACGCGTTTCAACGAAGCGCGTCCGGGGTGGCCACCGCCAGGACTCGCCGCTGTGACGTCTTCACTTCGAACGAACAGTTCAATCAGTGGATCAAGCGATCGCAGGCCGACCTCCGCATGATGACCACCGAAACGGCGCAGGGACCCTACCCCTACGCGGGCGTGCCCTGGTTCAGCACGCCGTTCGGTCGCGACGGCCTGATCACCGCGCTCGAGCTGTTGTGGGCCGATCCCGATCTCGCCCGGGGTGTCCTGGCCTATCTGGCGGCCACACAGGCCTCGGCCGTCAACCCCGAGCGCGACGCCGAGCCCGGCAAGATCCTGCACGAGCGCCGTGGCGGGGAAATGGCCGCGCTGGGAGAAATCCCCTTCGATTGCTATTACGGCAGCGTCGACGCCACGCCGCTGTTCGTCATGCTGGCCGGCGCGTACTTTCAACGAACGGCCAATCGCGAGTTCATCGCCGGCCTCTGGCCGCACATCGAGCGCGCGCTGGAATGGATTGACCGGTACGGCGATCGGGATGGCGATGGGTTCGTCGAGTATGCCACCCGCTCGCCGCAGGGGCTGGTCCAGCAGGGCTGGAAGGATTCCTCTGACTCGGTGTTTCACGATGACGGCCGCATCGCGGATCCGCCGATCGCGCTGTGCGAGGTCCAGGGCTACGTCTACGACGCCAAGCGAAGCGCGTCGGCGCTGGCGGCCATGCTCGGGCATGCGGATCGCGCGGACCAGCTCGCACAGCAGGCGGAACGGCTGCGCGATCGCTTCGAAGCGGCGTTCTGGTGCGAGGACCTGTCCACCTATGCGCTGGCACTCGACGGCGACAAACGCCCGTGTCGCGTCCGCACGTCAAATCCGGGGCATTGCCTCTTCTCGCGGATCGTGAGTACTGACCGCGCGCGCCGCCTGGCCGGGCAGTTGTTCGACGCCAACCTGCAGTCCGGCTGGGGCATCCGGACCCTGGCCACCCATGAAGCGCGGTACAACCCGATGTCGTACCACAACGGATCGGTCTGGCCGCACGACAACGCCCTGATCGCGGCCGGCCTTGGCCGGTACGGCCTGACGGACGCGGCGAGCCGCCTGCTCGGAGATTTGTTCGATGCCAGCCTGTTCGTGGAGCTCCGCCGATTGCCCGAGCTGTATTGCGGATTTCCCCGGCGGAAAGGTGAGGGCCCGGTCCGGTATCCCGTGGCGTGCATGCCGCAATCGTGGTCGGCGGCATCGGTCTTTCTCATGCTGGAAGGCTGCCTCGGCCTGTCCATTGACGCCCCGGCGCGGCGGATCATATTCAATCGTCCAACCCTGCCCGGTTTTCTTCAGACAATCCGGATCGAGCGCCTGCGTGTCGGCGAGACGACGCTGGACTTGCTTATCGAACGGCATAAGTACGACGTGAGTGTCCGCGCCCTGACGCACCCGGACGATGTGGAGATCGTGCTGGTCAAATAGGCGCGAGGTCTGCCGGCTCCACTTTATGGTCTCCGCCGCGGCTTCATTGAGCAGCCGCGATCCTGTCCCTGGGTCGGCACATCGCGCTTTTGGGCCGCGGGTGCGATTCGGCGCTGGTACGGGACTGGCTAAGTTGAACCCTGTCTCCGAACGATAGGCGTCGGTGAATTCCCCGGAGTGGGCAATGTCGAAAGTTTTCGGGTTGGCGGTGATGGCCTGCGTCGTCTGCAGCGCGGCGCCCGTGGAGGCAAGTTCCATCACCGTGTATGCCGCGCCGTTTCAGACGTACCAGAACACGGCCAACAGTCCGTGTGTGTTTTACGGGCCGGGCACGTGCCCGCAGGATCCGAGCGGCTGGCCTGCGCCTGTGGGCGACACCGGCAATTCGCCCACCGCTTTTACGCCCAATCCTCTGACCCAGACATACGCGGGCGCCGAATTCACCCAGTGGATGTCGACGATCGGCTCGTCGTTCTTTCTCGGCCTCGACGTCAACCAGGACGCCAGCGCTCAAACGTTGAGTGACTATACGATTCGCTTTTTTAACAGCAGCAACACCGAGATCGGCAACTACATCCTGACCGCGGGCATTCAGGTGCCCGAGGGATCGAACGGCGTGGGCTACGCGGACTTCGTCCTGGCCGCGGGCTGCTCGGGGACCGTCACCGGCACGGGGAATACGGCCACCTGCTCGCAGTATCAGCCGTTCCTCATTCCGGTCGGCACCACCAGCATGGTCATGACGTTCGGCCTGACCAACTTCAATGACGGCTCCGACAAGATCTTCGCGCTCGCGGGCCCGGCCGTGACGGCCACGCCGGAACCGGCCTCATTGCTCCTGCTCGGGACGGGCCTGGTCGTCATCGGCCGTCAGCTTCGGGGCTTCCGGAGGCGGCCACGCGGCTGACGCCGGGTAGATGTACCGCCGGCTCATTCGCCGGCGAACGGCCTCGCCACGCCTGGCGAAGAGCGCCTGAAACACTTCCGTCGCGCCCTCCTCAAAGCTGGTGGACGAGGCCGCCAGGTAGAGGACCCACGTTCGATAGGTTTCCCGGCCCACCAGCCTGACGCAGGCGTCCTCGTTCGCGCGCAGCCGGGCCACCCATTCGCGGCACGTCCGCGCATAGTGCGGTCGAAGGTTTTCGACGTCCAGCGTTTCGAAGCCCGCGTGTTCGGCGGCGGCAATCATCTCGCCAATCGGCACCAGCTCACCGCCCGGAAACACCCGGCGTTGCAGAAACAGCGAGGCGGCGTCCTGGCGTACGGTCGAGGGCCTGGCGATGCCGTGATTGAGCAGCAGGCCGCCGCCGGCCAGGCGATGGGCCAGCGCCGCGAAGTAGCCGCGAAGGCGCGCGCGGCCCACGTGTTCCACCATGCCGACGGAGGCGATTTTGGTGAAACGGCCTTCCATCTCACGGTAGTCGCGAAGCTCGATCCGTGCGCGGCCGGTCAGGCCGCGCTCACCGATCAGCCGCACGGCAGCGTCGTACTGCTGGCGGCTCAACGTGCACCCGGCGGCGCGCGCCCCGAATCGCTCGACCGCCCAGGTCACGAGCGCGCCCCACCCGCAGCCGACATCGAGGAACGTGTCGTCGCGCGTCAGGTCGAGCTTGCGACAGACCAGGTCCAGTTTCGCATCCTGCGCGTCGTCCAGCGTCATCTCCGGCCGTTCGAAGTAGGCGCACGAGTACACGAGGCGTTTGTCGAGGAAGAGCCGGTAGAACGCGTTTGATCGATCGTAGTGAAACGCGATATTGCGTTGCGCCCGGCTGCGCCGCTGAAACCAGCGTTCCGGCCGGACCTTTGCGGCGAGCGAGAACAGCGACGCGGCGATCGGCGCCGGCCGGGCCTGCTGCGACCAGGCCGTGACGGCAGCCACGAGATCGCCCTCGACGTCGAATTCGCCGTGGAGATAGGCGAGCGCGGCACGGTAGGCATCCAGGCGACACAGCCGGGTCCACGCCGGCATCGACGGCACGCGAATGGTGAAGGCGGGCGTGTCATCTCCGATCGCGACGGATTCGCGCGCGGTGCGAACGACATAGCTGACGTGGCTGGCTGGCGAAACTCGCGGCTCGAGGGAGGTCTTCATGGAGTCCTCCGGGTGGCTGTATGCCGTTTTAATATTAGTTGGTGCTGGGCCCCACCCTCGCGGCGTTCGAGCGGGCGCTATACTGCGCTGTCATCACCACTTCGGGAGTGTCCATGGCTCTGTTTCGCAGGCCCCTCATTCCAGTCTTTGCATGTGTGGCACTGCTGGTGCCGTCAGTCGCTCACGCGACATGGTCGGTGATCGCGGTCGATCTCGCGACCCGTCGCATCGTGATTGCGTCGGCCACCTGCGTGAACAACAACGACACGTTCCTGCCAGGCGTTCAGGCCGTCGTCGTGCCGGGTAAAGGCGTAGCGGCGTGCCAGGCGTCGGTTGACGGCACGCACGCCAATCAGATGCTGGTGTTCAAGGAGCTGCAGAAGGGGACCGATCCGGCCGTCATTCTGCAGATGCTCAGCGCCGATCCGGCGTTCCAGTCGCGGCAGTTCGGGATTCTCGATTTGAAGGGCCGCAGCGCGGGGCATTCGGGGCTGACCAACGGGTACGTGTCGCAGGACATCCAGGGACAGGTGCCGGGCACGCAGATCTTCTATTCCATCCAGGGCAACATCCTGCGGCCGGGTGAAGTCGTGCCGAATGCGGTGAAGGCCTTTGTCGAAGCGAAAGGCGCGCTGACCGATCGCGTCATGGCGGCGATGGAGGCGGCCGATGCCGGCGGCGGCGATAGTCGCTGCTCATGCCCGCCGCCTCCGGCGGATGGATCGACGCCCGCGAATCCCTGCACGGCGAAGACGGCGCATGTCGCTTACATTCTGATGAGCGAGCCTGGCGATACCAATGGCGATTCGCACAACAACGGTACGTACAAGATGTTCATCAAAGTCGCGCAACCGAATGTCCCGGGCAGCCCCGATCGCGGCCCTGGCGCGATCAAACCCGGCGAAGATTTGAACCCGGTCAAGGTCCTGCGCGCGCGGTATGACATCTGGCGCGCGGCGCAGCCGAAGGACTACAAATGACGAGCCTCGTCATCCTGGCACTCGGACTGGCCACCGCGGTGGCTGTTCAAACGCCGCCGGCTCGACAGGGCGGCGCGCCGCCTGCGGCCACGCCCGCGCCGGGCGGACAACGGCAGGGCGGCGGTGGCGGCCGCGGCGGGCTGACCGCCATGACGTTGTCCACGCCCGCGTGGATCGACGGCGCGCTGATGCCGGTGAAGTACACGCAGGCGGGTGCGGAAGTGTCACCGCCGCTCGAGTGGACCTCACCGCCCGAGACGGCGAAAAGCCTGGTGCTCGTCGTTCACGACATCGACGCCACCAACGCCGACGGCACGACCGACACGCTGCATTGGCTGGTCTGGAATCTGCCCGCGACGCTCCGCAAGTTACCGGAGCACGTGCCGCAAGGCCCGGAACTGCCGGATGGATCGCGCCAGATTTCCGTGACCGGTCCGTACTATCGGGGCCCCGCCGCGCCGTGGACCGGGTCGATCCATCACTACGTGTTCGAAATATACGCGCTCGATGCGATGGTGGACGTCAAGCCGGTCGGCCAGACGGTCGCGCAGACGCGGGCCGCCGTGGCGGCGGCGATGGCGGGGCACGTGCGCGGCAAAGGCGCGCTCGTGGGAAGGTTCAAATATGCGATCCCGCCGAATATCAAAGTGAACGACAAGAAAGAGATCGCGACGCCTATTCGTTCATCATTACCGGCTGGCCATCGTCTCGACTCAGCAGTTGAGGGTGCGCGTTGAGCACGCGCGCGCACGCATTCCATCGCAAACGCGCGTCGTCGTTGTCGGGGGGCCGCAGCGGTTCGGCGAGCTCGTAGGCCT
>DASUGC010000252.1:0-6511 GCA_036274235.1 Vicinamibacterales bacterium
TCGACCTCGACGTCTTTTCCATGGGCGCCGCGCACGATGCCCTCGGCGCCAAACGCCGCCACCCACACTTTGTGACCGGCCGGAGGCGCCTCGGCGAAGCCGGGCGCGTCGGTTGCGGCCGCAGGCGATCCGATTGCGGACTCAATCTCGCCGAGCGCGGCTCTTGCCTCCGCGCGCAGCGAACCCACTTCCCCGGTTGACAGCACCGGCGCGCGGCTCGCGGCGCGACGCTCGGCCGTCTCGGCAAGCGCGTCCGCCTTCGTGCGCAGGCGCGTGACGACGGCATCGACTTCGGCGCGCGCGTCGCGCAGCCGCTCGGCCAGTTTGTCGTCGAGCCGCTTCTTGAGTACCGCTTCGCGTTCGGCGAGCCGGCTTTCGCGCTCGAGCAGCGAGCTGCGCTGAGTCGCGAGCGCCTCGCGTTCTTCGCGCAATCCGCGCTTCTCGTCTTCCACCACCGCCAGCTCGCGATCGACGCGCGCCAGATGCGCGGCCAGCAGCGACTCGCGGCCGGTACGCCGGCTCTCCGCGTCGGCGATGACAGCGGCCGGCATGCCGAGGCGGCGCGCGACTTCGAGCGCCAGGCTCCGGCCGGGTGCGCCGTATCGCAGCGTGTACGTCGGCACGAACGTCTCGGCATTGAATCCGAACGCCGCCACGGCCACGCCATCCGTTGTCGCGCCGTACGACTTCAGCGCATCGTCATGCGTCGTGGCCACGACGACCGCGCCGCGCTTGCGGAAATAGTCGATCACGGCCGCGCCGAGCGCGCCGCCTTCAACCGGGTCCGTGCCGCCGCCCACTTCGTCCAGCAGCAACAGCGCCGGGAGTTCCAGATCGCGCGCCATCGCGACGAGGTTGGCGACGTGCGCGGAGAACGTGCTCAAGCTGGCCGCGATCGACTGTTCGTCGCCGATGTCCGCAAACACAGTGCGAAATGGCGTCAGACGGCTGCCGGCTTCCACGGGAATCAACAGGCCCGATTGAGCCATGACGGCCAGCAGGCCGAAAGCCTTCAGCGCGACAGTCTTGCCGCCGGTATTCGGGCCGGAAATGATCAGCGCGCGATTGGGCGCCGCGATCGCGAGATCCGAGGGAATCACCGTCGCCGGGCCGGAGTCCTCGGCGCCGGAATCCTTCAGCCGGTCGCGCACCGCCGGAATCAGCAGCGGATGCCGTGCGCCGCGAAACTCCAGGCTTCCATCGGCGGTGATTTCCGGCGCGATGCCGTCCACGCGCTGCGCCAGCCGCGCCTTGGCGTGCAGTTCATCAAGGTCCGCCGCCGCGGCAAGCAGCGCGTCCAGATCTTCCGCGCGCATCCGGAACCCGTCCGTCAACGCCAGCAGGATGCGGTGCACTTCCTGCTTTTCCCGATCCGCGAGCGCGACGACGTCGTTGTTGAGTGAGACGGTCGCCATCGGCTCGACGTACAGGCTCGCGCCGCTCGCCGACGCGCCGTGCACGATGCCGGGAACGGCGTCCCGGTGTTCAGATCGCACGACGACCACGTACCGGCCGTTGCGGTCGGTGATGACCTGGTCCTGCAGGTACTTGGCCGATTCGCGGCCGCGCGCGAGCCCTTCGAGCGTCGAGCGCAGCTTGGCCCGCTGGCGTCGCAGCTGCTCGCGAATGTCGCGCAGCGCAGGGCTCGCGTCATCGGACACGTCGCCGGATGGCTCGATCGCGCGGCGGACGGCGTCGGCCTCCGCGATGAAGGAGCGCGCGTTCGCGACGAGCGCGGCAAGCCCGGTGGCGCGCGCTTCGCGAACCCGATCGACGACCGAGCCCACCGACGAGACGAAGCGGGCGAGTCCCAGCAGCTGCAAGGGCAACAGTGGCTGATCGGCGATCTCGAGCGCGCCGAGTACCTCGGCCAGATCGTCCGGGCCATCCAACCCCAGGCTGGCCGCGCCTTTTTCAAAGGCGGCGGCCTCGAGGGTGAGATCGAGACGCTGCCTGACGTCGGCCGCCGACGTCGCCGGCGCCAGCGCGTACGCGCGCTCGCGCCCCAGGGCCGTTGACGCTTCGCGGGCCAGGGCTTCGCGGATGCGGTCGAACTCGAGCGCGTGCAGGACACCGGGTTGCATGGAGGGCCTCCGCGGCAGCGGAGGAACCTCCAATTATGGCATACCAGGTGGTCTTCTTCACCCGAAGCCCGGCCTTCTCAAAGGCGATTTCCGCGCGCTCGGACGCCGTGGCTCTCCGTGGTTCCGCGCGCCGGGCGGCCCCGGCGGCCGGTTCCGGACGTCACGTCGCACTGTCTCCCACCCCGATTGCGGATTCCGCTTCCGGATTACGCAGACAGAGTAGACGCCGCCCGGCCATTTCGGTCCCGGCCGCGCGTCCGGGACCCGCAAAGGGGCGGGGCAGGCCATGCGAGCGACAACTGCGACACGATGGGCGCTTACGGGGGCGTTCGCCGCCCTGATCGTCAGTGCGGGCGGCGCGCACTCCGTGCCGACGCACAAGAACATCACGACGGCCGCCGTCGCCTGGCTGCTCGAGGCGCAGCCACGGCTGCAGTGCCCGCCCGGCGGCAAGACGGATCTCACCAACGCGCTTCTGGTAGGCACCGAACACGAAGACGACTACTACGACAACGCCGATCCGCTCAAGATGGGCCGCTTCCAGTTCCACTTCCGGCCGCGCCTGGACGATGAGATCGCGGTGCTCAATATCACTGTGCCCGGCATAACCGGCTCCCCGGTGGTCCTGGCGACGCTGGACCTGGGCGAGTTCAAGTCCAACCGCTGCACGTCGCGCGAGTGGGGCGGGTTTGCGACCAACGCCGCCGGCAACGTGACCTGCGACTACGAAGCCCTGGGCAAGACCTACACGATGACCAACGTCAACACGTGGGGCAACGCGCTCGCCGACGCGCAGAAACCGAATACCAGATACAACGGCGTCAGCGAAGGCTTCGTCAAGCTCGGCTACCTGGTCCACCTCGTCGAGGATCAGAGCTCGCCGGCGCATGCGCGGAACGCCGCGCACGGGCATACGCCCGTCATGCTGGACGTGCTCAAGGCGCTGGATCCGTCGCTCAAGGGCCAGCAGGTCGACCTGGGATTCCCGGACGCGATGGAGGCCGCGCCGAACGGCAACGACGCGATCCGCGACATTCCGCGCGGCTCCTGGCCGGCGCGGAACCCGGCGTTGCTCATGGATGCGGCGCCCGCCGACATTCTCGATGCCATGCACAACGTGGTGGTGACGAAGAACTACACGCGCGAGTCGATGCACGAACGCACGGCCCGCATGGTCGCGAAGGTCAAGGCGCGCGTCGAGGCCGTCGTCGAGTCGATGGCGCGGGATCTCAAACTGCCGTGGCCGCTCGGCAAAGAAACGGTTTCGGCGGAATTCCAGGAACTCAAGCGCCGGGTCGCACAGGCCGTCGTCAAGGAACTCCAGGCGGAGGCCGCGGCCGAACTGGCGGCGCTCCGATCCCGGTCGGGAGAAGCCGACACCGAATGGGCCGCGCTCGGGCCGGAAGCCGTGCGGCTCAGCGCGTCGCTCATCTGGAAGTACATCACCCAGGCCAATCCGGTCCTGGGCGCCTGCACGCTCAAACCCTGACGGAGGAACTCATGCTGAACCTTTCCAGACGCGACCTGCTCATCAGCGCCGCCGCGGCCTTTGCCGGATTCAGACTGACGCAGGCGCCCGCGATCAATTACAACGAGGGCAACTACCGGTTCGACGAAACCTCGGAGCCCTGGAAGGTCATGTGCCGCGCGCTGCCGTGTTTCGCGGCGTTGCACTGGCCGGATTACTCGACGGCCGTCGTGGAAGATCGCATCGACGGACACCCGGTGGTGATCCAGTTGTGGAAGGGCTTCTGCCCGCGGTTTCTGAGTTCGGCGAACATGCCCGGCGGCATCGGCGCGGAAGTCGGCATCTATCGCCGGATCCCGGGCAAAGAGTGGTCGCGGCCGGCCGGATTCCCGGCGGATGTGTACGCGGCGTTGCGTGCGATGGCCGGCAGCAGCGAACTCTGGTGGCCCTATCCCGAATTGCCGACCGAGGTTGAATGGGACTTGATCAACCCCGAGACCAAAGGCGTGTTCATTCACGCCGGCCGACAGACCACGTACTGGCGGAACAAGTGGATGAACAACGAGAGCTACAGCCGGTACCAAAATGCCACGCGGACGCCGAAACTCGCGTGGAACTACTCGCTGCGGTACACCATTAACGGCAAGACGTATCCCGCGTGGTGAGGGCGGCCATGACACTGACACACGTGCGCATCCTGACGGGGGCGCTGATGCTGGCTGCGCTCGGCGCCGCCGTGCGGGCAGAACCTGAACAAGGTGGCGGCGCGCAGCAGCCCGGCCTGCGCGCCATCGGCCCGGACGCCGCGGCGCGGCAGGCCAATCCGCCAGAGGTGCAGACCGCCTATTACGCCGGTGTGATGCCGGCGCGCGCCGGCGAGGACGGCACCGACTCGATCGACCCGGTTTCCGGCTACCAGTTCAGCGCGATCAAGCTGGCGTTCAGCGTGGCGCCGGGTGTGTTTGCGGCGATCGAAGACTTATCCGGCCGCCAGACGTTGTCCGCGCTGGGCGCCCTGAAGCATCTGACCGCCCACGTGACGGTGCGGCCGATTGACGCGAACGGCCAGGTGCTCGAACCGAAGCCGTCCAGTCCACCGGTGCTGACCACGCTGGAGATTTCTCCGTCTGAGCCGTCCTACTCGGATCAGATGAGCAACAAGGCGGCGATTGCGCAAACCGCCATCAGCGACGCCGCCGGAGCCGTCAAGCCCATGGGCGGGATCCTCCAGGGATTTGTGGCCGCCTACCATCGGCCGCCCGCGGTCACGCAGGTGGCGTACGTGACCGGGCCGAACGCGTTCGGCTGGCGCTGGTATGAAAGTCCGGGCGCCACGATCGAAGGCCTGCACTATGCCACCGTGCTCCTCCAGATTGGCGACGCCGTGAAAGCGGTTCGCCTCAATGTCGAGCTCGTCGCGGATTGGCGGGCGTTTGGCGTCTGGGCGAAGTCCTTTGAGTTCACCTACCCGGTGACGCGCCCGCCGGGCTAGCCGCGCCCGCGGGCCGGGGCTCATTTTCCGTCCAAGAAACGAGGCCGGGGCTCATTTTCCGATCCAGAAACGAGGCCGGGGCTCATTTTCCAATCCATCGACGGAAAATGAGCCCCGGCCTCTTATGCACTACCCCCAACGGATCGTCTGCCTGACCGAGGAAACGACGGAGACCTTGTACCTGCTGGGCGCGGGCGATCGCGTCGTCGGCGTGTCGGGTTACACCGTCCGGCCGGCGGAAGCCCGCCGCAAGCCCCGCGTGTCGGCATTCATCAATGCGCGCTTCGACAAGATTCTGGCGCTGGAGCCGGATCTGGTGCTGGCGTTTTCGGATCTGCAGGCGGACATCGCGGCCGAACTCATCCGCCGCGGCTGCAACGTCGTGACGTTCAATCAACGGTCGATTGCCGACATCCTGCGCATGATTCGGATGCTGGGCGGCCTCGTCGGATTGAGCGGGCGTGCGGACGTACTGACCACTGAACTCGAGGCAGGGCTCGCATCGATTCGCGCCACGGCGGCGGGGTTTTCCCGGCGTCCGCGCGTGTATTTCGAGGAGTGGGACGACCCGCTCATCTCCGGTATCCGATGGGTGGAAGAACTGGTGGAGGTGGCGGGCGGCGACCCGATCTTTCCGGAGCTCGCCCGTGCTTCGCTTGCGAAGGATCGGATCGTCAGTGCAGATCGCGTGCGCGACGCCGCGCCTGAGGTGATCTTTGCCTCCTGGTGCGGCAAGCGGGTGAACACGCGTCGCATTGCGGAGCGTCCCGGGTGGCAGACCGTGCCGGCGGTCGCGAACGGGCACATCTATGAGATCAAATCGACGGTGATCCTACAGCCCGGGCCGGCGTCGCTCACTGAGGGGGTGCGGCAGATGCACGAGCGGCTGGCTGATATTCAGGAGGCCGGTACGACTCTGAACTTGCGTCGGCCGCCGATTCGATAGGTCTCACCCGTCAAGACAACCCCACGCGAGCGGGAATTCGCCGCCAATGTCGGCGCTAAGTCCCTCATGGGGCGCTGGGACTTCTCCGGCGGAATTCCGTTCGTCGTCTTCGCTGATTCATCCAGGCGCCGACTGGCGACGTCCCTCGCGGACGGCGGTTCCGGCGGCTGGCCGGCCACAGCCGCGCAGATCGCTGCGTTCGCCGAGGTACTTCACAGGGTCGCGCCGAGGATGACCGTCGAGGAGCGCGACGTGCTGCTCAAGTGGCTTCGCGGTGAAGCCCGCTAGGTCGAGGGTCCGAGCAGCTTCCGGCGGCGCGCTACCAGTCGAACGGACTACAATGCCGATCGCTCCGTCATGTCCGCCGCCGCAGGCCGCAGGATTCGTCGCGCGGGACTCGTTGCCATTGCCATCGGCGCGACACTGAGTGTGGTCCGCGCCGACCGTCAGGCGCCGCAGTCGCTGCTCGATCACGACAATCAACAGGCCCAGCTCGCAATCGAAGCCGCTCAGCGCGGCCC